>CAYHHL010000007.1:3980-59687 GCA_964356325.1 uncultured Enterobacteriaceae bacterium | reverse complement strand
CCGGAGCCGGGGCCGGAGCCGGGGCCGGAGCCGGAGCCGGAGCCGGGACCGGAGACCGCTGAAGTTACAGATGATTGCCGTGATCAAGCGACGCGCGTAACGAAATGTCGCTTGGCGATCTGCTTATTAACATCGGATTTTTTGCGTTCCTTCGCATCCGCCGCACCATCGCGTGGCGAGGGGCGACCCGCCCTGCCCGAAGTACGGTATGCCGAACAAGCACCTGCAACCCGACCTGCTCTTCTGCCGTCAGTGCAGACGGCATTTCCGTGGGCGTCGGCGTGTGTGTCCCACTGACGGGGCGCCGCTCGAGCTCGTGACCGCGTTTGACGGGCGGGCCGGCGATGTGCTCGACCAGCGCTACGAACTGGTCGAACTGATCGGCGCGGGCGGCATGGGCACTGTCTTTCGCGCCTTGGATCGCCTGACCCAACGCGAGATCGCGCTCAAGCTCCTCAAGACCGAGTATGCCAGCAACGCCACGAGTGCACAGCGATTCCTGCAAGAAGCCAGGTTGGTACGGATGGTCTCGCATCCCGGCGTGGTCGGGCTGCATCGATTCGGGCGCACCGCGGACGGCACCCTGCTCATCGACATGGAACTGGTCGAAGGCGAAAGCGTGCGCGATCGCGTGCTGCGCAACGGTCATGGCCTGGACGTCACGACGGGCTTGCAGGTGTTGGACAATCTGCTGGCGGCGCTGGCGGCGTGCCATGACGCGGGGGTCATCCACTGCGACGTCAAGCCCGAGAACATCATGCTGCCCAAGTCCACGGCAACGCAGCCCAGGGGCCCGGGAACGGCGCACTGCAAGCTGGTCGACTTCGGCATCGCCCAGGGGCCAGGACCGATCGTGAAGTCCGATGACGTCGGGGTGGTCGGTACGCCCGCCTACATGAGCCCGGAGCAAGTGCGCGGCGTGGCGGTAGACGCGAGGACGGACCTGTATCTCGTAGGTTGCGTGGCATACGAACTCCTGACCGGTGAACCGCCGTTCCAGGGCAACACACCGCTGGACCTGTGCCACCATCAGTTGCTGACGCCACCACCGCCGCTCGCGTCGCGTATGCCTGCCGACCAGATCCCCGAAGGCCTCGAGGCCTGGCTGGCTCCGCTGCTCGAGAAATCGCCGGAAATGCGTCCCGATACGGCACGTCAGGTGCGCGAGTCTCTGCGGGTCATCCGCTTGCGCCACCGCCAGTTGCTGGCCGAGGCGCGCCTTGCCGGCACACGCGTGGTCACGATGCGACCGCCATCGTCGAACCTGCTGCGGCGACCGAAGACGCCGGTGCGCGGAACGCCAGTGCCGGGCCGCCGCGACGTGGACGCGATTCGGGCGCTGATCGAAGTGCGCCAGGTCCAAGCGACCGGCGTGGCGTATGGTCCCGAAGCCCTGGAACAAATCGCGAGGCACGTCCTGGCCGGAGCGCTCGACGAACTGCGCGCGGCGGGGGCGGAAGTATCGGGACCCGCGGGCCCGCACATCGAAATCCGCCTGGGTTGTGGAGGCGACGCGCGCGGCGCGGTGAGCCACTTGCTGGACACCGTGGCGGCGATGCACGCCCAGCTGTCGAGGATTCCAGAGCCCCGCCTGGAGGCGCGCGCCGCTGTAGTCGCGGATCGGCCCCATGGCGCCGACGCGATGGCTGGCCCAGGCCTGGACCCGCTGCAACTGCTGGCGGTCAGCCCGGGCACGCAGATCCGCGTGGACGAACACGTAGCCCGTTGGGCCGGCAGGCGGGCCCTGGTGCGACTGACGAGCGTGCCGAGCGCGTACCGCATGGCGCCCACGGACATCTACGCGACGAGCCTGCACCCGGTTTGAGGCAAGCAGCCCAGCACGAAAGTTCCAGCCGCTGTGTTGACACCATCGGCGTTGTCCCCTAATGTCCCGCCCCGCTGCAGGCAGGCGCTGTGTGCAGCTGGCAACGAGCCGTGCGCTCATGCAGGCGTTTGGCGACGCCACCCGGGCGAATAGCTCAGAGGTAGAGCTTCGGCTTTACACGCCGCGGGTCGCAGGTTCGATCCCTGCTTCGCCCACCTCGAGAATGGTTCTGTGCTGGTGCTGATGTTGGAGTGGTAGTTCAGTTGGTTAGAACGCCGGCCTGTCAAGCCGGAGGTCGCGGGTTCAAGTCCCGTCCGCTCCGCCAGAAACGAAAAAAGCCCGGGAGGTGACTCCTGGGCTTTTTTCGTTTTGGCCGGCGCGCTCGCTTCCCGCCTGAATCCGATCGCACCGGCAGACCAGATCTGGCAACGTTCGTGGCCCAAAACGGCCGACGGCGGAGTCTCCCGCAGGAGCGCTCCGCCGCCAGCCTAGAAACCAGAACGATTACTTCGCGGTGATGCCGGTGAGCGTGCCGCCCACGGTCTCGAAGTCCAGCGAAACCGAGATGGACTCCTTGATGCCGTCTTCGTCGCCGTCGATGTCCGGCTTCAGGATGCTGCCGACCAGGGTCTTGACCGTGGCCTTGTCGCCGATGGCCTTGAGGACGTCATCCGGCACGGCGTCGATGGCCGCGTTCAGGTCGTCCTTGGTGATGACGCCGCACAGGCGCGCGCCCTTGGTGCTCTTCCACGAAGTGCCGTCGGTGACGTCGCCGGTGACCTGGGGCTTGGAGATCGTCAGCTTGAGGTTGATGCCCACGACCGGGATGTTGATGACGAACGCCGTGGCCTGGGCCTTCAGCTTGCCGCCGTTGATCGTGGCGCCCGGGAACGTGACCTTGGACGGGCAGTTGCCCGAGGCCTTGCTGATGTCGTAGCTCAGCTTGCTGACCGTGTACTTGCAGTTGGCGGAGTCGCTCTGCACGTCGCACTTGGCGTTGCTGGCATCGACGTCGCCGATCAAGACATTGAAGTCGAACGGCGAGTTGTCGGTCTTGTAGTCGAGCGGCTCGAGCGCGATGACCACAGTGCCGTCGACGACCTTGTCGTTCAGCGTCTTGTTCAGGTCCTTGTACAGCGTGCCGACCTTGCCGAGCACGTTGTTCGGCACGCCGTCCTTGTCCAGGTCGCAGCCGTCGAGCACGTCCTTCTCGACGCCGCCGACCATGGCCTTGACCATGTTGTCGGTGACCTTGAGCTTGGACATCTTCTGCATCAGGCCGTTGCCGGCGACGCCCCACTTGCTGGGCAAGGTGCAGGCGATGTCGACGCACTTCGGCGTCGCGACGGTCACGTCGCAGAACTGCGTCGGGGTGCACGCCGGGGTGCAGCCCTTGGCGGCGATGACGTCCGGTGCGGCGGCGGCGTCGGTGCCCGAGGCATCGGTTCCAGTGGCATCCGTGCCAGCCGAGTCGGCGCCGGGGCCGGTGGTGTCCTTGACGTCGCCGGCGGCGGAAATGTCGGAGCCGCCACCGACGCTGTCGACGGCGTCAGCAACCGCGACAGTGCCGCCGTTCTTGTCCGTGGTACCGCAAGCAACGAGGCCGATCGAGGCGCACAGGCCAAGAGCAGCAAGGGCCGGGGTAAAGTAACGCTTCATGGGGGTGAACTCCTGATCGCTGTGCCGGTTGGAATGGGTGGCGCGGGATGACGCAAGCCGGGTTGCGAATCGAGTCAGTGGTTGACCCCGCAACACACGCCCGGGACAGTAGCGAAACCATTCCCGTGCTGTCAATGCCAAGGCCAGGGATCTTGCCGATCGGCCGGCAGCTCGCCCGCGCAGCACAGACTCGGCGTTGACGGAATTCGCGAGGCAAACCTACCATGCGGCATCATCCCCGACGCGACACGATCGTGCGGCCGCCAACCAGGAGCGACATGGCTACGTTCAAATGCGACATGAAGAAGCAATTCGGCAAGTTCTCCGCGCAGGTGTGGAAGGCGACCGAACGCCCGACGGCGCCGATTTGCGAGAACGAGGAGACCGCGGCGTCAGCTGCCGAGCAGGTGGTCAAGGCCATCGGCAAGGCCGGCTTCACGGAGGGCGACGAGGTGATCTTCCGCGACAACGCGTACCAGTCGCTCGCGGAATTGCGCGGCGTGCTGCAGCGGTCGCCCTTCTAGCCTCAGCAACGCCGAGGTCAGGGCCGAGGCCACACCAGCAGATCTACTGGCGTTCCTGGCAGCGCTTCGGGCCCGCCCGCCGGCCGCACCACCATCCACGTCGCCAGCGCGAAATGCGCCAGGTCCGCCGAGCCGCGCACCGCCAGAACCTCCACGCTCGTGCCGTGCTCATCGTGGATCAGGCGCGCCGGCAGCAGTTCGGTCCGCGGCCCCACCGCCGGCAAGCGATCGCGCGTCGGCACTCGCACGATCTGCCAGGCTGGAGCGCGCTCGCCCTGCAGCGCCGCCAGCGCCGGCAGCACGAACAACGCGCCGCACACGTAGGAACTGATCGGATTGCCGGGCAGCCCGAACGCGAGTTGCACGTCGCCGGTCTCCGGCCGCACCCGCGTCGCGAACAGGAACGGTTTCCCGGGCTTGATGCGGATCTTGTGCACATGGCAGGTCGCGCCTATGTCCAGCAGTGCCGGGGCCACGAAGTCGTAGTCGCCCGCGGACACGCCTCCTGACATCACGACCACGTCGGCCACCTGCCACGCCGCCTCGATCTCGGCCGCCAGTGCCGCGCGCTGATCGACCGCGACCGGCCTCTGCAGCACCTGCACGCCCATACCGCGTAGAAGTCCGGTCAACGCATGGCGATTGGCGTCACGCACCTGCCCCGGTCGCGGCGAGTGGTCCACCGGCACGATCTCGTTTCCGGTCGGCAGTACCGCAACCACGGGCTTGCGAGCGACCGCCACGTGGGCATGGCCGAACGTCGCCAGCACGCCCAGCCGCGCTCCCGTCAGGAGAGTGCCCGCCGGCACCACGATTTCGCCCTCGCGCACTTCGGAACCGCGGCGAGCCACGTGCTGCTCGGCCCGTACCGCATCCAGCAGACGCAGCGTCCCTGCCAAGGGTTGCATCTCGATGCGTTCGACCGGCACCACTGCGTCGGCACCTCCGGGCATCACGCCGCCCGTCATGATGCGCACGCAAGTGCCCGGTAGCACGGTCTTGTTCGAAGGCGATCCAGCCGCCGACTCGCCGATCACGCGCAACAGCGCCCCTGCCGCACTCGCGTCGGCCGCGCGCACCGCCACGCCGTCCATCGCCGACCGATCAAAACCAGGCTGGTCCGAATCCGCGAGCGCCGGCTCCGCAAGCACGCGATTCCAAGCGTCTTCCAGAGCAACGGTCTCCGCTCGCAGCGGCCGAACCTGGGCGAGCACGCGCTGGAGCGCCTCTTCGATCGGCAGCAGTTCCGCGGCCATGGCTATTGCGGCTTGAAGCAGGCGGCCGATTCGCCACTGCAAAAGCCCTTGATGATGTCCAGGCAACTGGCTTCGTCGTAGGGAAAGCTGCAGCCGGCGTTCTTCGCTTCGGCCGAATTCAAGTGCTGGAGAATGCAGCCTTCGTAGTGTACCCAGCCGTCCTTCGCCTTGGCCGCGCCCTTCTGCACGCAGCCGGCGATGCACACCTCGTCACCGCCGATGCCCTCGCACGACTCCTTGGTACACTTGTAGATTTCCTGGCAGTTGATCGTGCCTGCCCCGGCGAAGCACGCGTCCTGTTCGGCGCTGCACTTGTTCTTGTAGCAGTCGAACTTGTTCAGCACGCCGTCGCACTGCGCCTTGCACGTGGTGTACGACGCCTCCTGCGCGAGGGCGACCGGGCTCGTGAGCAGATCGCAGAACGCGAGACAATCGTTGGACGAGCCCGGCACGACCGGCGGGCACTTGGCCTGGCAGCCCTCGGTGAAGGTGCAATCCAAGCCCGGTCCCTTGCAAGTACCAGCAGATACTTGGCATTCCTTCTCGATACAAGCGCCTCGAGCGCTGGCCGCGACCGTGCCGCACTTGCCGAGGACGCAGGCGGCGATCGGCGCGAACTGCGAAGCTTCGGTCTTGCCAGCGCTTTCCAGGCAGGCGCCCCAGCACGCGGTGTTGCCGAGGCTGCAGCGACCTGCGCATTCAGCCGTTTGAAGGCAGGTGGCCGTGCCCGCGCCGTAGCCACCGCAAGTCGCCAGCTTGTCGTAGCATTTCTCCCAGACGCAACCGTTGCGTGCGGTCGTGGTGGTCGCGTCGGCGCACAGGGAGACCGCGCACTGCACCACCGCGTCGAAGTCCAGGCTCGTCGGCTTGCTGTCGGTTTGGTTTGCGCACTTCTGCGTGCACGAATCGGCGGTTCCCTTGGGGACGGGCGGACAGTTCAGCGCGCACGGCAACAGCGAGGCGCACCCGACCACCGCCGCTGGCACGTCGGGGCTCTGCAAGACGTCCGGGGTGGACTGCACGGTGTCGGTGCCGACCTGATCTGCCGCGCTGGCATCCTGGCCGCCGGGCGTGTCCGCGATCGCGCTGTCGCTTGGCTGGGCGGTATCCGTGGCGGCCGCAGCGGGCTTCGGGTCGCTGCCGCAAGCGCAGGCCCACACGAGCGCCAACCCGGCGACAAGGCGAATGTACAGGAATCTAGAGGTCTTGGCGGATACTGGGCGGGCGAACATGAAGCCTCCGGGCGGTCACAGGGGGCCACAGGCTAGGCCGCGCCAGCCGCGTGTCAAGGTGAGCGCCCCGGCTTTCGTGTCAGTTGTCCAACTGCTCGCGGGCCCAGCGCTCGAGCAGGAACATGCGCATCAGACTCGGGGGAAGCGGCTGCTTCGGATCGTCGAGGAACTGCTTGATCATGGCACGCACCGGCGCGACCTCGAACCAACCGCGCCTTCGCACGCGCTCGTCACTCAGCGTCTCGGTCAACATGTCGCGCAACGGGCCGCGGAACCAGCGCGCGTGTGGCACGGGAAAACCCATCTTCTCCCGGCGTTGCCACACGATGTCGGGCACCAGGCCGGGCAAGATACGCCGCAGCAGGTACTTGTTCAGGCCGCCCCGTCGCAGCATACGCGCCGGTGCCGAGCGGGCCAGCGCGATCACGTTCGGATCCAGGAACGGCAGGCGCGATTCGAGCGAGAATGCCGAGGAATTCGCGTCTTCTATGCGCAGGAACAGCGGCAGGGGCGAGCGGAACACCTGATCCGAGAGCGCCGGCCCCAGGTTGTCCGTGGGCGGCCGCGATCGGTGCTGGCTGGGCCCCAGCGGACCGTCGTTGCGGACCGAATCCATGCGGTCCGGCGAGCCCGCGAGCGCACGAACCGGACGACGCAGCAATGCTTCGAGCGAACTCGGCAACTTGCGCGTGACCATGCCCGCCTTGGCGCGCAATAACAGGCCGACACCGGATGCCGCGCTCCCCCCTTCGGCCATGGCCTGCGTCATCCCGTAGCCCAGGCCGTCCTCCCTGAGCACCGTGCGGAGATACGGCAACACCGAACTCGGGTACCCGGCGAGCACTTCATCGCTGCCTTGACCGTTCAGCAGCACCTTGACGCCCGCGTCGCCGGCGAGCCCCTGCACCAGAAAGCCCGCCATCGCGCTCAGGGAATGCACGGGTTCGTCGTGGGCGCGGAAAAAAGCCGGCAGCCGATCGCGCACCTGGATGTCGCTGCCCACCGTGACGTGCCATTCAGCGCCCGTGAGCTCGATGACCGGGCGGATATACTCGGATTCGTTGAATTCCGGCAGCAAGGCGGTGAACGCGTGGCGGCAGGTGCGCGCGCCGGCCACGTCGAGGAAGCGCGCCGCGGCACAGGCAATCGCCGTCGAATCCAGCCCGCCCGACAGGCAGGTGCCCACGTCGACATCCGCCCGCAAGCGCAATTGCACGGATTTCAGGAACGCGTCGCGAAAGGCTTCCACGTAGATCCGTTCGCCAGTCTCCGACTCCTGAAATTCCGGGATGTTGGCGCGCTCGGTGCCGTCGGCGTAGGGGGTCACCGTGTACGCATGCCCGGCGCGGAATCGGTAGAGGCAACCCGGGCGGATCCGCGATACGTTCGAGAACATGGTGCGCTGATCGACGTCGAGTTCGCCGGCGTCCAGGAATCGCCGCGCCGCGACCCCGTCGACGCCACCAAGCCGGCAACCCATCGCCCGCAACCCTTTTATCTCACTAGAAAATCCAACCCATTGCCCAACGTGCCCACTCAGGAACAGGGGCTTGATGCCCCAAGGGTCGCGGCAAGCCAGCAAGGTCTGCGTAGCGCGATGCCAGGCCATCACCGCCCACATGCCATTGAAACGCTCGAAGCAGTCCGGGCCCCAGAACGCGAGGGCCTCGACGAGTACCTCGGTGTCGCTCTCACCGACGAAGCGGACGCCGTGCTGTTCTAGTTCCTCTCGTAGCTGCAGGTAGTTGTAGATCTCGCCGTTGAAGACGACCACCCACGCGCCATCCTTGGACGCCATCGGCTGATGGCCGGCGGCGGTCAGGTCGATGATGGCCAGACGACGAAAGCCCAGCGCGACCGGGCCGTCCACGTACAAGCCGCCGTCGTCGGGACCGCGATGGCGAACGGCTTCGGCGCCGCGGCGAACGGCGTCGACGAAACGCGAGGCGTCGCCCTGTAGATCGAAGATGCTGGCAATTCCGCACATGGTGGGCTACTTCCGGACGTCCGCTTTGATTTCCGGCACGAATGCCGCGCCCCGCAACACCAGATCGCCCAGTCGCGACACGAATCGGGCCACGAACGGGCGGCGATCCGGCATGTAGTCGAACTGGAACGTTCCCGAGGGCGGATTGAGGTTCGGGAAGTTCTGCAAGTCCGCGTCACGGCGCAAGCGGGCTTTGTGGTTCATGTGCGCCTTGGAAAGGAATCTTCGCAGGCTGTCGACGTAATCATGTCGCATCACCAGGCTCGGTTCGTACGCCACGCGCAGGCCGGGAAAGCGTTGCATCATGCGCACGGTCCAGTCCAAGCCTTCGCCACCCGCCAGCCTTTCGTCAAAGCCATCGGTGGCCATGAACACGTCGCGACGCACCGCGCTGCAGCCTTCACAGTCGAGGATGACTCGCTGATACGGCTCCGGCCCGAGGTCGTAGACGCCCGAGACCATGGTCAACAGCGGGTGATTCTTGGCGATGACGCGACCGCGCACGCCGGCAATCTCGGGGCTGGCGTTCAGGACGTCAATCGCGGTGGACAAGAAGTTGCGCCCGATGATGCCGTCATCGTCGACGAACGCGATCAAGGCCGCCCGAGCTCGCGCCGCCCCGAAGTTGCGCCCGCCAGAACATCCAAGATTTGCACCCGTTTCCAGCCATGAGTCGACGCGATCGCCGTGCGAGGCATGGGTCAGCGGGTTGCCGCCATTGTCGATGACGATCACTTCGTACTGATCACGCGCCAGGGTCTGATCGAAAATCGCATCCAGGCAGGAACCGAGATCCCGATCACGCCGCCAGGCCACTACCAGAACGCTGGCGCGCAAGGGGGCATCGGGACCAGGTCGGTTCATGGGGCTTCTCGAATGGACGATGAGGGCGACCGTGGAGCGGGCCCGCATGGTACAGGAGGCGGCACGGGGCCTGCAAGACGTCCGCGAGCAAGTCCGCAAAAACCTTGAGAGCCTGTACGACAAACAGCGCGCGGGTGGCTCAGGTCCGCACCGACGGCAGCGACGCCGCTCGCAACGCCGCGGCCCCATCGATGCCTTCCAGATGCCCGGTATCGTTCAGCAGCAGCAGTCGAAAGCCGTGCGCGTCCATCTGCACCGTCGTCAGCGAGGCCACGTCGATGGCAAACGTTCGAAACAGCCCGACACGAATGGACAATACCCGGCACAGCATCGCGGAGATGGCGAACATGTGCGACACGACCACGACGTGGCCTTGGGGATGCTGGTGGTACAGTTCCTCCAGCACCAGCCAGCCGCGCGCCGCCACTTCGCGCAGGTTCTCGCCCTTGGGAAAGCGCACGGTGCCCGGATTGCGCTGCCACTTCTCGCGAAACGTTCCGGGACCTTTGGGTAACGCGGCAAAGCTCTCGCCTTCCAGGGTGCCCAGGTCGATTTCCTGCAGCCGAGGATCCGTGATCACTGCGTGGCCGATCTCCGAGCCGATCGCCGCCGCCGTCGACCGCGCGCGTCCAAGTGGGCTCGACCACAGCGCATCGAAAGGCCTTCCCGCAAGATGCCTGGCGATCGCCTGGGCCTGGGCGCGGCCGAGATCGGACAGCGGCACGTCGGTGTGCCCGCACAGGACCGGTTTGCCCGTCCATTCGGTGGCACCATGACGGATGAAGGTAACGCGCATCGGGCTCCAGCGGGAATTCCGCGGCTGGCACTGCAGGCTGATCAGGCTAACATGGCGCGATCCGACGTCCAGTCCGCGCCCTGCCCGTTCTCGCCCAGGAGTTCTTGCCCCATGACCGACAGCCTGCCCCAGCCCTGGCCATTGCCGCAAAATCCTTACCATCCAATGTGTTGGGTCGTGGGCGAGCCGGACATCGGCCCGGGTTGCTGGATCGGCGCCTTCACGTTGATCGACGGCTCAGGTGGGTTGCGCATCGGCGCCGGCTGCAACATCTCGTCGGGCGCGCAAATCCTCACCCACAGTTCGATGCGCCGCACCGTCACCGAACGCCGCCACGCCACGGTCGATCGCGCACCGACCGAGTTGGGCGAGCACTGCTTCGTCGGCAGCAATGCTGTAGTGCTGATGGGCGCCAGCATCGGCCACCACTCCGTCGTCGCCGCGGGAGCTGTCGTCAAGGAACACGCGGTGTTTCCGCCGTACAGCGTGATCGCGGGCAACCCGGCGGTATGGAAGAAGGCGGTCGATCCAGAGAGCTAGGCGGTCGCTACCCTGCGTCAGACCAGCGCCTTGGTCAGCGCCTCGACGACCTGGAGTTGATCATCGGCAGTCATGGCGTGGAACAGCGGCAGGGCCAGCGATTGCGCCGACCAGGCTTCGGTATTCGGCAGCGGCGCGTGGGCAACATGAGCCCAGGCGGTCTCTTCGTGTGCCGCCATGATACCCCGTCGCGCGCCGATACCTTGTCCATTCAAGGCATTGAGCACGATGTCGCGACTTTGCGCCGGCACACGCACGCAGTAGGTCTGCACGTTCCAGAAGTCGTGGCTCGCCGGCTTGAGCGGGAGGACAGCATCATGATCGCTCAGAAGCGCGTCATATCCCGCGGCAAGTTCGCGCCGACGCTGCAGGATCGCTTCCAGACGGGTGAGTTGCACTAGCCCTATCGCACCCTGGATGTCGGTCATCCGGTAGTTGAAGGCCGGCTCCAGGTACTGCTCGCGCGGCGCTTGCTGACCGTGGCGCTGCAGATCGCTGACCGACATGCCGTGGTGACGCAGGCGCTTGAGCCGTTCCGCGAGGTCCTGGCGGTGGGTCGCGATCGCGCCGCCTTCGCCCATGGTCAGTACCTTGCGCGGATGGAAGGAAAACACCGACAGCGCCGCATCTTCCGCGATCGGTCGACCGTGGTGCAGGCTGCCTATCGCGCACGCTGCGTCCTCGATCAGCGTCAGGCCGCGGGCCGCGCACAACGCCGAGATCGCCCGCCGGTCGAACGGAATGCCCAACTGGTGCACGGCGATCACCGCGCGGGTCTTGGGCGTCAGCACCTGCGCGATGGTTTCCGAAGTCACCACGGGTAGTTCCGCAGCCACGTCGGCGAACACCGGCGTCGCCCCGACCATCCAGACCGCGTTGGTCGTCGCGATGAAGGACAGGGAGGGCACCACCACCTCGTCGCCCGGTCCGATCCCCGCCGCGTGCAAGGCGAGGTGCAAGCCCGTCGTCGCAGAAGTGACTGCCACGGCATGGGAAGTGCCGACGACTGCGGCCAGCGCCTGCTCGAAGGCGGCGACGCGCGGACCTTGGGTGACCCAGCCTGAACGCAGCGCTTCCGCCGCGGCTGCTTCTTCCTCGGGACCGAAAACTGGCGTGATGATGGGGAGCATGCGATGAGCCTCCGAGAAAGGGGGCGCACATCTTGGCGCACTGAGATCCGCGACGCCAGTCGGGCGCAATACCGCGCCGTTTCGATTGGCGTTGATCTCGGCGGCCTCGCCTTGCCACCATTGCCGGAGTGCCGCTAAAGTCCGGCGCCCGCAGCGCGCGCAGGACCGCTGCAACCGGGCAATGCCGCAGCCTTTGGCGCGACGGCCCGAACAACCAAGGAGGGAATGGGTGGAGAAGAACGGTCGACAGCTTGTTCTTGTAGGCGATGGCGAGTCTGCGGAGATCGCATACGAATACTTCACGCACGATTCTCCATGGCAAGTCGTGGCGTTCGCCGTGGAGCATGAGTTCCGCAAGCGTGACAGCCTGTTCGACTTGCCGGTGGTCGACCTCGAGACGGTGGCCGGGGCATACCCGCCCGAGCGGTTTGCCGCCCACGTCGCGCTTTCCTCGACGCACCTGAATCGGCCACGCAAGCGCTTGTATCTGCACATGAAGGCCCTGGGCTACGAGTTGCCCAGCTACGTCAGCTCGCACGCGTTCGTCTGGCGCAACGTCGAGATCGGCGAGAACTGCTTCATCTTCGAGAACAACGTCTTGCAGTACAGCGTCCGCGTCGGCAACAACGTCGTGCTGTGGAGCGGCAATCACGTCGGCCATCGCACCCACATCGCCGACCACAACTTCGTCTCGTCGCATTGCGTGATTTCGGGCTTCTGCGAGCTCGGCGAAAGTGGTTTCCATGGTGTCAACGCGACCTACGCCAACAACGTCTCGATCGCGGCGGACAGCGTCGTTGGCATGGGCGCCGTCGTGGTCAAGAGCTTGAAGGAGCCTGGCCGGGTGTGGGTCGGCAATCCCGCGAAACCGATGGAAAAATCGGCGTACGATGCGTTCGGCGTACCTGAAGACGAGCGAGGCTAGTCATGCAGTGGATCAAGAAAGGTCGCATCTTCGCGCCCGACGGCACCATGTGGTGGGCCAAGAAGTATGCGTTCCCGGCGACGCCGTTGCTGCGCCGTGATGCCCAAGGTCGCGAAGTTCTGCGCATCTACATGACGTGTTGCGACGATTCGATGGTCGGCCGCCTGGGCTGGGTCGATGTCGATCCAGACGATCCGGCGCGCGTGCTCGGCGTCTCCCAGGAACCGCTCGCCGGACCGGGCCAGCCTGGCACGTTCGACGAGAACGGCCTGCTGCCGACCTGCATCATCCGCGTCGGCGAGGAAGTCCGCTGTTATTACGTGGGCTACCAGTTGGGCCAGCAGTTGCGGTACTACCAGTTCGCCGGCTTGATGCTGAGCCATGACGACGGCGAAACCTTCCAACGCTGGCGCCGCACGCCCTTGCTCGAACGCAGCGACACCGAGCTCGTCAACCGCACCTCCACCTTCGTCATGCCGCACAATGGCGGCTTTCGCATGTGGTACGTCGGCGGCAGCGAGTGGGTCTGGGTCGACTTCCCCGATGGCAAGAAGTACATGCCGAAGTATAACTTGCGCGTCATCGACTCCCCGGACGGCCTGCACTGGCCCGATAGCGGCGAAACGGCCTTGGACTTCGACAGCGAGGACGTCTACGCGTTCGGTAGACCTTGGATCATCGCCAACCCCGCGGGTGGATGGCGGATGTTCTATTCGTACCGTACGCGCTCCAAGGGCTATCGACTGGGCATGGCCGACTCGCCCGACCTCGATCGCTGGACACGCAAGGACGCCGACATCGGCATCGACGTCTCGGCCGAGGGCTGGGACAGCGAAGGCATCGAGTACGGCGCGACCTTCCAGCGAGGCAATCGCCTGTACTTGTTCTATAATGGCAACCACTGCGGCCAGACCGGCTTCGGCTGGGCGGAATTGGTGTCCTGGTGAGCGAAGTGCCGGTGAGCGAATCGGCGATGGCTGAGGCGCAACCTCGATTGAGAATCGAGCGTTACGGAGCGCAACAGCGCCGGACGTGGGACGAGTTCGTGGCGCACTCCAAGAACGCCACGTTCCTATTTCTGCGCGATTACATGGAGTACCACGCCGACCGCTTCACCGATGCGTCGCTGCTGGTGTGGGAGGGCAACAAGCTGGTCGCGCTGTTCCCGGCGAGTCGGCACCTCCTGACCGATGGCGCAGTCGAGATCCGCAGTCACGGCGGGCTGACCTACGGCGGCGTGCTGACGGACGCACGAATGGGCGTGGCGCTCATGCTCGACGTGTTCGCGGCGTTGCTGGAGCACTGGCGGCAGGATGGCGTGCGCACGGTCTTGTACAAGCCGATCCCTCACATCTACCACACCTTGCCGGCCGAGGAGGACCTGTACGCACTGTTTCGCCACAGTGCCCGCCTGGTTCGCCGCGACGCTGCCACCAGCCTGTCCCGCCAGGCCCGCGCGCCCATCACCAAGGGCCGCAAGTGGGCGGTCAAGCAGGGGTTGTCGCACGGCATCACGGTGGCACGAAGTCAGGACTGGAACGGCTTCATGGCGATGGAGACAGCGCTGCTCGAAGCCAAGTTCGGCACCAAGCCCGTGCACAGCGCCGCCGAGATCGCCCGCTTGTCCGAGCTATTTCCCCACAACGTCAAGCTGTTCACGGCAACACGGGGCGAGGAACTGCTCGGCGGCACCATCGTGTACGAGACGCCTCACCTGGCGCACGCGCAGTACATCTCCTCGACCCTGGACGGACGGGATCTCCGCGCGCTGGACGTGCTGTTCGATTGGTTGCTGGCCAGCGTGTACTCAGACAAGCCCTGGTTCGACTTCGGGATTTCCACGGAACAAGGCGGTCAGGTACTCAACACGGGGCTCGCCGCCAACAAAGAAAGCTGGGGCGCGCGCACGACGGTGTACGACTTCTACGAACTCGATCTGTAGCTGACGTCAACCCGGATCGGTAGCCAGGCCGCGTCGTGCCAGATCGGTGCTCAGCCGCGTCAGGTGGGCATTGGCCCGTTCCGCCAGCGCGGCGGCGAGCAACGGCCACCAATGCGGATCCCTACCGAAACGCGCTGTCAAAGACGGTAGTTGCCAGACAGGTGTCGCGCGCACGAGATGGCGCATCCGCCCGATTCGCAGCCTCGCGCGATCGGCTTCATCGAGGTCCGGCCAGTCGAGCAACGAGAGATAGCCCTCGTCCCGGCGTTGGATCGCCAGGCCGCTGCGCGTGTGCATCTGGTTCAGGCCGTGATCCTGCACGCGATAGTGGCAGACGATACGGTTGATGCGGGCAAAATCGCCTGAAAGAGTCAACAGGTAGTAGTGCAGCCAGTCCGTGCAGTATTCGTTGGCAATCGGATAGGCCGGGATGGGCAGGCGGCGCTCGGTGCGAACGACCGTGCAGATGCCCGAGATCACGTTGTCCAGGGCCATCGCGTGGCGCAACTCGGGACCCGGCTGCAGCGTCCAGGCGTCGCTAGAGTGAATCGTCACGGGCGCGAGCGGCCGGCCCTCGGGATTGACGAACTGGTAATGCCCGTAGACCGCGACGACGTTCGGATGCCGTTCCAGGATGTCCAAGGCGTCGGCGTAGAACTGCGGATCCACGAGCCAATCGTCCGCGGACATGGTGATGTAGGCATCCGTTTTCACGCTGGCGACAAGGCGCTGGACGTGAACCGCACTGCCCTGATTCACCTCGGCAAGTCGCACTTCGGCACCCGGGAATGTCTCGGCACCGGCTCGCACTGCTTCTGGCGTGTCCTTGGGCGAGGCGTCATCGGAGACCACGACCGGGTCCGGACGTCTGGACTGGATGAGCACACCGTTCAGATGCTGCGGCAATAAATGCGCGTAGTTGTAGGTCGTCACCAGATGCGAGAGCGTCATCGTCATGTTCGGCCTCCGGAACCGGCGCGGCGGCCGACACGCTCGCGAACGTAGCGCATCAACCCTTTGACTTCATGATCTTGCACGCACAGTCTGGCCCAGATGCCTAGGCCGACAGCGGTGGCAGCCAGGGTGACGGGCAGCGACAGAGACGTGGCGGCGTTGACGAGACCGAGCAGCGTCAGGCTGAGCAGGATCAGGCGCCAATTGCCCGCGAGGATCGAGAAATTCATGGTCCTGCGCATGACCGCGAAGTACACGACGCACATCAGGATCTGGTTGGCGGTGAAGGCAAGCGGCGGTCCGATGGGCCCCAGCCAGCGGGTCAGGCTTTCGACGCCGATGAGCCAGGTGGACCCGAGCGCAATCTCGAGGATGACGTGCAGCCGGACGCGACCGGTGGCCAGGATGGTCAGGCCGAGCGCCCAGGCGATGACCTTGAAGAAGTCGCCGATCAACTGGACGCGCAACATCTGCTCAGCGGCGAGGTAGTCGGCCGAAAAGAGCACGCGAATCATAACGGTGCGCAACGCCAGCAGGACGGCGATGATGGGCACGATGACCAGCAGGGCGCCGCGCAACGTGTGGTTGACCTCCTCGCGCAGCCGCGGCAGGTCGGCCTGCAGGGCGCGGTACGAAGGAAAGCTGTAGGCCGCCATCGCGGTCAGCACCAGGCCGAGGTATTGCTGGGTCAGGCTGAACGCGACCTGGTAGAGACCGCTCGTGTCCAGGCCTAGGTGCTCAATGATGCGCCGGCGGACCAGCAGGCCCACGCCATTGCCGATGAAACCCGTGACCAGGGCCGCGGTTCCGAAGCGAAGCAGCAGTTGGAGCGGCGCGACGTCCGCCAGATCCTCAGGCGTGCGGACGCCCTCGACTGGGGCCTGCAGCCTGCGGAAGATCCAGGCATTGACCAGCAGCGACACGACGTTGGTCAGCGCCATGGCGTACAGCGCACCTTCGACGTGCCACAGGAGGACCATCGGCGTCAGCACAGTGAACGAGAGCAGCGTTTCGAACAGGCGGGCGCGTGCGAGCAGGTGGAACGCCTTGGCACCGTTGAGTACACATTGCCACGGTCTAATCAGCAGTTGCGCCGACAGGGTGGCAAGCATCAATGCCCCGGGCAGCACGTACCGGGACTGACCGGTGACCGCGGGCAGGATCCACGGACTCGCCGCAGCCAGCAGCGCCAGGATCGCCAGACCCAGAGGCACCACGCGGCGGTAGATCAGGCGCATGACCTTGCGCAGCGGTGCGGGGTTGTCGTGGGCATAGGCGTCGGTCGCAATCACTATCAGGCCCTGTTCGGCGCCCAAGAGCAGAAATCCACCGACCAGGACCTGGAAGTCCGAGAACTGGGCCACCAGCGACATGCCCGCGCGGCCGACCTGCAGCGCCATCAGCTTGGTGCGGACGATCTGGACCGCCAGCGACAGCACCGTGACACTGCCCAGGAGCATCGTCACGCGCAAGAATCGATTCATGCCATGGGTTTGGGGCGCGGGCACCGGCTCGCTGGGCGGCTCGACTGGTTCGGGCGTGGTTGCTGCATCCGAGCTAGGCATGCGCAGCGGATCCGTGGAAGGTCCGCACGGCCGCCGCGATGGTCTGGGCATCGGCCAAAGCGAGGTGCGGTCCGATCGGCAAGCTCAGGATCTCGCTCGCCAGCATGTCCGCGATCGGTAGCGGCGGCAGCGCCAGATCCGCATAGGCGCCCGAGCGATGCGGTGGCACCGGGTAGTGAACGAGAGTACCAATACCTCGCACTTTCAGGTAGTTTGCCAACGCTTCGCGTCTGGACGGCCCCTGCGCGACATCCTTCGATCTCACGACGAACAGATGCCAGGCGTGGACCGCGCCGACACGGACCGCCGGCAGGACGAGGCCCGGAAGGCCAGCCAATTCGCGCAGGTACAGGTCGGCGATCGCTTGCCGGCGCAGGTTCCAGACGTCCAGGTGGGCCAACCTCACGCGCAAGAGGGCCGCCTGCAACTCGTCCAAGCGACTGTTGAACCCGACGACTTCATGCTGGTACTTCACCCGGCTGCCATAGCCGCGCAGAAGCCTTACCTTCTCGGCCAGCGCGGCGTCGTTCGTGGTCACCGCGCCGCCGTCACCGTACGCGCCCAGATTCTTGCCCGGGTAGAACGAGAAAGCTGCGGCATCGCCTAGACTTCCGGCACGCTGACCCTGATCGCTCGCAGCGTGGGCCTGCGCCGCGTCCTCCAGGACCTTCAAGCCGTGCCGCTGCGCCACCGCGCGGATCGCCGCCATGTCCGCGGTCTGGCCATACAGGTGAACGGGCACGATCGCCTTGGTGCGCGGGGTGATCGCCGCCTCCAGACGCGCGGCGTCCAGCAAATGCGTAGCGGGATCGGGCTCCACCGGCACGGGCGTCGCACCGCAATGCGTCACCGCCAGCCACGTCGCGATGAAAGTGTTGGACGGCACCAGGACTTCGTGCCCCGCGCCGATGTCCCATGCGCGCAGGACCAGGTGCAAGGCATCGAGACCATTGGCCACGCCGATGCAGTGGCGCGCGCCGCAGTAGGTCGCGAACTCCCGTTCGAACGCCTCGAGCTCGCGCCCGGTGACGTACCAGCCCGAGTCCATGACCCGGTGCCATGCGTCGTCGAGTTCAGGCCGCAGTTCGCGCCAGGTCGCGCCGAGATCGAGGAAGGGAATCGTCACGCCACGGCTCCCAGCTTGGCAGAATTGCGTAGGCTATCGATGTGACGCATGAATTCTGCCTTGTCGCGGAAGTAGTCGGACTCGTCGTAAGGGGCGGAGGCGAGCACGAGGCAGACCGCTCCGGGGGTGAAGGCTTCGAGGCGTCGCCAAACCATGGTGCCGATGTAAAGGCCGCGATCCGGGCGATCCAAGCGCACGTGCATGGTCTGCTGACCGTCTTCGAGGATGACGTCGAAGCTGCCGTGGACCGCGACGTAAATCTGCTGCAGATCCTTGTGGGCGTGTTCGCCGCGCACGGCCCCGTCGGGTAATCCGTAGAGGTAGTAGACCCTTGCGATATCAAATGGCACGTGACGGCTACCTTCGATGGCGACGAGACCGCCTCGCGAATCGCCCAACACCGGCAAGTCGACCACGCGGCAATCCGCGACACTCATGCCGCCCGCCCATTCACGTCCACAACACGTTGCGCATTCAGACGTTCGCGCAGGGCCGGCAGCAAGGCCTCGGCGTCCGTGCCGTGCTGCAGGTACCAGCGCACCGTCTGCTCCAAGCCCGCGTCGAAGGAGCGCGTGGGAGACCAGCCGAGTTCCGCGAGCTTGCGCGAGTCGATGGCATAGCGACGGTCGTGTCCAGGCCGATCGGTGACGAACGCAATCAGCCCGAGCAATTCCGCCTGGGGCACTTCGATCACCCGCGCGGTCACCTGGCACAGCAGGCGCACCAACTGCAGGTTTTGCCACTCGTTGTTGCCGCCGACGTTATAGGTTTCACCGGTCTGGCCGTGCTGGACGATGTGCCACAAGGCGTCGCAATGGTCCTCGACGTGCAGCCAGTCCCGCACGTTCGCGCCCTGGCCGTACACGGGGATAGCCTGGCGGTGCAAGCACTTGCGAATGACGGTCGGGATCAGCTTCTCGGCGTGTTGGCGCGGACCGTAGTTGTTGCTGCAGTTCGAGAGCGTCACCGGCAGGCCGTACGTCCGGTGCCAGGCGCGAACCAGATGATCGGACGCGGCTTTGCTGGCCGAATAGGGCGACGACGGCGCGTAGGGCGTGGTTTCGATGAACGCCGGCTCGTGCGGGTCGAGATCGCCGTAGACCTCGTCCGTCGACACGTGGTGGAAGCGATTCGCACCCTTGCTACCCTGCCACGCAGCGCGCGCCGCTTCCAAAAGCGTATAGGTTCCGATGATGTTGCTTTGGATGAACGCCGCCGGTCCCTCGATCGAGCGGTCGACGTGCGATTCCGCGGCGAGATGCAGCACCGTGTCGATCGCATGGTCGTCAAACAGCTGGGCCACGAGCGCGCCGTCGGTGATGTCGCCCTGCACGAACTGGTGCCGCGTCGGATCAGGCAAATCCTGCAGATGCGCGGCGTTGGCGGCGTAGGTCAGCGCATCCAGGTTGACGATTCGCACTTCGGGATCACGAGCCAACAACCGGTGCACGAGATTGGCGCCGATGAAGCCGGCACCGCCGGTTAGCAGAACATGGCGCGGTCGATGCGGAACTTCAGTCATGGAGTAGGATCCGGTTGCCAGTCTCGGTGAGGATGCGATTGGCTTCCTGTAGCGAATCGAACGTACCGGCGTCGGTCCAGTGCCCACGGCAGACGTCATAGCGCAGTTGGCCTCGCGCGATGTAAGCATTATTGACCGACGTGATCTCCAACTCACCGCGCGGCGAGGGCTCGATGCCACGGATGATGTCGAATACGCGCGAATCGTACAGGTACAAACCGACAACTGCGTACTGCGACTTGGGATTCTGCGGCTTCTCCTCGATCTCCAGGACCTGTTGCTCGTCCAGGGCCGCGACACCGTAGCGCTCGGGATCCCCGACTTCCTTCAACAAAACCCGTGCACCTTCACCCTGTTGCGTGAAGTTTCGGACGTAGGGAGCGATGCTGTACTCGAAGATGTTGTCGCCGAGCAGCACGCAGCAAGCCTGGCCCGCGGTGAACGACTCGGCCAGAGCGAGGGCGTGGGCAATTCCCCCGGCGGTTTCCTGGACTTTGTAGCTGAGAGTGCAGCCGAACTCTTGGCCCGAACCGAGGCAGCGCACGACGTCGCCCATGTGGTCGGTACTGGTGACTACGAGGATGTCGGTGATTCCGGCCGAGGTCAGTTGGCGAATCGGGTGATAGACCATCGGCTCGCGACCGACGGGCAGCAGGTGCTTGTTCGTGGCCTTGGTGAGCGGAAAGAGGCGGGTGCCGATACCGCCGGCGAGGATGACACCCTTGATATTGGTACCCAAAGCAGCTCCTAGCAGATCGCTCGGCGATAGTTTGCAGTTTTGGTTGCCGGCAACCGGAGGGAGGATCAAACCCGTTCCACGACCAGCGCCACGGCCTCGCCGCCGCCGATGCACAGGCTCGCGACGCCGCGGCTGCCGCCGGTGGCTCGCAGGCCGTAGAGCAGAGACACGAGGATGCGGGTGCCGCTGGCGCCGATCGGATGGCCGAGAGCGACCGCGCCGCCGTTGCGATTGACCTTGGCGGGATCGAGGCCGAGGCCTTGGCCGCACGCGATGGAGACCACCGAAAACGCTTCGTTGATCTCGAACAGGTCGATGTCGTTCACGGTCAACTTGGCCTTGCTCAAGGCATTTTGTACCGCGCCGATTGGCGAGGTGGTGAACCACTCCGGGGCCTGGGCGAACGACGCGTGGCTGACGATCCTGGCCAGCGGCGTGAGGCCCAGCTCGCGGCCCTTCACGGCCGAGACGAGCACGACCGCCGCGGCGCCGTCGTTGATCGAACTGGCGTTGGCGGCGGTGACGGTGCCGTTCTTGTCGAACGCCGGACGCAGGCTCGCGAACTTGCTCGGATTGCCGCGCCCGGGCTCCTCGTCTGTATCGACCAGCAGCGGATCGCCCTTCTTTTGCGGCACCGGCACGGCGACGATTTCGGCCTGGAACGCACCGCTGGCAATCGCGGCCACGGCGCGCTTGTAGCTCTCGGCGGCGAAGGCATCCTGATCGGCGCGGGTGATGTTCTTGTCGGCGGCGCAGATTTCCGCGGCGTTGCCCATGTGGAAGTCGTTGTAGACGTCCCAGAGCCCGTCCTTGATGATTCCGTCGGTCAACTGCCCGTGACCCAAGCGATAGCCGTCGCGCGCCTTGTCCAGGTAGTACGGCGCCTGGCTCATGTTCTCCATGCCGCCCGCGACGATGATGTCGGCGTCACCGCTGGCGATCTGTTGGGCCGCGAGCATGACCGACTTCAGGCCGGAGCCGCACACCTTGTTCACCGTGGTGCAGGGGACTTGCTTGGGCAAGCCGGCGTAGAGCGCCGCCTGACGCGCGGGTGCCTGGCCGAGACCGGCGGGCAGCACGCAGCCCATGTAGACTTCCTGCACCAGGTCGGGGGCGACACCGGCCCGCTGCAGCGCGGCTTGGATGGCGACCGCGCCCAGGCGTGGGGCGGAAACGGAGGCAAGGCTGCCGGCGAACGAACCGATAGGGGTGCGGGCGGCGCCAACGATCCAGACTTCGGACATGGGACCTCGAGCCGACGATGCGGCATCAGGGCGCCGGGCCGTAGCTGGCTCAGCGCTAGTCAATGCAGGATCGACGTAAGTCAATGTACCGTGCCGTCATCCCGCAACAGCAACCTTGCCTACACGACCTCGAAGGCCTCGGCGAAGAAGTACTTCAGCTCGCGATCCGCCGAAGCCGCGCTGTCCGAACCGTGCACCGTGTTGCGACCCTTGCTCTCGGCGTACAGCTTGCGCACGGTGCCCGCGGCGGCCTCTGCCGGATCGGTCGCGCCCATGAGCTCGCGGTTCTTGGCAATTGCGTTCTCGCCTTCGAGCATGATCAGGACCGACGGACCTGAGGTCATGAACTCGATGAGCTCGCCGAAGAAGCCGCGGCCCTTGTGCTCGGCGTAGAAGCCCTCGGCCTGGGCGCTGGTCATCCGCACGAGCTTCATGGCGCGAATGTTCAGGCCGTGGGTCTCGAACAGGCTGATGACATGGCCGATGTGGCGGTTCTGGACGCCGTCGGGCTTGACGATGGAAAGGGTGCGTTCGATTGCCATGATTACCTCGAGACCTGCTGTGGATGCGTTGTAGTGCTCTGGATTACGGGAGCGGCAGCGACAAAATATCGCCTAGCGATCTGCTTATAAGGGCGACCACACTGACAGCAGTGTGGTCGCCAGGTCGCCGGGGGTCGGACATACCTTGATGCCGTTGCGCTCGAACGCCTCGATCTTGCTCTGGCCCGTGCCCTTGCCGCCGCTGATGATGGCGCCAGCGTGGCCCATGCGCCGGCCCGGAGGCGCGGTCAAGCCAGCGATGAAGGCGACCACAGGCTTGGACATGTTCGCCGCGATCCAGTCCGCCGCCACTTCCTCTGCCGAACCGCCGATCTCGCCAATCATGATGACCGCGTGGGTGTCGGGATCAGCCTCGAAAAGTTGCAGCGCGTCGATGAAGTCCGTGCCCTTGACCGGGTCGCCGCCGATGCCGATGCAGGTCGACTGGCCGATGCCGAGCGTCGTCAACTGGCCGACCGCCTCGTAGGTCAACGTGCCGGACCGCGAGACCACGCCGACGTGACCCGCCTTGTGGATGTGCCCGGGCATGATGCCGATCTTGCACTGGTCCGGCGTGATGATGCCCGGGCAGTTGGGCCCGATCAGGCGCGAGTTGCGGCCTTCGAGGTAGGTGCGGGCGCGAATCATGTCATTGACCGGGATGCCTTCGGTGATGGTGACAATCAGCGGCACTCCAGCGTCGGCGGCTTCCATGATCGCGTCGGCGGCGTACGGCGGCGGCACGTAGATCACGCTGGCGTTGGCGCCGGTGGCAGCGACGGCGTCGGCGACCGTGTCGAAGATCGGCACCACGTCATCGAAAAGCGTGCCACCCTTGCCCGGGACCACGCCAGCGACGACCTTGGTGCCGTAGGCGATGGCCTGGCGCGTGTGGAATGCGCCAGCCTGACCGGTGATGCCCTGCACGAGCAGGCGGGTGTTCTTGTCGACGAGGACTGACATGGGGTTTCTCCATGGCTGGCGGGCGGATACGCCCTGCCTGGCTCGGAACGGTCATGCGAAGGGGAGAGCAGGTGCCGACGGGCCGCAATCAGGCGGCGGCGCTGGACTGGGCGCCCTTGGCCTTGGATGCTGCGTACTTGCGCGCGGCTTCGACGGCCTTCTGAGCGCCGTCCTTCATGTCGATGGCGGTGAGGATCGGCAGGCCGCTCTCGGCCAGGATCGTGCGCCCGAGTTCGACGTTGGTGCCTTCGAGGCGCACGACCAAGGGCCGGTCCAGGCCGACCTCGCGCGCCGCGGTCACGACGCCCGTCGCGATCGTGTCGCACTTCATGATGCCGCCGAAGATGTTGACGAAGATCGCCTGCACCCGCGAGTCCGAGAGGATGATCTTGAATGCCGACGTGACCTTCTCCGCTGTGGCGCCGCCGCCAACGTCCAGGAAGTTCGCCGGCTCGCTGCCGTAATGCTTGAGGATGTCCATCGTCGCCATGGCCAAGCCGGCGCCGTTGACCAGGCAGCCGACGTTGCCGTCCAAGTGCACGTAGTTCAGGTCGTACTTGGACGCTTCGATCTCGCGCGCATCCTCTTCGTCCAGGTCGCGCATGCGCACGACGTCCGGCTGGCGGAACAAGGCGTTGTCGTCGAAGTTGACCTTGCCGTCGAGCGCCACCACGCCGCCGTCGCCGGTGATGACCAGGGGATTGATCTCGACCAGCGAGCAGTCCTTCTCGATGTACAGCTTGTACAACGCGTCCAGCAACTTGCCGAAAGCGTTGATGCTCTTGCCGGTCAGCCCCAGCTTGAACGCCAGCTGGCGCGACTGGAACGCCTGCAGGCCGACGCGCGGATCCGCCCAGACCTTGAAGATCTTCTCGGGCGTCGCGTGCGCCACGTCCTCGATGGCCATGCCGCCTTCGGTCGACGCCATCACCACGATGCGGCCGGTGTCGCGATCGAGCAGCATGCCCAGGTACAGTTCGCGGCGGATGTCGACACCCGCTTCGATGTACAGCCGGCGCACCCTCTGGCCGTCGGGCCCCGTCTGGTGCGTCTTGAGCATCATGCCGAGGATTTGCTGAGCCTTCTCATGCACTTCCGGCAGGCTTTTGCAGACCTTGACGCCGCCGCCGAGGCCACGTCCACCGGCGTGGATCTGCGCCTTGACGACGTAGATCGGCCCGGGCAACAAGCCGGCCGCGGTCATCGCCTCGGGCAACGTCGCGGCGGGATGGCCTTCGGGGCACGGGATGCCGTACTGGCGAAAAAGTTCCTTGGCCTGGTACTCGTGGATCTTCATGGCGCTGTGCTCGGCGTCCGGTGAGGCGGTCGCGATCGGGGGCAAAGGTTTAGCACCGCGACCACGGATCTGCAACGCCGGGGCCGGGGCAGCAGGCCTGCGGGCGTTCGCCTGTTCGGGCAATGACCTCGGAATCAGAGGTTTTCGAATGACTCGATGCCCAGCGCGTACTTGGAGTGGCGGCTGGCGCGGAACGGGATGTCCTGAAGTACCTGGGAGGCAAGTTCCTTGTGCTTTACCGCACACTTGACCTCGATGACCAGGGCGTGGGCCTTGTGCGAGGTGTGCAGGATCTGCGGCCGGGCGCGGCCGAGTTGCGGGTAGAAGCAGATGTCGCGGTCGATGGTGAGGCGCAACAGCCCGTCGCGCGATTCGTAGTAGGCGCGGTCGTAGCGGTTCACCAGCGTCGCAAACGGCTGAGAATCGAACAGGAACCTGTGCACGGGCGGCAGGTTGCTGCGCAGTTGGTCGCGAACCTGCTGCCAGGACATGCGCGTCAGGTCCATCGGGTGATCGACCACCGCGTTCCATTTCCAGCCGACGCTGCCCGAGCGGCACTTCGCCTCGAGCGTTCCGGTCAGCCACTTCCACGAGTCGCCGTACCACCGGAATCGCACTTTCCTGCGGTCGCTGATGCCCGCCTGGTTGTCGTCATACGCTGCGAGATCCGGCGTGTCGAAATAGACATTGTTCACGCGGCGATCCGAATACGACAGCTTCCAGCCAGCGCGATGACTGGTCACCCAGCCGAGAACCGTGCTCAGGTGCGTCGGTTCAACCGCGAACTTCACCTCGTAGCGCGGATCGTCGGCGGTCGGCAGGCGGTGCACTTCCAGGGGCGGACGCAGGACCGCGGCGATGATGAGGTCGCTCGGGCGGTGATCCATTTCAGTGCTCTCCCTGGTACGGGCTAGAACGGTCTCGATGGCTGGTTCTAGGAGCGTGCCGGACAAGGTGTGATGGCTCCTAGCGACGCGCAATGCCGGCGGCGACCAGTTGCTGCACGGACACCGCGGTACAGTCCTGCGCACGGCCTTGGATCGTGACGGCGCCGCCTCCCGTGCACAGGTGGGCCTGACGCGCGCGCTGGACTGCTACGTCCTGCACTTCGATTCGGGCCGGCGCACTGCCCGCGCCCTGGTTGTAGGCGAGGTAGCCGAGATGCCGTACATCCGCGATTCGGCTCGCAGAAGCACGCAGCACCGCGCCGTCACGGGCCACGAGGCCGTTGCCCAAACGTTCCGCGGAGACGTGACTCGCGGTCACTTCGCTGCGCAGGCCCGCCCGCAGCGCCGCACCGGCCGCGTCCGCGACCTGCATCCGCTTGACCACGACCGTCGCGCTCACGCTGTCCAAGCCGTCACCGCCCGAGCCGCGCACTTGGAGATCCGCAATGTTCGCGTGGCCCTGCTCGATTTGCACCGCGGACCCGGCGATGTGTTCGAACGTAGCCTGGCCGAGTTGAAGTCGCACCCCCACCGAGCGCAGGCCCACGGCTTCACCGCCGATGTCCGCAACGCGCACGTCGGCGAGATCCGCATCCCCGTCGACCAGCACTATGGCTGCGCGCGGTTGCCAGGCGCCCTGGCCCTGCCCGACAGCGTCGCGCACCGTGACCTGACGCCAGCGCGTGCCGGTGCCTCCGATGATCAAGACACCGCCCCACGGCTGGGGTTTACCGTCTTGCAGCGCACCGGTCAGCTCGATCGGTGCCTGGGCAGTGCCTTCGGCCAGACACGGGCCGTGCACGACCAGCCAGGCGCCGGCGGCAAAGCGTAGACGGGCGCCAGGGGCAAGGGAAAGCGAATAGCTTTGTGGGATTTGCACCGAGGCTGGCAGCGTCCACTCGCCAGCCGGCACCAGCACCACCCGTCGCTCGGCATCGACCTTTGCGAACGGCATCACCTGGTCCAGTGGCGGCGGCACAGCCAGCGGACTGAGCTGCGGCAGCGTGGCAGGCGCCGGCATGAACACCAGACGCGTCACGTCCAGCACCTGCCTGCAGCGCGCCAGCACTGGCAGCGTCTCCATTTGCACGTCGATGTCGACCACCGCCGGCCAGCCCGTCGCCAGCCCTTGCGCGAGACCGTTCAACTCCTTGGCATCCAGACGCTTGGCTTCCTCACGCAAGGCCGCCTCGTACTCGGCGCGAAACACGGGTGAATCGAGCAACCGTTGCGCCATCGCCAGCCCGTCGACCAACCGCCCAGCGTCGGCGCCCGAGGGCAGGCGGACGAATGGTTCCAGGCGCAGGGTCACCGGGTGCATCACCCAGCGCGTCGCATGCCAATGCAGCGCACGGGACATGCCCCAGATTTCAGACAATGCCAGGAATCGCGCGGTCTTGTGTACATCGACGACCTGCTCGGCCGACAGCGTGCCGCGCATCAGGGCGCGCATCTGCCCGACCGCCAGCCCGGCTTGATCGGCCAGCGCCGTTCCCTCGATTCGGCGCGCGCCCTCGACGACCGGTTCGACCGTGCGCGGATCGAGCCAGGCCAGCGCGTCCTTGTTGCTACCCGGCTGCAAGGCAGGATCCCAGCCGACCAGCACGCCGTCGGCATGGTCGTGCAGCGCCAGGGCTTCCACCGCCGGTTGCTCGACCGCGACCGCGGTACCCCAGTCCTTGCCGTTGACCACCAGTTGCACGACCTGCAGCTTGGGCGCCAGCAGTCCCGCGCGTTGCAGGCACGCGTAATACAGGGCTTCTTGCAGGAACTCCGGGCGATCCGGATCGTCCAGCAGCAGCTTCTTCATGCCGAACAAGTCGCCCTCACCCTTCACGGCGATGCGCAACTGTCCGAATTCGAACGGTCCTTGGTCCAGGGGAGCTCCCGCCAGCGCCACGGTCACATCCAGGGATCGCCCGCCTTGGCGCACCGACGCCGACGTCTCGTTCTCCTCGGCCGCCAGGCGCACCCCCGAAGCCCTCCAAGCCGCCCGACTGTCGCGCAACGCCTGCAAGTGGCGGAACTTGATGTCCAATGTCAGCGTGGGCACTTCGGCATGCTTGGCCGCTGAGTCGAACCAGTGCGCGAAGGATTCCAGAGGACTTTGCGTGCGGTGGCTGAGCCTGCTCGAACTGCGCCGAACTTCCCGCGAATCGGTCCAGCCGATCAGCGCTCCGGTAGCCGCCACCAGCAGACCGGTCACCACCAGGCCAGTCAGTACGAGGCCCGCCGTCGCCATCCAGGTCTTGCCCGGACGGCTGACTCGCCTGATTTGCGGTGGTTCGATGCGCATGTCAAAGGCTCGGCATACGGCCCTGATCCAGCAGGGTGACGCGGATGGACGGATACTTCGTCTCCAGTTCCGCTGTGAGGACACCGAGGGCCGCCACGTTGGGCACGTCGACGAAATAGGTCAATTCCAGGCGCTCCCTTTCACTGTCCATGCGCCGTAGGTCGATCGCCTTGCAGTGCCGGGACAAGATCGCGTGCACCGGTTCGAGCGCACCGGAAGTCAGTTCGCCTTCGGGCGTGTCGATGCCGAGGTTGATGTACAGGTTTCGCGTCGACTGCTTGCGGGACCTGACCTGCACCAGGGTGATGAGCGTGAGGATGAGCGCCGTCGCGGTCACTGTCGCGATGCGGTAGTCGGCACCGAGCCCCAAACCGATGGTGATCGCTAGGAAGAGATAGGCGAGTTCCTCCGGCTCCTTGACCGGCGTCCGGAAGCGCACGATCGACAAGGCGCCGACCAGGCCCAGCGAGAGGGCGAGGGACGACTTGACGATCGAAATCAGCAAGCACGTGGTCAGGGCGATGAAGGGAAAGACCTTGCTGAACGTGTCCTTGCTGGCCAGCGTCGAACCGAACGTGCGGTAGTGCATGCCCAACGCGTAGGCCAGGCCGCCGGCGATGACGAGATTGACCAGGAGTTCGCGAAGGGCCAAAGCGGGCGCCGCGGCTGGTGAAATGAGCTGTTGCATCGGATTCATGTCCTCCCCTGGGCATAGGTCTGCACATTCATCACGTTCATCACGCCCGCCCCGCTGCAAAGACTGACGCACGCTGCCGACGAGCCTGACTGGCCGCCGGTACCACCCGGTCGGCTGGCCCCGCTCGAAGCTCCGTGGCGATGCATCCGCGTCTCGATGATGGTAGGATAGCGGCTCACGCCAAACCTCGCTAACCGTCGCCTGCCGCGAATACACAAGGCCTCAGACATGGTGCGCATTTCCACGCCTCCGCCGCAACCTGGACGGCTGATCCGTCTGAGCAGTGGGTGGCATCTCCTGGTCGCCTCGGCCCAACGCAGGCTGCCGACCTTGACCCTGGCGTTGCGTCTTGCCGGCGAGGCCGATGTCATCGACCGCGCCGCCGCCCTCACGCTGTTCTGCATCTTTGCGGCCGTCCCGTCACTATTCGTCGCATTTTCCGTCGTAGGATTCCTGCTCAGCGCGGTCGACGACGTGACGACCCTGACCGGTGCCCAACTCGAACTGCAGAGCGCCACCCTGGCTCGCATCAGCGCCTGGCTCAAGCATGCGCTGCCTGGCGTCACTTGGAACCCGGCAGATTTCGCGGCCGCCCTGGTCCGCCACCGTAGCACACACGGCATCATCGGCACGTTATTGGCGATTTCCTTGTCGCTGACGGTGTTCTCGCGCCTGGACAACGCGGTGCGGGCGGTGTTCGGGCTAGAACCCCGTTCGACGCTGCGGGCCGCGGGCTATGCGTCACTGGTCGTACTGGTCGTCATGTTCGCCGCTCTGTTGCTGACGATTTTCGCGCCGCTGACGGAATGGGGCGTGCACATCGCCGGCAAGAGCATCGCCACACTTTCGCTGGGTTGGATCGACGGCATCGCCATCCTGGTCACCGCGGCGCAGATCCTGCCCGTCTCGATCGTGTTCTTCGCCCAGCTCAGTTGGTCGGTGCGCGGCCTGACCCGGCGTCGTCTGGCCATCGCTGCGCTTTCCTTCGGCTCTCTGTGGTTCCTGGGCGAGCGGTTGTTCACGCTTTACGTCACCAACGTCGTGAAGATGGACGCGGTGTACGGCGCGCTCACCGGGGTCATCGCCCTGATGCTGTGGCTTTTCTACGCCAACATCGCGTTCCTGTTCGCAGTGGCTCTCCTGGCCGCGTGGGAGCAGAACCGACGTCCGCCAGCCACCGTCCACGCATTCGAACCGGTCGTCCACCAGGCGGTCCTGCCGCCCGCTTGAATGGGACGCACCGGTGATCTGGACGCATGCGCTCGCAGACGGCTACAGTGCCGCGCATGCACGAACTGTCCCGCCGCTTTCGCTTCGAGTCCGCCCATCGGCTGCCGCAAGTGCCACCTGGCCACAAGTGCTCGCGCTTGCACGGACATTCCTTTCGCTGCGACATCCTGGTGCGCGGGCCATTGGACCCGGTGCTGGGCTGGGTCATGGATTTCGGCGACCTGAAGGCGGCGATGCAACCTATCGTCGAGCAGTTGGACCATCACTACCTGAACGAAATCCCGGGGCTGGAGAATCCGACCTCGGAAGTGTTGGCGGCGTGGATCTGGCATCGCGCGGTCGATCGCCTGCCGGGTCTGCACGCCGTGCGCATCCTCGAAACGTGCAACAGCGCCTGCACTTACTTCGGACCGGAGGGGCGATGAGCGCGTCCAGGCAGGGCAGCGACCAGCCGTTGGTCCCGGCAGAGACCCGCCCAGACGTGGCGGAACGTTGGGGAATTCGCCTCGACAAACAGTACTTCAACTTCGGTTCCGCACACTTCCTGATCTTTGCCGACGGCACGCGTGAAGAACTGCACGGCCACAACTACCGGGCCACGCTGGAGATCGACGCGCCGCTGGACCACGGTCATCTCGTGGCGGACTTCATCGTGGTCAAGCCGCTGTTCAAGAAGGTGTGCGACGAACTGGACCACCGCACGCTTCTACCCTTGCACAATCCGCACTTGCGAGTGGAAGTGGCAGGCTCGAGCGTGCTGGCCTGGCACCGCGAAGACCGCTTCGTGTTCCCGCTTCGTGACTGCAACTTGCTGGATCTCGCCAATACTTCTAGTGAATTGCTGGCGAAGTGGGCGTGCGAGCGCTTCCTGGAACGGCTGGCCGAGGCCCTGCCCGGGCTGGCGTTGCAGCGCATCCTGGTGACCGTGCAGGAATCGCCCGGACAATCGGCTGTTTACGAACGGATGATGCGGAGCAGCACCACCGGGAGCGAGGCGTGACGCCGGCCCGTGCCGACGTCGTGGACTGGCGCGCCGACGGCGTGGCGTGGCTGGCATTCGCTTTGGCAGTTGCCCTGATGTCCTGGGCACTTGCGCCTGGGCTGTCCTGGCTCGATGCCGGGGAATTGGTCGCGGCCGCGCGTGAGTTGGGCAACATCCACCCGCCCGGCCATCCGGCGTGGCTCTCGCTGGCGGGTCTGGCCGACTTGCTGCCGCTGGGTCCGTACGCGGCGCGCGTGGCGTGGCTGAGCGCGCTGGGCGCGGGCGTGTCGGCGTGGCTGACCGTGCGGCTGGCCAGGCTGGTGGCGGCCGAAGTGCCCCGCCCTGCCCAGGATTTCCTGGTTGCGGCGACCGTAGTGACGCTGCTGGCGAGCGCGTCGCTGTGGCAGGTTTCGGTGCGCGTCGAGGTCTACACGCTGGCGCTGGCCGGCAACCTCTGGGCGCTTTACGCGGCGTTGCGGGCGGGACGGGCGGCACAGGCGAAGCCCCAGAATGCGAAAAGAATCCTGGCGCCCCTGGCCCAATGGGTCGCCGCGACTTGCCTGGGCTTGCTGAATCATCATTACGTCGCACTGTTTGCCGTGCCCGCGACCCTGGTGGCGGCCTGGCCGGCGCTGCTTTGGGCGTGGCGGGCGCAGCGGCGTTGGCTCGGCTGGCTGGTGCTCGGCGGTGCGCTGCTCGGCTTGGGCTATCTCGCCCTGCCCCTGCGCAGTCTGGCCGACACCGAGATGCGTTGGGGTAATCCCGCGACCTTGCAAGGCTTCTGGGATACTTTGACGGCGCGCCACTTCCAACGTGCGGTCATGGAGCCCGCGGGCTCGCCGGTCGAGCACGCCCTGGTGCTGCTGGGCATGATCGCCGACGGTCTGGGCGGCTGGCTGGCGCTGCTGGGCGGCCTGGGCTTGACTCTCGGCGTGCTGGTGCGCAATCGGCTGCAAGCGACGCTGTGGCTGGCCCTCCTCGGCGCGCTGCTGACCAAGGCGCTGATGCGCATCGACACGCGCAATCCGGACGACCATGGCTACGTGCTGCTGGCGGTGGCGGTCGTGGCGCTGGGCGTGGCGCAACTGGGCGGCATCCTGTGGCAATCGTGCAAGCCAGGCAAGGCACGCGCGCGGTCGGTCGCCGGTCTGGCGCTGGCCGTCACCGTGCTGGCCGTGCTGCAAGTACCTACCCTGGTTCGCGAAACGTCGACCAACCAGGCGAGCTTGCGGGCGCCGGATGTGCTCGACAGCCACTTGCGCGCGAGCTTGCCACCGGGCGCCTTGTACCTGACGAATTACTTTGGCCTTGCCTTCAACGAGCAGGCCTTTCGCATCGCTGAAGGCCGGCGGCCTGACCTCGTCGCCCCGCACTTGACGTTTCGCACCGGGGACACCGACCAGGGTCAGGCCTACCAGCTGTGGTTCAGCAAGCGGCACCCAGAGTTGCGTCAGCTGGCGGTGGCGGCGGCGGGGCTGGGCAAAGCGCCCGTGGGCAACATTTTGCCCCTGGTCGAAAAGATGCCGGTCTACGCGGAATTGGACCCGGAGAATCGCATCCCGGCGCCGTACTTCCACTTCGACGGCGTCGCGCACCGGCTGCTGACCCGGCAGGAGCGCGGCGTGGACTACGACTTGGGGGCGTTGCGGCGGCACCAATCGGAAGTCTGGAACAGGCTGCAAGAGCAGCTACAACCTCCTGATCTACAAGATCATCCAACGCGTTCGGTCTTGGCATGGCAGCACGCGCTCGAGGTAGCTCACGCGCTGCGCCGCGGTTGGATGAATCTGGCGGACGACGAGATCAAGCGCGCGCGAGAACTGAGCCCGCAGGACAAGCTTCTGGACGCCCTGTCCGCTCGGCAGCAGGCGTTGGCGGCGGCGTGGCAGCGCGCGGACGTCAAGGGGTTCGCCGCGCTGTGGCAGCGGTGGTCCGCGATGGATTTCGATACGTTGGCAGGATCGGAACCCTGAGGGCCGTGGCCGAGGTCAGCGCATCCGCACGATGCCGCGGGTGATCTCGCTGGCGGCGTCGCTGTAGATCTTGTCTCGCTCGGAGCCGTCGCCGGACACCATGACCTCGAAGGGCTGGTTGGCCAGCGCGTGCAACACCGCAGCCTGCGCGGCATCGCTTTCGGCACGGGCGTCCTGCTGCACCCCGACGGATTCGCCAAGTGCCAGCAAAGACAGGCGGTATGCACTCTCAGCCCACGAGCGGCGCGGCACCAGGGTCGCCAGCTTGGCCGTACCGCCCTTGGCCGCCAGGGCTTGGATATCCGCCACGAAGCTGTCCAGGGCGGTGAACTCGCCGATCTCCAATTCGCCCGCGGCGGAATCCTCCGGTGGCCCTGCGGCCCAGCCGACCGCGAAGTCGTCCTCGCTGTAGTCGGGCGCCTGGACGTATTCGTACTCGGCCTCGGACAGCACGTTGTCGAGGATCAAAAACAACGGCTGTACCGGCTGTGACGCGAGCGGTTCGCCGAATGCGGCCAACGTCTCGACATCGCAACGCATCAGGAACGCGGTCACGTCGGTCATCGACAGGCCGGACGAGCCCAGTTGCACGCGCTTGCCGGCCAGATCACCGATCGCGCGCTGCAGGACCGACTGCCATTGGTGCAATTCGCTCAACGCCGCACCGACTTCCTGCGCCACGCGGTAACTGCCGTCGTCCTGGAGATCCAGGGTTTCGACACAGCCTCGCGCCCGCCGCGCCCAGGCGAGATTGCGATCGATCCGATCGCGCGCCTCGAGAATACGCACCTCGGAATGCGAACGCACGGCTTCCTCGGCGGTGTCGACGATCCGGCGCAGGTTGTGGTGCAGATGCCGCAGTGCCGGTGTCGCTTCATGCCCGAGATCACGCGACAACTCGACGTTCAACACGCCCAGGGCCAGGTCGCCTTCCTGCGGCTCGATGCCCAGCACCCGCGAGATCACCGCGTACAAGGCCTCGCCGCGATCGGTCAGACGGTGCGAGCCCTCGATGAGTTCCAGCCACCCGCCTTTTCGCAACGATTTCAAGATGACGGCGCGAGCGTCGGGCAGCAGCCAGGCAAAGTGGCGGGCGAGCACGTCGTTGTCCCAGCGCGTGCGATCGCTGCTGGCGAACTCGGTCAGGACGGCCAGGCGCACGACGAACTGGGACTCGCCCAACCTGACGAGATCGCGCAGCAACGTGAAGTACGGCATGCCTGCCTGCGCGGCTCGCAACGGCAAGATGTCGGCGACGTCCAGGTCGGCCGCGAGCAGTTCGTTCAAGGCTTCGGCGGGCAGTTCGTCCTGCGGTTGGTCGGGCTCCGCGGCGAGGGCGGGCGCGAGGGCGGACGTGAACTTGGAGTCGTAGGCGGCCATGGCGCGGGGGATACCAGATGCGACCGGGAGAAGGAAGTGTGAGCGCGGATCGATGTCGGGGCCGATCGATGTCGGGGCAGATTGACCGTGCGCCACGCCGTGCGCCATCCTCGCGGCCATGTCCGCCGACAACAGCCAAGATCGCAAGACCGACCACCTTCGCCTCGCTGGCGACGCGCGGGTACAACGCCCCGGTCGCACGCACGGCCTGGAGCGCTACCGGTTCGAGAATGCCGCGTTGCCTGAACTGCACCTGGACCAGATCGATCTGCGCTGCTCGCTCCTGGGCAAACGGCTGCGCGGTCCGCTGCTCATCGGCGCCATGACCGGCGGCACCACCGACGCGGGACGTTTGAACCGGATCCTCGCGGAAGCGGCCGAGCGCTGCGGCGTCGGCTTCTGTCTGGGCAGCCAACGGCCGATGATGGACTTGCACCCCGACCAGGTGGAAAGCTTTCGAGTTCGAGATGTTGCGCCGACCACTTTGGTCATGGGCAACATCGGCGCCATCCAGTTGCGCGACCACATCGACGGCAAGGCCCTGGAACACCTGGGCGAGGCCATCGGCGCCGACGCGATGTTCGTGCACTGCAACCCCTTGCAGGAGGCGATCCAGCCTGAGGGCGACCACGACTGGCGCGGCGTTCTGGACGCCCTCAGCGAAGTCGCGGCGGGCTGCAACCTGCCCGTCCTGGTGAAGGAAGTCGGCGCCGGACTGGGCGAGCACACCTTGGATGCCCTGGCACAAACGGGCATCGCCGGGATCGAAACCGCCGGTGTGGGCGGCACGTCCTGGGCGCAACTCGAAGCCTTGCGGCACCAGGCACTCACCCCACGGGCCATCGCTGGCGCCGTCCTGGCAGATTTCGGCACCTCGACGGCGGACAGCATCGTCTTGGCCAGACGCGCGCTGACCAACCGAATCGTCATTGGTTCAGGGGGATTGCGCGACGGTCTGGAGGTCGCCAAATGCCTCGCTCTGGGCGCGGACGCGTGCGCGATGGCCTACCCGTTCCTGCGCGCCGCGCACCAGGGCGTCGACGCCGTCGTCAATGAAATCGAAGGTGTTCTCGAGACGTTGCGTGTAGTCATGTTTCTCGTCGGCGCGCCCGATCTGCAGCAGCTGGCGCGCACTTCGCTACGGGAGGATGCACCTCTGGTGTTGTGGCACGCGGCGGAAGGTCGCCAAAAGCCATGAGTGGCGCAGGGTTGCCGAGCGAGGGCGCGGGGCTGGGTCACGGCAAGGCGATCCTCGTCGGCGAACATCACGTCATGACCGGCGCGACTGCCCTGGCCATCGGGCTGCCGGCCTTTCGCACCGAGGTGACCCTGCGCCCGGTCGCCGGACCGCCGCTTTCGTTGCAGTGGCCGGAAGCGGGCCTGATCGAGGACGTGCGGCGCGACACGCTCGCCATGGTGACGCGTGCTTGCCAGTTGGCCGATGTCGACTGCGCGCTCATGGTCAGCATCACTTCGACGGTGCCGATCCGGCGCGGGTTGGGATCGAGTGCAGCGCTGGCCGTCGCGGTGGTTCGGGCCGCCCACGCGGTCATGAAGTCCCTGCCACTGATGGGAATTTTGATTGACCAAGCACGCGAAGTCGAGTGCGTAGTGCACGGTCGATCGTCCGGGCTGGATCCGGCGGCGGCGGCGTCACAAGAGGGCGGGGTCCTGTTTCGCGACGGTCAGGTGCTGCAACAGGTCCGGGCCTCGCCGGGTTTGTCGCAAGCCCGTTGGGTGCTTCTGGATCTCGGCGCCAGTGCACCCACGCGCGACGCCATCGACCACGCCAACGCCCATCGGCGGCAACTCGGTTCCGCGGCGGTTCAGGCCCTCACCGACGCCGTGACCGCGGCCGCCCACGATGCCGCGCGGGCATTGCAAGGCGGCGACCTGGCAGCCTTGGCCGACGCCATGGCCCTGGCCGGTGCCACGCTGGAGCCGCTCGGCGTGGTCGATGCCGCCATGCGCCACGTCCTGGCCCTGGCGGTGGAAGCCGGAGCACTCGCGGCGAAGCAGACAGGGGCCGGCATGGGCGGTATGCTCATCGCCTTGGCGCCCGACGCCGCTGCCGCCCAACGCATCGCTGCGCTGACCTCGCCGCATGTCCGCTCGCACTGGCTCCTGCCCGTCAGCACATCCCCCTGAGCCAATCCATTAGAGGTAACATGGCCTTGCAACGTGCCGCGGCCTTTGCGCCGAGCAACATCGCGCTGACCAAGTACTGGGGCAAGAGAGATCCGCTGCTCAACTTGCCGCTCGCGCCGTCGATTTCTGTCGCCCTGGCCGATCTCGGTTCGCTGACCGTCGTTCAGCCCGAGGCGGATCTGAGCGAAGACGTGGTGTTCGTCGACGACCGGCCGCTGGATGACGCCGGGATGGTCAAGGTCCGGCGCGTGCTCGACCAGGTGCGCCGCATGGCCGGATCGGACGTACATGCCGGGATCCGCTCGATCAACACCGTGGCCACCGCTCGCGGTTTGGCGTCGAGCGCTTCGGCGTTCGCGGCCTTGGCGATGGCGGCGAGCCACGCGTACGGTCTCGAGCTGGACACGCCGGCGTTGTCGAGACTGGCGCGCATCGGCTCGGGCTCGGCGAGTCGGTCGATCGACGGCGGCTTCGTGCGCTGGCAGCCCGGAACTCTGGACGACGGCTACGATTCTTTCGCCACGCAAATCTTCGCGCCCGAGCATTGGCCGATGCGGATCCTGGTCGCGCAAGTGGCTGGCGGCCGCAAGACGGTCTCTTCGACGGCCGGCATGGCGCAGAGCAGCACCAGTTCGCCGGCCTTCCAAGGCTGGATCCACCAGTGCGAACTGGACGTCGAGGTCTGTCAACAAGCCTTGGCCGACCAGGACTTCCGCCGTCTCGCCGAAGTCGTCGAGGGCAACGCGCTCGCCATGCACGGCACCATGCTCGCCAGCCGGCCTCCGCTCGTGTACTGGCAGCCCGCCACGGTGGCGATCATCCATGCAGTCAGGGAGATGCGTCGCGACGGCGCCGAATGCCTGTTCACCATCGATGCCGGCGCCAGCGTCGTCGTTCTGTGCGCGCCCCAGGACGCCAAGCCGGTGGCGGAAACTCTGAGTGAAATCGAAGGGATCGAGCAGGTGCTGCAAACGCGCGTCGGATCTGGTGCTCGCCTCGTGAATCCCGATGCCTGATGCTTTGTTGCGGGCAAGAGGCCGACAGATCCTGACGGTGCCGGGCAAGCTGATGCTGGCCGGCGAGTATGCGGTCGTTCGCCCACGGGGTCGTTGTCTCGCTGTAGCCGTCGGCGAAGTCGTGCGCGCCACTTTGCTGGACCGGTCCGAGGCCGAAGTCTACCTCGCCGCCTTCGGCCAGGAATGGCGGGTCAGCGCAGAACAGGACGCCAAAGGTCTCGCGGGGTTCGTCGCCGCGGCACTGCGCTGGCTGGTCCGGCATCACGGCCTGGTCTTGCGCCAATCGGTGCGTCTGGACGTCGTGGGCGCGATCGGCGGGCACAAGGTCGGCCTGGGCACGAGCGCGGCAGCGACGGTGGCGACGGTGCGGGCGGTGCTGCACGCGTCCGGGCAGGTCTGGCCCGCCGCTGCCGTGGCCCAAGCCGCCCGAGCCATACACGGTGCGGCACAAGATCCACCCGGCAGCGGCTACGACGTAACGACCATCGCGCACGGCGGCGTCGTCGCTTGGGACCGCGGCGCGGATCGCGTGCAACACTTGACCTGGCCAATAGATTTGCACGGCGCCGCCCTGTTTTCCGGGGCATCGGCCTCCACGGGCGACGCGTTGCTGCGGCAAGTCCTGACCGAGGTGCACCTGGATGCCATCGAGGCTGCGTGCGCTGACCTGCACGACGCCTGGCACGGTCCGACGCTCCAGATCCTGGAGGCGTTGCGGCTTTGCCAGCGCGCGTTCGATGCGGCGGCCCGCGACGACGCGCACCTCCATTCCGATCGCGTAGAAGCCCTGCGATCCCGCATCGAAGCACACGGTTGTGTCGCGAGGACATCGGGAGCCGGTGGCGGCGATTGCGTACTGGCGCTCGCGGACGACGCTCGGAAAGTCGCTGCCCTGACTGCAGCCTGGCAGGCGCAGGGTGGCCACGTGGTCGCGCTCTTGCCGCTGGATATCGCCGCAACGGAGACCTGAGCCGATGGATTTCGACGCCCTGCTCGAGCCGCACCGCAATGAGCTGGAATTCAAGCTGAACGCCCGCATGCTGCCCCTGGCTCGGGCGGGCTCGGCTCGGCTGCAGGACATGGCCAGCGATCAACTTCGTAGTGGAGGCAAGCGGTTGCGCGGTCTGCTGCCAGTGGCGTTGGTGCAGGCGGGACAAGGGCCGATGGCCGCGGCGTTCGAACTCGGCGCCTGTATCGAGTGGGTGCACAACGGCACGCTCGTGCATGACGACATCCAGGACGGCGACGAATTGCGCCGTGGCCAGCCGACCTTGTGGACGATCCACGGCATCGCGCAGGCCATCAACGCGGGCGATGCGATGCTGGTCGGCCCCCTGGCCGCGTTGTTGCGTGCCGAGGCCATCCCGCCCGACTTGCGCGCCCCGTTGGCCGGGCTCTTGGCCGATGCCCTGTTGGAGACGATTCACGGTCAGGTGGCCGATCTTGCCCTGCGCGACCTGGAAGCGGGGCCAAGCGCAAGGTCATCGCGGCGGTGGAGGAGAAGGACGAAATCGAACGGTTTCTGCAGCATTTACAGCTCTGGCCGGACAGCGAGGACATCGTTTCGATCTGCGGGCCGCCGGAGGTGTTCGCGGCGCTGGAGGTCAAATCCCTTGATCCTTGGAGCGATATCGAGGCTCCGCAGCCGCTGGACTGGGTGGCGTAGCACTGCCGGTCATCGAACGGATCGGCCAGACTCGGGGCGGGAGGAATTCCGCGCTACGCGGGAAGTCTATGCGCAGCCGCCGGAGGGCTTGGTCGTGGGCGACGCGCGCCAGCGGCGGGAGCGCATGATCGACCATGGCCGTTTGCAGTTGTTACGCCCCTGCTAGCTTCCTCGCGTAAAATACCGATGTCCGATCGGGCCATGCCGGCGAACGATGCCATTGCCGTCGGCCGAACGCCGATCCGGCCAGTCTTAGTGCTTGACCAAACGTCGACGCTACGCTAGATCGATTGCCCTTGGTCACTGGGGGACACATGTGCAGAATTTCGCTTGGGCACGGACGATTTGTTCTGGGGCTGTTTGCGCTCTTGTCCGGGCTCGCGATGGTGATGCCGGGGAAGGCAGCTGGAGTCGAAAAGCCGGCCCCAATGGGGCAAACACCCGGAAGCTTGGATGGGCCTCCTCCGGCAGCCTTCGCCCCGTCGAAGAAATTTCCTGGCAGCACAAAGTCCGAATGTGAATTGGCTGGACAGAAGGCCAAAGATCTTGGCGCATGCGACAGTGACGTGCAGGCACTGATTTCAGTATGTACTGCGGGTAGTAGCAGCGCGATTGGCGCAAGCTCGACATCGGCCACAAGTTCCGAGGCTAACTGTCCTGCTTCTGCGGACGTCGCAACTGAGAACCAGATTCTGCATGTGCACTACTCAACGATTGACTGGGTGGCGGCTGGCGACGAATTTAGGATCACATCCTCCAGTCTCGCGACTCTACCTTCACCGTTTCCCACGACGACGCCAGACACGGTTGCATACGTTCTAAAATGCTCCGACATCACGTGCAAATCTGGAAGCGTTGCTCACATTCATGACGACGTTGACTATCCTACAGATTTGTCATCGTCGGCGCACTATACTCCTTCCGCTGGTGGCTATTATCGCGGCTTGGTCGTCGCATACGACGCCGGGAAGGAAGGGACTGCTACTATCATTGTCGCGAACGGTACTCACTCGTATTCTTACACGAATCAAGTTTTCGCTGGCTTTCGCCGAAAGAACGTCGAGGTACGGCCTGGCGACGTACTATTTGTTGGAAAAAATAACAATACAGATGTCTCGGCCTCGCCCCCGGCAGGAATGCCCGGCGTCAACAATTCCGAGTACGCAGATACGACCATGGTCCTGCTCAGCAACCCGAGTCCTTTCTGCACGGGCAGTAGCTGCGGAGATTTTCGCTTCAATGACGACGCCTGGACATTCCCTTCTGGCTGGATTGGCCTTTCTCGAATTGTAATTCCTGCGTCTGAAACTATTGCCTGGGGGACAAGCTCGGTCGCCATCGTGGGTACCTACGACAATTCCAATTCCGTCGACGGGCCTTGGCGAGTCAATGGCCGTTACATTCATGTGCGACGTCATTTGGACCAAGGCGGGGCATGGGATTGTCCGGAGTCCTATGATAACGACAATGACAGCCTACCTCATGAGGTAGAAGCGGCAGTTGGATCTTGTGACAAACTAGACGACGCGCCATCCGCTGGCGCTGGCATCCAAGGCCAAGACTGTTCCGGGATTGGCAGTATCGTGAATGCTCAAGTTAATGCACTGGCTTTGACGAGCATTTGCTCCGTACCTCCGACTGCGCCGGTTGGCGCCCCGACTCAGTGTTGGAACGCTTCAGATTCCGACAATGATGGCAAACCCGACGACTGGGAGTTGGGCACCGGTGCCGTTCATTGCGTCAGCGATCCGGCTGCGAGTCCATACGGCTATGCCGGCACTTGTAGCCGCTTTGCCCTTACCGAAGAGTCGGCGTTCTGTAGCGGTTACGGCTCTTGCTGGGGCGAAAACGTATCTGCGCTTTCAAATCCAGACGTCGCAGTTTACGATATCTTTGTGCGTAATGACTACTTTAATTGCACGGGCACGAGTTATTGCTCAAACGACTATCTGTCGCAGACCAACAAGGATAACTCGATAACATCTGCCCAAGCCGCTTTCCTACCCCAAATCTGGACGCAAGATCCGATCACATGCTGGGATGGCACTGCGTGGCCATGCAGCAACACCATTGACAGTACGAAAGACCTTCCGTACCGGGCAAAGATGCACGTGTACAGCGGTAATGCGCTTTCATTTCCCGACACCACGGCCTTGAGCAACGAGATTGGCTTTGATGGCGCTAAGGGCGGCCACTCATGGTTCGACGGCCGTTTTCAGCATCCGTGGCGTTACATGGGACTGGCATTTTATTCCGTCGCGAGTTTCTACGGCGGCGGCCAGACCGATGGACGAGCGTCCGTTTGGGGCAATCCTCCGCTTACAGCAACAAGTTCGCAAATCGCACGCGTGTTCAGCCATGAGCTTGGCCACTCCCTTACGCTGCGTCATCCAAATAACAACACGTCAAACGACGCCAATGGTGGTGCATCGGGTAAATGCACGGGTACGACTGGTAGCGCTTCATGCACTACTTCTGGTTGCGCGTGTAACGCCTGCGGTGCAAACGGTGCATGTCTCGCTGCCGGTGCGGACACAGACAATCCTGGTGCGCCGTCAATAATGAGCTATAACTGGGAATCCGGCACAGGAATGTTGCCAAAGAGCCCCAACCTTCCTCCTACGACTACTCAAGGCGCGAATCGCGCGACCGGGTGCGGCAATCTGAACCTTCGATTTTCCAAGGGGCTCGGTTCGATTCTTCGGGAGTACAGCCTTCCGGAGTCGCTTGCACAGTCGCCGCAGGCGATTAAGCTTGCGCAGGATCTGGCGTGTTTCAGATCTGTCGCTTCGGGCTGTGGTTCATCTTGTAATCCATTTCGCCCGAGCGGCAACGGGCAGTGGTGCGACGGCACCAATTGCTTTGTTGATTGGAATCAGGACGCCGCGACCACAGCCTTCGTTCAAGTGGACCTTACTCGCGGACCGTTTTTCGGCGCGTCAACGTGTAACTACGATGTGCTGCCCGATTGGGACGAGTGGAGAACAATCTTCGCGCGAGGTCGTACCAACCTGGGAAACTCGTACTACATGGACGTTGCGCTGCTCGCTACGCCCTTCAATGCCGCGTCTACTGTCGTAAACCACGCAGGCTGGGACTCATCGCAACTTCCGGTCAACTCGAGCGTGACAATCGGCTTGAGCGAGGTCGAACGAAACGTATGTACTTCGACAACTGCGTCTAGCTGTCCTTCACAGGCTTGCAGCTTCGACACTTGTGCATCTGGGTGTCTCAATAGCCAGTCCTGCAACGGCTCAGGTGTATGCACATGTACTGTGGACAGCGACTGCAAGTCGCACTGGTGTAACGCGGGCGCATGCGTAACCACGCGCGGCGCTTGTACATGTTCTGCCGACAACGAGTGCAATTTGGTTTCAGGCACCAACGGGGAGCTAGGGTGCAAGCTTTCAAAATCCGTCTGTTTTACGGCACGTGCTGCTACTACTACCCTTCAGGGCAACTACCGCACCAGAGAATCTGCCGCATTTGGCGGTGTTTCGTCACCAGGTTGGATTCATGCGGCCGACGTTGGAACTTCGAGTCCGCTCGTTGGAATTAACGACCTTGACGCGATTGAGGTCGACCTTGATTTCCGCTTCGAGGGCGGAACCTTGCCCCAGACGCTTTTCAACAGCAATGTGTTCAGCGTTCAAATTGTTTCAGGCGCAGGCAATACGACCGTCGTTCAGGCACAATATAAGGCAACAGGTGCGCTGGTGGCTGCGCCAATCACGCTCGAAGGCCATCGCTGGTATCGCGTGATTTCGCACGTGTGCAACGTCTGCGAGACGGGGAATACTTCGGGAATTCTCTTGAACGTTCAGGCCATGGATCTGATGACCTCGACATACAACGGTCTGCTTTCCGGGTGTGGTTACAAGGGCGCGGGCATTCTTGGTGCCTCCGGAGACCTGTGGTTTGGCGTGGACAGCGCAACGAATGCCAATCCGTTTAACGGGCGTCTCGACAACGTCGCCGTGTACAATTACATTGGTAGGGGAAGGCCTGCGAACTGCACGCTGGTGCCATGAGGAACCGATGACAAAGCTACTGATCACGCTGACGGCTGTTTGTAGCATGGTCGCGTGCAAGTCGCCGCCAGCGATGTCGGGGCCGGCGGCGCAAGACGCGACGGTGATGCCAGCTGGGCCGGATTCAACTGACGTGGTAGATACGAGCGCATTCATCGACGCGAGCCAGGACGCGACGGTGTCGCAAGGTGACGTCCCGTCTGCAGCGTCGGATGAACAAGAAAGCGATGTCTCGACATTAGATGTCGAGGACTCCATCGACACCAGCAAGGACATTGATGACGCCGATTCAATTGACGCACCTGTCGCGTGCAGCGGAACTGTGAGTCTTCCGAGTCCCGGCGTGCCCTGCACAACGGAAGGTGCCACGCGGTGCACGAATGTGGGCGAGTCCGAAAAGCTCGGTACTACCGGCAAGTTCTGCGTTAGACCGAACCGCGTCGTATGTCAAAAGAGTGCAGGCAGCGGACTGGTTTGGCAACTCGACGCCTGTCCCATCGCCGACAATGCGTGTACGCTCGGCGATCCCAATTCCTGTCAGGAAAATAGCCGTGGTGCGCATTGCTGCCCGCTGAGCATACAATTCCAACCTTCACCAGAGTTGTCGATCTATGGTCAATGCGATCCGGCCCTGGAAAACGCAACGTCGTGCCTGCCACCGAACGCAGGTGCAGGTCCGGGGGGCCAGGTGTGGCGCTGCACATTTTCGGATACGCCGGCAATGGATAGCCAGGCTCAGAAACTGAAGACGCCTTTCCCGAAGTGTGCCTTTTACTGCGAAGACTGCCTTTTCTGGATGGCGGACAAAGTGTGCCCGCCGCTGCTCGCCTCAACCTGTGCGTCTGAGGCCGGGATCGACCCGGAGTCCGTCAAGTACCAGACGATCGTGGAATGCATAACTTCCATTCCAGGGAACAGCACGCCAACCTGTGTTAGCAATTGTTCTGACTGGAAGTATGCTCCAGACTATCCGAAGTAGTCCGTTGCGCCGGCACGCACTTGTGGTCGGTGCGGCACGGCGGTCCCGGCGGCGACGACCCGCAGAGTGGCTTCGTGCAGACCAGGGACCTCGGTTTCGTCGTGGGTTTTGGGGAAACCGGGTTTGGCGCCAGGCAATCGGACGCCAGTTTGATCAAGGTCGACGCCGACGGCTCTCGCTCGCCGAAGACGCTCGGAAAGTCGCCGCCCTGACTGCAGCCTGGCAGGCGCAGGGTGGCCACGTGGTCGCGCTCTTGCCGCTGGATATCGCCGCAACGGAGACCTGAGCCGATGGATTTCGACGCCCTGCTCGAGCCGCACCGCAATGAGCTGGAATTCAAGCTGAACGCCCGCATGCTGCCCCTGGCTCGGGCGGGCTCGGCTCGGCTGCAGGACATGGCCAGCGATCAACTTCGTAGTGGAGGCAAGCGGTTGCGCGGTCTGCTGCCAGTGGCGTTGGTGCAGGCGGGACAAGGGCCGATGGCCGCGGCGTTCGAACTCGGCGCCTGTATCGAGTGGGTGCACAACGGCACGCTCGTGCATGACGACATCCAGGACGGCGACGAATTGCGCCGTGGCCAGCCGACCTTGTGGACGATCCACGGCATCGCGCAGGCCATCAACGCGGGCGATGCGATGCTGGTCGGCCCCCTGGCCGCGTTGTTGCGTGCCGAGGCCATCCCGCCCGACTTGCGCGCCCCGTTGGCCGGGCTCTTGGCCGATGCCCTGTTGGAGACGATTCACGGTCAGGTGGCCGATCTTGCCCTGCGCGATCTGCAAGAACCTGGGCTGGCGGATCTCGAAGCCGTGCACGTCGCCAAGACCGGGCCCCTGTTCGCGGCTTGCCTGGCGGGATCGGCCATGCTGTTGCGCTGTCCGGGCGAGGCGATCGAATCGGCCCATCGTCTGGCGCGGGTTCTCGGGCTGGCATTCCAGGTGCGCGACGACCTGCTGGACGCGCTGGGGCTCAAGGGGCGCGGCGCGGCGGGAGCGGACCTGCGCGAGGGCAAGCCGACGTGGCCCATGCTGCGGGCGCTGGCGTCGGCTGACGAGGCGGAAAAGCACAATCTTTACAGTCTACTACGGCGCACCTGGCAAGGTCCGAAAGCGAGCGAGCTCGAAATTGCCGAAGCGATCGCGATGATCCACAGGCGAGGCGGCATCGCCCAAGCGCGCGAGGATCTGGAGGATCTGCTGAGCCGTGCCCGCCAGACCGCGGTCGAGGTGTTTCCGGCCGCCAGCGCCGCCGTAGTCCATGCGCTATGCGATCGACTCGCCAGGCTGGACGGCTGATCAGCTCTCAAGCCATGCGCACCAGGCGATATGGCCGCACCGGATCGGCCATGCCCTTGAGTTTCATCTCTTCCATTTCCTCGACATGGACCAACCGCTCGATCGCCTGCACGGTCGAAGGGGCCAGCACGACCTCGCCCGGCTTCGCTGCGGCACACAAGCGCGCAGCCAGGTTCACGCCGCGACCAAACACCGTGTAACTCATGGTTTGTGACGATCCGACGTAGCCGGCGATCACCTGGGCGGTCGCGATGCCGATGCCGATGCCGATCTGCTCCAAGCCTTCCATGGCCCGTTCGCGGTTGAAGTCCCGCACCGACGCCTGCATTTCGTAAGCCGCGCGTACGGCCTGTAATTCGTCGTCGTCCGAGCCCAGCGGGGCTCCCCAGAGCGCCATCACCGCGTCGCCGATGTACTTGTCCAGGGTGCCGTCGTGCTTGAACACCAGCGAACTGATGCGCTCGAAGTACTCGTTCATCATCGCGACCATCTCGGCCGGCGGCAAGCGCTCGGTCAAGCTGGTAAAGCCGCGAATGTCCGCGAACATCACGGTCACGCGCTTGACCGCGCCGCCCTTTTCGATCGCCAGGTCGCCTGACACGATCCGTTCGACCAGGTTGGGCGACAGCATGCGCGACAGGGACGAACGCAAGGCGGCTTCCTCGAGCACCCGCCGCTGCAACAGCACGTTGTCAATCGAGATCGAGGCCTGTCGCGACACGGCGGCCAACACCGCGAGGTCCTTTTCTGCAAACAGTCCCGAACTGATCAGCGAGTCGACGTGCAGCACGCCCAAGGTCCGATCGTTGGTCAACAGCGGCACCGTCATGGACGAGCGGATGCCTTGCAACACCACGGATTGTGCGTTGTTGAAGCGAGCGTCGAGCCGCGCGTCGGTCGAAAGCACCGCCTCGCGCCGCCCCAGCACCTGCTTCATGATCGAGCGCGGCACCCGCACGTCCTTGTCCTCGACGCTCAGCGCGGCACCGGGACGAAAGCGCAGCTTGGCCTGGCGAAGCTTGTCGACGGTCTCGCCCTCGGCCTTCTCGTCGACCAGCAGCACGACGCCGCGATCCACGGGCAACCATTCGAAGATGCGGGTCAGCAGCCTATCCAGCAGTTCGTCGATGTCGCTGGCCGCGTGCAGATCGCCCGACAGCGTGTAGGCGAGCCGCAGCTTCTCGTAGTCCGCGCGCAACATCCGATCGTCCAGCACCAGATCGGCGCGCGCGAAGTCACGCACCAGATCGATCTGCATCGTGGCGTGGATGCTCGACGGCGAGGGCTCGTCGACCACGGCGCCCTCTTGCATCGTGTCCGGATCCGACGGCGTGCCTTCCGCGGCGACGAAACGCCAGGTAGTGCTGCCGATCCGCACGATGTCGCCTTGCCGCAGCGCGACGGTGCTTTCGACCAGGCGATCGTTGCAGTACGTGCCGTTGCGGCTGTCGAGATCGCTCAGCAGGAAGACGGTGCTGCCGGGGCGACGGGCAATGACCGCGTGTTCTTTGGAAACCAGGCGATCGACGATCTGCAGCGTATTGGTCGGCTGGCGGCCCACGGTCGTCATGTCCGACAGGAGGATCTCTTGCTGCGCATTGCCGGAACTGATCCGGATCAGCTTGCTCGGGCCCATGCCTGCATACCTCGAACCACGGAGAATGCCGCCGGAAAGCGCGTTGGAACAAAGGAGGAAGGCGAGACGCGCCAAGCGCGAGGATAGCAGCCCGACGGCCAGACCGCTACTGCGGGTCCGCCCCAGCGTGCAGCCTGGGGCAGAACGTGCCAACCTTGGCTCATGACTCCCGTTCCGGCCAACATGCTTCCGCCGTCCGGGCCGCTGCGGCGCGCGTTCACTCGGCTGCCCGTCCTGCTGCCCACGCTGGTCGCGGTCGCGCTCACTTTGGTCCCTGGTCTCGGCACCTTGGACTACCATGCCTGCCTGGCGCTGGCTCCGCTCGTCGGTCTTTGCGCCGGCCACCTCGCCCTGCGCATTTCGCGTCCGACGGAGTGGGTCGCGCTGCTCCTGGGTCCACTGGCGGTGCTGTGTCTCGCCGCGCTCTGGGTGCCCAACTGCAACCTTGCCTATGGTCTGCGTTTCTATGTCCTGGGTCCGCTGGGCTCGGCGCTGGTCGGTGCGGCCTGGGGCCGGCTCGCCCATAGGCTGCCACTGCGCAAGTGTTGGCAGGTGCTGGCCTTCTACGCCATCGTGCTCGCGTCCCTGGTGCGTCCTGCCTTGCATTTCTACCATCATCCTCAGGTGTTCGCGTTTCACGGCCTGGTCGGTTGGCTGGCCGGAGCGCTCTACGAGGACGCGGTGACGGTGCGCTGGTCGTATGTCGCCTTCCGCCTGGTCGAGGTGGCGCTGTGGGGGCCGCTGCTGGTTTTGCCCCTCGATCCGCGCAGATGGCGCCAGGACCGGCGGGTGTCCGCGCTGCTGGGCCTGGCTCTGACCGCCGCGGTGGTGGGCGAACAGCGCGCGGGTCCGGAGCATTGGCGCGTGACCACCGATCAGGTCATCGCCGACGCCTTGCCGATCGGTTTGGACGTGGCCGCGGAAAAGGGCGTTCCTGCCCTGCGCCTGCATCTAGCGTCGGCGCGGAAATTCCAACCGTTTCTAATGCTTGCCGCCGAGGATGCCGCCTTCCGGGCTTTCCAACTGCGGCAGTGGTTCGGAGTCGCGCCGCCGGGGCCGCTGGGTCTGTTCTTGTACCCCGACGCCGACAGCAAGCGGACTTGGATGGGCGCCGAACGCGTCGACATGGCCAAGCCGTGGCTGCGACAAGTCCACATGGTGATGCCGGAATACGGTGCTTCGGTGTTGACCCACGAACTGGCGCACGTCTACGCCTCAGCGTTTGGCCCCCAGCCCTTCGGCGTGCCGCTGCGCCACGGCGTGTTGCCCGACGCGGTCCTGATCGAAGGCGTGGCGGTGGCAGCGGAATGGCCGGTGCGCGCGGGCCTCGATCCCCACCAGTGGGCGCGCGCGATGCGGCAGTTGGGACTTGCCCCTGACTTGCGTGAACTGCTCTCGCCCGTTGGATTTTTTGGCCAGTCCAGCGACCGCGCCTACACGCTGGCCGGGTCGTGGCTGCGCTGGCTGGCGGAAACGCGCGGCATGGCCGTGGTGCGCCGATTGTACGCCACCGCCGACGTCCAGGCCGCGACGGGACAACCGTTCGATACCTTGGCGAAAGATTGGGGGAGCTTCGTCGACGATCCACGCCTGCATCCCTTGACCGCCGACGATCTGGAGAGGGCCAAGGCGCGTTTCGAACGGCCCGGGCTGTTTCAGCAACCTTGCGCGCTGGAGGTCGGTCGCTGCGGCGATCGGGCTGTGCGGTGGTGGCGAACTGGCCAGGATGCGCAGGCCGAGACGACGTGGCGGTCCCTGGTCGCGCATGTCCAGGCGGCGTCAGGTGGCCCGCCGGATCCCGAACTGCAGTTGGCGTGGGCGGTGAGCATGCAACGAATCGGCCGTGGAGACGCGGCTTTGCAGATGCTCGAGGGCCTGCTGGCTTTGCCCGAAGCGTCGACTGCGACCGTCGGACCGGCGCTGAATCGGCTACAGCGCGCCCAAGTATGGATAGAACTAGGCGATTTGCTCGCACAGCAGGGCCGGGTCGCCGACGCTCGGGCGGCGTGGCTGCGGGCGGCGCGGCTGCCGATCGTAGAAGCCATGCTGCGAACATTGGAGGTGAAACGCGCGCTGACCGCGACGCCCGCCGGTGTCCGCGCCGTGCAAAGGTTGCTCGCCGCGGGAGCACCGCCCGGTCCATCCGAGCCGGTCATCGACGCGCTGCACCTCGAACTGCCAGACGATGCCGTGGCGACGTACCTCTGGGCGCGCCTGCACTTCCTGCGCGATCCGCAAAGCGGTGCGGTCCAGGCGCTGGCCCATCTGCAACTGACTGATCTGCCTTGGACTCGCCGGGAGGTCGAGCGGTTGCTGGCTTTGGACGACGCGCGCCACGGCCGCTGTGAGGACGTGGCGACCCGCGCGGCCCTGTGGCAGCCGATCGCTTGGTGGCGCGCTGAGTTCTTGGAGCGGTGTGCCTGGCGACGGCGCGGGCTGAGCGGGCACGAAGCCGACGGCGCGCGTTAGCTGAAGTCCGGCAAATGGTTCAGCACGTCTTCGAGCGCCTTGCCCAACGAGGCGCCGAGATCGGTCGCCGCCATCGGAAACAGGAACGAGGTCATGGGCATCCCCGCGGGATCAGCCTTGTCTTCCTGCCACTGCCCCAGCGCTTCGTCGTCGGCGAAGAATCCGCCCAACGCCGCCCAGGCCGTCAGTGCCATGCCTGGCTCCCAAGCGGGCAGGAACACGCAGATCGTCTCGGGATCCCGACTCGCGATGCCGGCCGTGTCACAGCCCAGCACCAGGCGCTTGCCCGTCACCAGGCAGGTAGCGCGAATTTCACCCGCTTGCTGCAACGCCTGCGCCGCCGCCAAGGCCGCCAGCGGCCCCAGCAGGTGCACGGTGTGACCGTCCGCGGTGACGAAATCCACCCCGGTCGGCCGCGTCGACAGCAGGCCTGAGATCGAAGCGACGCGCGTGCCATCGAGTTCGACCAGACCGGCGTGGACCAGTTCGTCCAGCGCCGCAGCCAGTTTGCCGCGATCGAGGTCGGTCTGTTCGGCCGCCAGGTCCAGACACTTGTCGATGGATTGGATCCAGCCCCGGCGTACCAGACTCGACGCCAGCCAACTCAGCAGCTTGCGCGCCATATCGCCGGTCGCGGGCGCCACACGTTGCAGGTGCCGCGCCAGTTCGAGTCCGGGCGGATCGCGGTGCAGGGACTCGGGACGCTCCAGGCTGGTCGCTGTCATCGGGCCCTCGGTGCTGAACGTGCGTCGCGAAACGAACTATGCGTTCTGCGAGGCCTTGAACAGCGCCTTGGCGAGGCGGCCGATCTTGCGGGACGCGCGCTTCTTGGGGATGAAGCCCTTCGCGGCGCTGCCGGCGAGCGTCGCCATGACCTGGGGCAACGAGGCGGCGGCTTCGGGCGTGCCGATTTCAGCGACGAACTTACGAACCGCGGTGCGGTTGGTGGCGCGACCGGCGCGATTGCGCAGGCGACGCTTCTCGTTCTGACGGGCGCGCTTGATGGCGGACTTGTGGTTGGCCACGGATTCCTCGCAACTGTGCGTGCTGACACGCGACGGATTCGTTCAGGGCTCGTTTCTGGACACTGGGTCGCGAAACACTGAGGTACTTTCGCCGCCTGCGCGCCAATAGGCACGGCAATGCGGGCGCAGCCTTGTACGGCACGGGCGGCGCATGCGTCAAGCAACATCCTGGCTCGCGGTCAATGCCCGTCCAGCGGTAGCCTGCCGAGATCGTCACCGCCCCAGGCATCGACCGGCTTCTCCGCGGCCGTGGTGGCGCAGTGGCCGTGATTGCAGAAGGTCGCCTGACCAGCAACGGCGGCGGGACAAGCCGGGTCGCCGCCACAAGCCAGCACGGCGCAGGCACCGGCCACGCAAGGCACGCCGTCACACACCGACGCCGCGCCAGCCGCACCGGTCGAGTCGCAAGTCGCCGCGAAGTCCTCGACCACCCGCACCGACGAGGTCACCGAACCTTCGTGGCCGTGATCGTCGAACACGGTCAGTTCGACTCCGTAGGTGCCCGCGACGACAAACGTGTGCAATGTCACAGGGCTGGACAGATCCACAGCCGTCGTTCCATCCGCCACCGCGATGCGAAATCGTACGATGCGCCCAGCCGCCACGGCCGACGTCGAGCCGTCCAGCAAGGTCGGTTGGCCCACCCGCGTCAGTTCCGGGTGTACGAGCCCCGCGACCGGCGGGGGCAACGCGGGCGTCGGCGCCGTCGAACAGCCCGCCAGCCACAGCAGGGCGCTCGCTACCGCTGCAATTCGCCTCGGCCAGCCGTGTCGCATCCGCTCGCTCCGTCCAAGGTCCACTTCACCGGGCAGTGTGGCGGCACGTGGCGCGGTGTGTCAATCTGTCGTACAAAGCCAATGATTCCAATAAGCCTCGAGCGCACGCACTCAGGCAGACCTTGTCACGCGATGACGTGGCCCACCAGGTCGTGCTCGCCGCTTTCGGTGATGCGCACGGTGCGGAACTGCGCCCGACCGATGTCCGACGGCGCATCGTTGATATAGACGACACCATCGATTTCCGGCGCTTGCCCTTGAGTTCGACCCTGCAGCAGCAGATCCGTCTCGTCCGACAGGCCTTCCACCAGCACCTCGATGTCGCGGCCCACGTAGGCCGCCAGCAGCTCGGTCGAGATCTGCCCTTGCAGCTTGAGCACTTGCGACAGCCGCGACTTCTTGATCGCCGACTGCATCTGGTTTTTCATCCGTCCCGACAGCGTGCCGTCCTCGCGCGAATAGGCGAAGCAGCCGACCCGGTGGAAGCGCTGGGCCTCGACGAATTCCATCAGCTGGCGAAAATCATCCGCAGTCTCACCGGGATGCCCGACCAGCAGCGTCGTGCGCAACACCAGACCGTCGATGCGGGCGCGCATCTTGCCCAGCAAGGTCTCGATCTCCGCGCGGGTCGACAGCCGCTTCATCGCCTTGAGTACCGGATCCGACGCGTGCTGCAGCGGCATATCCACGTACTTGCAACAGTTTTCCGTTTCCGCGATGGCGTCTATCAGCGAATCGGTGAAGTTGTGCGGATAGGCGTACATCAGCCGCACCCAGCGCAGACCCTCGACTTTGCCCAACGCGCGCACCATCTTGGCCAGCGCGTCCGGGTCGCCGATGTCCTCGCCGTAGTGCGTCAGGTCCTGCGCGACCAGGTTGATCTCGACCACGCCGCGCGCCACCAGGCTCCTCGCCTCGGCCACGCAGTCCTCGATCGAGCGCGACCGCTGGGCTCCGCGCAACTTCGGGATGATGCAGAACGAGCACGCCTGGTTGCAGCCTTCGGCGATCTTCAGGTAGGTCGTGTAGCTATCGGGAGCAATCCAGCGCGGTTCCAGGTGATCCGCGATGTACTCGGGCCGGCCCTTCTTGCCGCTGTACAAGGCCGCACCCAAGTTCGTGGTCAAGGCGCCGTTGGGGTCGAGCAGGCCCAGGCGTTCATTGAGCCGATCGTATTCGCCGGTGCCCAGAAAGGCGTCGACCTCGGGCATTTCCTTGGCCAGTTCCGCCGAATGCCGTTGGGCAAGACAGCCTGCCACCACCAATTTAGCACCCGGTCGCGCCGCCTTGACGTCCGCGAGCTCCAGGATCGCGTCGACACTCTCCTTCTTGCTGTCGTCTATGAACGCGCAGGTATTCACGATCAGCAGATCGGCGTCCTCGGGCGAAGCGACCAGCGCATAGCCCGCGGCGTGCATCTGCCCGAGGATGATCTCGCTGTCCACGCGGTTCTTCGGGCAGCCCAGAGACACCAGATGCACGGTCGGCTGCTTGGTCACGGTATTGATCGGCAAAGTATTCCTCGGCAAACGTGGGGCTCGTGGCAGCGTCCGGCGGGTTCAGAACGGAGCGACTTCGGTGCCCAGCCACGTCTCGACGGTATCGAGGTCCTCGGTGGTGATCTGCAGATCCGGCTCCACGTCGTACAGCTCGTTGAAGCCTGTGTCCGGCACGAAGAAGTTCTGGCCGTTCTTGCCCGTGTACTTGACGCCACGACCGAAACGCAGCGCCGTGTCGACGAAATCCGCCCCATCGGTCAGGCCGTCCAGCGTCACGTCGGCCGGCGTTCCGGTCGCAAACTGGCGCAGCAGAAAGCGTTCCGGGTCCAGGCGAACGCGCGCGGGCCGGGTGGGCGAGGTCCACTCGACGATCGTGTCGCCATTGCCATCGGGCTTCACGTCAGACGAGAGCGGCAGCGGCTCGCCGGAAGTGTAGTACAGCACAGCATTCAGCAAGAATCGCTTGGGCTTGGCGTCCGGCTGGTGGAACAGCACGCGCACCTTCCAACTGCCGTCGTCCTGGGGCAGCAGTTGCACAGCGACCTCGGCGCGCACCACGCCTTTCTCCTTGAACCATTGCTTGAAGAACCAACTGAGCGAATTGCCGGACGAGGCATCCACCACCTGGCGCAGATCATCGATCGTCGCGTAATCACGGTCGAACTTTTTGGTGTAGGCGTGCATCGCCTTGATCATCGCCGCGTCACCGAGCTGGCGCCGCAGCATGTGCAGGACCACCGCGCCCTTGTGGTAGACGATGTCCACGTAGGCTGGCGAGTTGAACACCGCAGCCGAACCGAGCGCCGCGTCCTCCTTGGGCTCGACGCGAAAGACATAGCTGAGGTTGTCCATCAGCTCGAGATGACGCGTATTTTCCTTCAGTTCGACGTACAACGAGGCGGAGAACTCGGCCAGGGATTCCGACAACGCCACGTCGGCGGATCCGCTGGGCGCCACGTAGTTGCCCCACCATTGATGACCGATCTCGTGCGCGAACAACTCGACCGAGCCCAGCCAGGACTGGTCCTCGGGCCCCGGGTAGAACAAGTCGCGGTTGGCGTGGATGCCCGACAGGAAGGACTGGCCGCCGCCGAAGTCGTTCTCCAACTGCGTCATGTTCAACTGCTTCCACGGAAACGGCGAGAACCACTCGCCGTAGAAGCTGACCACGTCTTGCATCATCTTGAGGATGTTCGGGGCGTTGGCGACGAAACCGCCCGCGAGACTGACGCGCATCGCCGGCAGCGTTTCGGTCGCCGGGGCGTCCAGCGGCTGATACGGACCCATGGAAAACGCACAGTTTTCAGTCGGTTCCGGCTGGTGAAAGTGCCATATCTTGCGGCCGTCGGGCAGCGTGTCCGACCCCTTCGGCATGCCGGCCGCCGCGGCCATGAGCGTCGCCGGCGTCACCACGTGCAGATCGAACGAGGTCGGATCGTGGTAGACGTCGCCCTGGTTCAGCAGCACGCCCCGGGTGATCCACGCGAAAGACTTGCCGAATGCGCAGAACTTGAAGCCCATGAAGCCCGGTTCGCAGGCCAGCGGCACCTCCCGGTCGGCGGTCAGCACGAAGTCGACTTCGGGAGTCAGCGGTGTCGCCAATTCCACCGTCACGACCTGATAACCCTGCCCGGTCGCACCCTTGGTCGTCAGCAACGGATTGCCGTCGGCATCGGTCCACGCGACCTTCTCGCCGGCCAGCATCAGGAACGGCAGCTTGGTCACGCCGATTTCGTGGGCCCGCAACGTCGCGGTCACCTTGGATTTCATCTGCCCCGCGACCGGCTGCAGTTCCACCGTGGCGTCTTGGAAGTGCAAGCGCCACGAGGCCTGGCCGATGTTGGCGAAGTCGGCGGCGAGCCAGGCCATGGGGTTGGTCTGTTCGTGGAATTCCGGAGGCGGTTCAGCGCGATGGCCGTCCAAGACCACGGCTTCCGAAGCGCCCGGCCACAACGGCAGGTTTTCGGGCGCGGCAAACGTCGGGCGCGGCGGCGTGGCGGCTGCGGGCAGCGCCAAGCCCAGGAACACGGGAATAGCATAAATGATCCGTGACTTGCGCGGCGTGCTCACGGCGCACCTCGATCGCTGGCGGGCAATTGCTTCACCAGCACGGTCGCCTTGCCCCACCACGCCGGCTGGTCCTTGCCGTCGCTGCCGCGCGTCACCGTTTGCGCCGGATCGAACTCGAGCTTCCAGTCGCCGACCTGCTTGACACGGAAATGCGCGGTCGCCCACAACTCGCGGTTGACCTTGGCGCCTTCCAACGGCAGGTATATATGCGGCTTCCTGGCCAGGCGCGCACCGCCCATCAGGATGCGACCGGCCGGCACGTCCTTGCCCACGCTGCGAGCGGTCCAAGTCGGCGAGTCCGAGTTCGGGCCCATCGGCACGGGTTTCATGTCCAGCTGTTTCAGTTCCAAACCTTCGGGATCGTAACGCAAATGCCCCGCAAGGCCGTACAGCGCGGCAAAGCCTCCGACGTAGACGCGGACCTCCAGGCTGGCGGCTTCCTCATTCCAGACGCCTTCCATTTCGACGTAACCGCCTTTGTCCGCGTGCTTCTCGGCTTGAACGCTCAGCACTTCGGCACTGGGCGCGACGTCAGCGAGTGGGCCTGCGTCGGCGTTCTGCGCGGGGCCCGCCGCCTTGCCGACTCCGGCAACGGCCTGATCCGTGCAGGCAGTGATCGCCAGGATCGCGAGCAGGCAGACGCCCAGGCTCGCGGCGATGCGCGCGCAAGTACGGGGAAAGGTCTGGATGGGGAAATACACGGCGCCTCGCTGTCGGTGATCGCGCAATGGCGCTGGCCCTGTCGCCCGCGATCAGCCCGGTCAGGGAGGCGCCAGCGCGCGGGGAGCATACAACCTCCACGACATCGCCAGCAATCGAATGCGTCATGGCGCCCGGAGCGCTATCGTGTGAACTGGCACAATGTCGGACCCTGCGCGCTGTCGGACCTGTTCGCGCCGTCGGACCCTGGCGTGAACTTTTTCGGCGCGCGTGGCATCCAAGCTTCCAGGTGACCACGACGGA
>CAYHHL010000007.1:0-3880 GCA_964356325.1 uncultured Enterobacteriaceae bacterium | reverse complement strand
GGCGTGAACTTTTTCGGCGCGCGTGGCATCCAAGCTTCCAGGTGACCACGACGGAGATGGTGACATGATGGCTGCACCTCACAGCAAGGACGATCGGAGCGACTCGGACGCAGCCGATCAAGCCTTGGTCGTCGCCTACCAGCGCGGCAACGGCCATGCGCTGACGGAGATCTACCGGCGGCACGGCCGTCGCGTGGAGTCGATCGCGCGCCACCTGATCGGCCCTTCGAGTGAACTCGAGGACATCGTTCAGGATACCTTCATGGAATTGCAGCGGGCCCTGTACAAGTTCCGCGGCGACTCACGCTTCACGACCTGGCTGCACCGCGTCACGGTCAACGTCGCGCTGCAATACCTGCGCAAGGGCCGGCGCAAAGGCTTCCTGCGCTGGGTGGGCCTGGACTCGGCGACGCCGATGCGCGCGACCAACAACGAATCACGGCTGGAGGCGCGCGACGTCTGCCGGCAGTTGTACGACATCCTCGGCAAGCTGCCGGAAAAGAAATACGTGGTGTTCGCGTTGTACGAACTCGAGGGCATGACTCTCGAGGAGATTGCGACCAGCCTCGGCATTTCGACCAATACTGTGAAATCACGACTGTTTCACGCACGCAAAGAAGTGTTCGACACGGCGCGGACCCGCGGAGTGCTGCCGGCCCACGCCTTGCAGGTGATCAAATGAGTGTAGAACTGCTGACCTGTCCTGATCAGGCGATCTGGCTGGATCTCCTGGGTAATCGTGAAGATCCGGACGCGCTCGCACGCCGCCCGGAGCTGCAGTCGCACCTGGACTCCTGCGCGGCCTGCAAGTCCGCGGTCGACGAGGTGCGCCGGTACCAGACGATGCTGCTGCGCGCTCGGGTGCCCAGCCTGACCCAGGAACAGCGCCAAAGCTTGGAGGATCGGGTGCGCATGATGGCGGGCCAATGGGTGCCGCCGCCGCGGGTGTCGCCCAAGGTCGCTTGGGGAATCGCGCTTGCGGTCGCGGCGTTGCTGGTCGCGTTGGTGGCGCGGCCGTTCGTGGCGCGGCAGTCTGAACACTTCGACGATTTCTCGCGCCGCGTGGCCGAAGCGACGCTGCCGACGTTGGACAAGCCCGGCCTGGGCCTGCTCACGGGCGCGGTGGAAGGTGGCGTAGAGATTGCGGATCGCGACGGGACCTGGCGGGCGCTGCGCACGGGCGAGACCTTGCGCGGCGGCATGCGGCTGCGCACGGCACAAGCTCAGGGTCGGCTGGTGGTGCCGGGTCGCTTCGAATTGCGGCTGGCTCCGGCGACCGAACTGGACGTGCTGGCGATGACCCGGCCCGAAGAAAGTCGCGGCGTCGGCGATGGCGCATTCCGGCTGCGGGCGGGCGAGGTCGACTGCTCGGTGGAAAAACTGCATCCGGCGCAGCGGTTCGTGATCCTGTTCTCGGGATTTCGCGCCTCGGTGGTCGGCACGCGGTTCACGGTCCAGCACACGACGTCGAGCGCTGGCGTGCAAGTGCAGGTGTTGGAAGGCGCCGTGCGCGTCGATCAGGCCGACGACTGGTGGAAGGCGCAAAGCAGCGACACGATGACGACGGTGCGGGCGGGCAATCGCTGGCACTTCGACGCTGGGCGCATGGCGCTGGAGCCGATTCCGCTGCCGGGCAACCAGGCTTCCGGGCAAGAGAATCCAACCGCGCCGGCGCCCACGGTGACCGCGCCCGTGGCGGCTGAGCTGGTGGGTCCTCCGGCGACGCTTCCTGCCGAGGAGGCCGCCGCCAACGCTGAACCACCGCAAACTCGCGGGGTTGTGAATCGAGCGAGTGCGCGCGGCGCCAAGGAAGCGAAGGTCGTGGCGCCCGAAGACGGCAAGGCGCACCGCAACTTCTTGATCGAGGTGCCGCCGCAGGAGATGAGGCCGGACGAGGGCTTGCCGAACAAGTAGGCGAGCGCGCGGGGCGACTACAGATCCAGCCCGATGCCGCTGCCTCGGTACCAGACGTACGAAATCGCCACCGTGCCGATGTACTCGCCTTCGACCCCGCCATAGCGATCGGCGCCCACGTGCAGGCTGACGCCCCAGTTTCGCGCCGGTCGATAGCCGAGGCTGACGTCGGCGTGCACGAACGCCTGCATGGCCCCGGTCGTGCCGCCGTTGGCCAGCGCGCCGCCGAACCCGAGATCCACTGCCGGAATCCAGGTCAGCGCGTCGACCACGAAGCGCGCGTCCGCCGTGACCGCCACCCTTCCGTCGGGCAACGCAGCCACCAACCGGCGATCGCGCAGGTTGACGCCCAAGCTCCAGAAATCCGTGAGGTTGTGCAGCCAGCCCAGTTCCACGCCGACCGCTGCCCGAGACGCCGGGCTCGCGCCAAGTCCCGCCCGCCATTCGGTTTCGCCAGCACTCGCCTGCGCCACGGCCGGCAGGGCCAGGCTTGCTGCGACCGCCAGGCTTGCCCAGCGCCTCATGCGCCCTCCGCCTGGCTTTCCAGCCGCGTCCAGAAGTCCTGTTCCGCCACAATCTCGATACTTGCACCCTGCTCTTGCAGCTTGCGCGCCTTCTTCAGCTTGCTCGATGGCGCTGGCGCTTGCAGTTCATCGGCGGCCACCACTAACTGTGTCGTCTCGCTCGTCACCGAATCACCCGCCAGGCCGCCTAGTTGCACCACACGCTGCTGGGCGTCGCGCCGACCCATGCGTTCCAGCTTGCCCGTGAACACGACCACTTGCCCGAGCAGCGGGCCCTGCCCTGCCGCTTCCGCCTTGGTCCGCACCACTTGGACCTGCGCCAAAAGCTTGTCGATGAGCGGCGCCGCCTCCCGCAACCCTTCGACGATGCGCGTCGCAGTGATGTCGCCCAGCGAATGCAAGCTCGTGATTTCATGCACAGAACGCGTGCGGATTTCGTCGAGCGTCCACCGCCCCGCCAGCAGCGCCGCCGCGTGCTTGCCCAGGGTGTCGATGCCCAGCGCGCGCAGGAACGTCGCCAGTTCGACGGTCCGCTTCTTCTCCACCTGTTGCAGCAGGTTGGCCGCCATCGTCGTGCCGAACCTTGGCAACTCCTCGAGATCGCCAGCTTTCAGCGTGTACAGGTCCGCCGCGTCCTGCACCAGGCCGGCCTCCATCAGCACGTCGATCACCTTCTCGCCGAAGCCTTCCATCTCCAAGCTCGCGGCATAATGCAGGATCTGGCGGTGGCGCGCGACCGTGCAGTTCTCCGGTTGGCTGCACACGAGAATCACCGTCGTCACTTCTTGGCCCGCAACCCGGCGCGTACTCAGCACTTCACGCGTCGGGTTCTGGCATGACGGACAAAGTGCCGGCGCCTGCACGGCCACTTCACCACCGCCAAGCGTCCGTTCCAGATGGGGAATCACGCCGCCGCGCCGCACCAGTTCGACGCGATCGCCGATCTGCAGGCCCAAGCGCCGTATATTCGAGAGGTTGTGCAGCGTCGCCCGCGTCACGCTCGCGCCCGAGAGTTGCACCGGCGCGACGATCGCCACCGGCGTGATCGTGCCGGTGCGCGACACGCTCCACTCGACTTCCTGCAGCGTACTCAGGCCGCTATCTGCCGTGAACTTCCAGGCAATCGCACCGCGCGGGTGATGCGAAGTGATGCCCAGGCGGCGTTGGACCGCGAGATCGTCGAACTTGAGCACGACGCCGTCCGCCTCGTAGTCCAGGTCATCGCGCGCGTCGACGAACTGCTGGAACGTCGCCTCGGCTTCGGCGGGCGGGCTGGTCTGCCAGGGCGCTGGCGTGAAGCCTATCTGGCGAGCGAACGCGAACTTCTCGCTTTCAGTGGCGAATTCCGGGCCCAGCACGTCGTAGGCAAAGAACAGCAGGTTCTCCGGTGGCAGCGCCTTGGCCTGGATCGGCGTGCAGTGGCTGAAGCCGAGATCCTCGAC
>CAYHHL010000006.1:5950-73234 GCA_964356325.1 uncultured Enterobacteriaceae bacterium | reverse complement strand
AGGGCCTGTTGGCCTGGTGTGCTGCACGCCTGGCGAATACCGACGGCGCTTCGGCAACCGTTTCGCGCGCCGACCATTCGTGATACTAGCCGCCGCGCCGTGGCACGCCGCCCCGGCCAGGGGCCAACGGCATGCAAATCGCCGAACTGCTACAAGCCTGGGCCACGCTGGACGCCGATGAGCAGATGCTCGCCTTTCGCGAACTCGATCGCGAAGACACCGAGACCCTGTTCGCCGGCCTCGATGCCCACGCCGCCGCTGACCTCTTGCTCTCCCTGCCCGTGATCGAACGCAAGACCTGGATGCGCCTGATGGCTCCCGACGACGTCGCGGACATCGTGCAGGAAGTCGATGATCATGAGCGCGGCAACCTGTTAGGCCTGCTCGACGAGGTGATGCGCAAGGAAGTCTCGGCGCTGATGGCGTATGCGGAAGACGACGCGGGCGGCCTGATGTCGACGCGTTTCGCCCGAGTGCGTGCGGACTTGCGCGTGGACGAGGCGTTGCTTTACCTGCGCCGGCAAGCGCGCGAGAAGCTCGAGACCATCTACTACGTCTACGTCTTGGACCATGAGCAGCGCCTGCTCGGCGTGGCGACCCTGCGCGAGTTGTTCACCGCCCGTTCGGACGCGACGGTACGCGATGTGATGAAGGGCGACGTCGTCAGCGTTTCCGAGGACATGGACCAGGAGGCGGTGTCGCGACTGTTCAAACACTACGGCTTCCTCGCGGTGCCGGTGGTGGACGCCGAACTGCGCATGAAGGGCATCGTGACCGTGGACGACATCGTCGACGTGTTGAACGAGGAAGCGACTGAAGACGCCCAGAAATTCGGCGGCATGGAGGCACTGGACGCGCCGTATCTCGAGATCGGCTTCTGGGCGATGTGGAAGAAGCGCGCCGGCTGGCTGTCGGCGCTGTTGCTCGGCGAGATGCTGACCGCGACTGCGATGGGCCACTACGAAGACCAGATCGCCAAAGCCGTCGTGCTGATGCTGTTCGTGCCCCTCATCATCAGCTCGGGCGGCAATTCCGGCTCGCAGGCTTCGACGCTGGTCATCCGCGCGATGGCCCTGGGCGAATTGCGGATGCGCGATGCCTTGCGCGTGGCCCGCCGCGAGATTGCCGCGGGTCTGGCCTTGGGAACGACGCTCGGTTGCATCGGCGTGTTGCGCATCATTTCGTGGGAGAGGATCTTCCACACGTACGGCCCGCATTACATGGAGATCGCGTTCACGGTCGGCATCTCGCTGGTCGGTGTGGTGCTGTTCGGCACGATGGCTGGCTCGATGCTGCCGCTGCTTCTGCACCGCATGGGCTTCGACCCGGCGAGCGCTTCGGCGCCGTTCGTGGCGACGCTGGTGGACGTGACGGGGCTCATCATCTACTTCTCGGTGGCGAACCTGTTGCTGGGCGGGTTGGGGTAGTTCGCAAGGGTTTTCGTCACAGATCCACACGATCACGGCCTGGCTGAAGCGGGGCCGCACCAAGGTCAAGGCCAAGCCACGAGACAGCAAGAGTTTACGCTCCCACGTGAGCTTGGCGTGGCAACCCCGTGACGGACGGGCGCGCGGCCCCGCCTGCAACGCAAAGCATGGCAATGACTAGCCAAGGTTGCCTTACGCTGGCCGAGCCACGCCGCAGACAGCTAAAACCTGGATGAGAACGGTGTCATCCGGAGTTGTAAACCGGGCCGCGTGTGTCGTATGCACCGCCGCGCGCCCAGCCCCCGTCCGATCGGCCGGGGGCCGCGCGCTAGAATCTCGCTAGGAGGACCCTGATGCCTTCCAATCCCAATACCAGCAGCAAGAACACGTCACTACGCGGCTTTGCCTCGATGGACCGCGAGAAGCAGCGCGCCATCGCGAGCAAGGGCGGCCAGAGCGTTCCGGCGGAGAAACGCAGCTTCTCGCAGGATCGCACCCTCGCAGCCGAAGCCGGTCGCAAGGGCGGCGAACACAGCCACGGCGGCAAGAAGCGCGACGCGACCGACGCCGACCGCAAGGACGCCAAAGCCGCGCCGCCAGCCGCGCGAGGGGCCAGCACTACCGCGCGCAGCACGCACCAGAGTCGCTGATTCTCAACGGATAGCGCAGCGGCGCGGTAGGGAGAGCCCTGCCGCGCCGTTGCCTTTTTTGCGTCATTGACCTCTGGCGCCCGCTGCGCTGTTCGTCCCGCCGACCTTGCTGCGGGCCAGCGCGGCGCCAGGGCAATCAGCCTTTTCGCCCCCGAGCGCCCCGACCTACGCCGGTCGATCGACATTTCCACGCATGATTGCAGGCTATTGGCTCCCTTCTTTGCAGGAGGTCGCGCGCGGCTGCTAGTGTGATGTAACGGCTATCCACGATCGACGAATTCGAGCGCTCAGCGGGCGCACTGGGGAAGATCCATCATGAATATGGCTTTGGGTGGCGCGGGTCTCGCTCCGACGCGCAAGCGGATCCTGCATGTTTCCCTGCTGCTCGGTCTGGCGGCGTGCAGCACGGGGCGCAACCCCACCACGGCCAGCCAGAAGCCACTGGTCGGCGCCCAAGCCGATGCCGGCGGGCAGTTGAGCGACGCGAGCCAGATCCAGGACGGCTCGCCGCAAGCAGCAGGCGATCTGGCCACGGGCGTTGAAGCAGGCCTGACGGGCAGCGATATCAAGGCCCCTGAAGCCGATATCAAGGCTCCTGAAGCCGATATCAAGGCTCCTGAAGCCGATATCAAGGCTCCTGAGGCAGATATCAAGGCTCCTGAGGCAGATATCAAGGCTCCCGAAGCCGATATCAAGGCCCCTGAAGCCGATATCAAGGCTCCCGAAGCCGATATCAAGGCCGTCGGGGCCATCGGAGCGTGCGACCCTTGCACGACCGGCGCGCAGTGCAGCGGACTCGGGGCCGGGGCCGCGTGCATCGGCTTGGGCGAGCCCGCTGGTGCCGCTGGCCAATTCTGCGCCCAGGCTTGCGGAAAGAACGGCGCCTGCCCCTCGGGCTACACGTGTGCAGGCGCCAAGCCGGTGGGCGGCGGAACCGCGACCGTGTGCGTGCCCGACGCCCAGGCGTGCGGCTGCAGTGCTCAAGCGGTCGCGGGCAAGTGGACGACGCCGTGCATGGCGGTGGTCCTGGACGCCGCGGGCAACGTCGTCAGCCAGTGCAAAGGGACCTGGAGTTGCAACGCTGGCGGCAAGGCCTTGTGCGACGCGCCCGAACCACTGGCGGAAACCTGCAATGGCAAGGACGACGACTGCGACGGTCAGATCGATGACGGCGGTCTGTGCGACGACGGCAACCCGTGCACCAAGGGCGACGCCTGCCTGGCGGGCAAGTGCGTGACTGGGGCGAACACTTGCGAGTGCCAGTCGGACGCGGACTGCAAGCCTGGCGCGGACTTGTGCGCAGGCCAAATGGCGTGCAGCCAAGGGAAATGCGCGATCAAGGCCGGTTCCGCGGTGAAATGCGACGCGAGCAACGACACGGCGTGCAGCCAGAGCGTGTGCGACGCCAAGGTAGGCAAGTGCGCGGCCACGGCGCAAAACGAGGGCGGCCCGTGCGACGCGGACGGCAACGTGTGTACGGTCAGCGACAAGTGCGTGGCCGGCAAGTGCGCGACGGGCAAAGCGGATACCTGCGACGACGCCAACCCGTGCACGACCGACGCCTGCGACAAGGCCAAGGGCTGCACGCACACCCCGAACAGCGCGGCCTGCGACGACGGCAACGGCTGCACCGGCGCAGACTCGTGCAAGGGCGGGGCGTGCGCGGGCGGCGCGGCCAAGGTCTGCGACGACGCCAACCCTTGCACCGCGGACGCGTGCGATCCCAAGACCGGCGCTTGTGTGAGCAGTCCGGGCGTCAACGGCAATGCCTGCGACGACGCCGACGGGTGCACGCTGGACGACGTGTGCGCGCTGGGCAAGTGCAAGGGCGGCAAGGCCAAGGGCTGTGATGACGGCAATCCGTGCACGGTCGACGCGTGCGCCAACGGGACCTGTGCTTCGGTCGCCGGCATCGGTGCTTGCGACGACGGCAACGCTTGCACCCAGGGCGACGCATGCAAGGACAGCAAGTGTGTGAGCGGCGGCAATGTTTGCGAGTGCCTGAACGACGCGGACTGCACCGCCAAGAGCGACGGCAACTTGTGCGCGGGCAAGCACGTGTGCCAGGCGAACAAGTGCGCGATCGCTGTGGGCACGGTCGTCGTGTGCGATGTAAGCAAGAACGATGCCTGCGCGACCAACCTCTGCAACAGCCAAAGCGGCCTGTGCGCGATGGTGTCCGCCGCCGAGGGCAAGGCCTGCGACGACGGCAGCGCTTGCACGAGCGGGGACGCCTGCAAGTCCGGGGCGTGCGCAGCGGGCGCGGCGGTCAAGTGCGACGACGGCAACCCTTGCACTGACGACAGTTGCGACGCGGGCAAGGGCTGCGTGCAGGTCGACAACGCCACGCCTTGCGATGACACCAACGCGTGCACGTTGGCCGATGCGTGCAAGGCCGGCGCCTGCGTGGGCGCGGTGAAGACCTGCAGCGATGGCAGCGACTGTACGGCGGACTCCTGTGACACGAAATCAGGCACCTGCGCGTACAAAATCCAGGCGGCTTGCGTCGGCAAGAAGTGGCAGCGGGCGGTCGGCAGCGCGGAGGCGGAGAACTTCTATGGCGTGGTCCACACCAGCGACGGCGGCTTCGTCGCGGCGGGACATACCACCGGTTGGAGCGCGGGCGGCAAAGATGCCTACCTGGTCAAGGTCGACGCGTGCGGCAGCCTCGTTTGGGCCAAGAACTATGGTGGCGACGAGGACGATGCGTTCTGGGGCGTCACCAGCACGGTGGACGGCGGCTTCATCGCGGTCGGCGAGTCGGCCACCTGGCAGGGCACTTACGTCGTCAAGACCGACGCGGTGGGCAACGTGCAGTGGCAGAACGTGTACGGCGGCGGTGGGTTGGACTTTGGCCGCAAGATCATCCAACTGCAGGACGGCGGCTATGCCTTCATCGTCGAGCAGTACACCTACAGCTCCAAGGTCGGCAAGACGCACAAGGCCACGATCATGAAGGTCGACAGCGCGGGCACGGTGGTCTGGGTGCATACCTACGGCGGCGGTGACTCGGTGGACTCCGAGGGCGACGCGCCGTTCAAGATCCTGGAGATGGACGATGGTTCGCTGATGGTGGCAGGCGGCGAGGAGAGCGATTCGATGGGCGACGACGACATCTGGCTGTTCAAGCTCGACAAGGACGGCAAGCACGTCGCGTCCTGGCTGTACGGCCTGGATGCCGACGACGAGGCGGCCGACCTGATTCGCACCAGTGACGGCGGCTTCCTGATGACCGGACACACCACGGGCTGGGGCACGATCTACCACAGCAAGGACATCATGCTCATCAAGATCGGCGCCAACATGAAGGTGCAGTGGATGAAGCGTTGGGGCGGATTCGATGACGACCGTGGCGCCGCCTGCTTCGAAACGGCCGACGGCTACGTGGTCACGGGGCGGACTGCCAGCTTCGGATCCAGCAAGGACACTGGCATCAAGTGGGTCGCCACCCCTGAGGAGAAGTACAATCCTCTCATTCAGTTCGACATGTTCTACGCCAGGACGGACAAGAGCGGCAACCTGGTTTCGATGAAGATCTACGGCAACGCTTCGACGCAGTACGGCTTCTCGGGCGATGTCGACACGACCGGTGGATTCGTCTTCTGCGGCCAGACGTTCGGCCAGGGCAGCGGCAAGTCCGACGGCTTCCTGGTCAAGACGGACACGGCTGGCGACGCGGGCGGCAGTTGCGACACCAAGGTGCTCTCACTGTCGACAATCGACCAAGCGACGTGCGGGGCCAAGACCAAGATCATCACGCCGCAGGATTTCGGCGGTGGCTTCAAGCTGCCGTCGTCCTTCTCGCCGGCCACCACGCCGTTGCCGACCTCGACGGCGATTTGCGTCTGCCAGTAGGCGTTCGAAGCCACCGCAAGGATCGCCGCCATGCCCCGCACCGGTACCGCCCATCCCCGCATGGTCTTCACGATGCTGATATGGCTATGCGGTGCGAGCGCTTGCAGCCAGCCCTCGCCATCGACCGGCCACGCCGATTCACCGGACGTCGCGGCGCCGGTGGCCCTACCGGACGCGAGCACCGACGCCACGGCGGTGGCCGACATCACTGCGAGTTGGAACGGCTTGTGCCATCCGTGCGCCAGCCAGGACGACTGCGCCGGGCTACCTGGCGCCACGTCGGGCGAAGCTTGCGTGGCCATCGGTCGCGGATCGGGAGTCGACGGGCGGATCTGCGCCCTGCCCTGCGCCAGCGGCCCCAGTTGCCCCGCCGGCCTGAAGTGTACCGAGCGCGGCGACCAGGGCAGCTTCTGCCTGCCATCGGGCGACGCTTGTACCTGTAGTTTCGAGGACATCGCCGCCGGCGTCGGCACGGCCTGCGTCAAGTTCAGTTACGACGGCACCGATCGACTCGTCGGCCAGTGCACCGGACAACGCACTTGCGGCGATGGCGGCCTTTCCGCGTGCAGTCTCGCAGGCGCTCCCACTGAGGTGTGCGACGGCGCGGACAACGACTGCAACGGTTTGGTAGATGACCTGGGGTCCGGCTGCGACGACGCCAACGCGTGTACGACGGACAGTTGCGATCCGAACAAGGGCTGCAAACACGCCACGTTAGCCGGGACGTGTGAGCTCGACGGCAAGCCGTGCACCGCGGACCATTGCAGCAACGGGGCGTGCGTCGGCGGCTCGGCGCTGGACTGCCCGCAGGACCCGACCCCCGTGTGGTTGCCCGGCCCCTGCGCCTTGCCACCAGGCCCAAGCTGCGCCGCTGCCCCATCCGGCGGCGGCTGCGGCGTCACCTTCACGCGCACGTTCGGCGCCAAGGCGGAAGAGGAGGCGCGCGGCTTGCTGGCCCGCCCGGACGGCGGCCTCGTCTTCATCGGCGGCACCGACGCTTGGAGCAAGGAGGGCAAACGCGACGCGTTCCTGGTGCTTACCGACGGCTGTGGCAACCCGGGCGTCGTGCGTGGCTACGGCGGCGACGATGACGACGAACTGGGTGCTATCGCGGAGGTGGCCGATGGCGGCTTCCTGCTCGGCGGCACGACGCGCAGCTGGGGCCCCTGGTTCGACGGCTGGGTCGTGCGCACCGACGCCACCGGCAGCGTACAGTGGTCGATCCGAATCGGCGGGCCTGGTTACGACGAGGTGAAGGGAGTGCGTCAGGTCGAGGACGGCGGTTTCGTGGTGGCAGGCGATACCTATTCGGCGGGACCGGAGCTGGGCAAGCAGAGCGCGGTGTTCGCTGCCCACCTGAGCGCGGACGGCAAGGTCCTGTGGACACGAGCCTTTGGCGGCGCGGCGGGCGAGTCGCTAGCTGACGTGGTCGAGGCGCGCGACAGTGCCTGCAACGCGGGCGGCACCCTGCTGGTCGGCACGACGCTGACCTGGGGCGCGGGACTGCACGACGCCTGGGCAGTCCGCCTGGATGCCGATGGCAACCTCGCGTGGTCCAAGGCCTACGGCAGTCCTGCAGAAGACTTCGCGCTGGCCGCCACGCGCACGCCCGACGGTGGCTTTGCCTTGGCAGGCCGGACCCAGGGCCTGTCTGCAAACGCTTGGGACGCGTTGATCCTGCGCTTGGATCCTGCCGGCGAAGTCGTGTGGACGCAGCGTCTGGGCGGTAGCGACGACGATCTGGCGAGCGCGGTAAGGGCGGTGCCGGGCGGGCTGTGGATCGCGGGCCACGGCGTCGGGTTGGGCACTGGCAGCCAGGACGCCTTCGTGGCACGCCTGGCTGGCGATGGCACGGTCGTGGGCGCGCGGGCGTACGGCACGCTGGCCCCGGAACGCGACGTGGCCTTGGCGGCGACGCCCGACGGTGGCTTCGCGCTGGCTGGGCGGACAATCCCCCCAGGAAATACGCACTTCAACACCTGGCTGGTCAAGCTGGACAGTCTGGGCGACGGTCCGACCGCGGCTGCCAAGGCGATGAAAGGCGGCTGGGCGTCCGCGAGCGTGCAGCCGACGGTAACCGGGATCGCGCTGAAGCCGGAGCCGAGCGGGGCGATCGCCGCGGCGGCGGTGAGCACGCCGGGATTCGCGCCCAAGCTGCCGGGAAACTGGGCTAAAGTGCAAGGGAATTGCGGCAAGCTAGGGAAGTGACTTGCGCGCTCTGACCTAGCGCAGCGACCGCAGCACCATGCCCACGCCCGCCGCGATCGAGCCGATCATCAGCAGCACCACAGGCAGTGGCGTCGGCGTGAAGTGGATGCGCAGGCTCATGATGATTTCCAGCACCAGCAGCGCGATGCCGGCAATCAGCAGGACCCAGCCGGTCTTGGACTGGGCGCTACGAAACAGCAGCGCGATGCCACCGAAGAACGGCAGCAACACCAGGGCCACGCCACCGCCTTGGCCCAAGCCGAGGCCCGTCGTGCCCTGCCACCAGTAGCCGGCGGACACTATGACGCGGGAAAACAGCAGGTAGGAGCCGAGCGCGCTCAGGCCGCAGCCGCCGAGGAACAGGCCCAGGCCGCCAGGAGTGCCGCCGGGGTTGCGCAGGTCGGTCATGACGGAACTCCGCGGCATGGGGACCGCAACGCCGAGCATGGCATTGAAGCCGGAGCCGTGCCAGCCTGCTCGGCGGGTCCAGGGCGCGGTTCTGGATTCCGGGTCGGTGACGGTGCTGCTTGTGGCGAATGTAGGGGCGGGCTTCCAGCCCGCCCTCCTCCCCGGACTGGGATTGACGCTGGCGCGTGGGAGGGCGGGCTGGAAGCCCGCCCCTACACGTGATCGTTGATTCGGCGGCTTTTGCCGTGGACCACGACCAAGATTTCGGAACCGCACCCGCGGGTCCAGACTCACTCCGTGCGACCTCCGCCGTCCCCTCACCATGACCTGGGCTTGCCTCGCGGAAGGATCCGGCCGTACGTTACCGCGCGTCGGGCGCCCGGAGTTGCGACGCGGAGGCAAGGCGTGGCCATAGCAAAGGGTTTGGGCGGGCGCGACGCCTTGCTGGTCGTCGCCATCTGCTTGGCCTGGGCCGGCAATTTCCTGACGTCCAAACTGGCGTTGCAGGAATTTCCGCCGCTGCTGTTCACCGCCTTGCGCCTCGTGCTGCTGGCGGTGCTGCTGGGCCGCTTCCTGCGCCGTCCTGCTCCAGGCCAGTGGCCGCGCCTCATCGCGGTGGCGCTCTGCAACGGCGTCCTGCATTTCGGCTTGAACTTCTGGGCGCTCAAGCTCTCGACCACGCTCGCCTCCCCGGCCATCGTGCTGCAAAGCTACGTGCCGATGGCGGCGGTGCTGGCCTGGCTCCTGCTCGGCGAACGCGTGGCATTGCGCGTTGGTGTGGCGATCGCCGTCAGTTTCATCGGCGTGCTGGTGCTCGGTTTCGAACCGTCGGCGCTCGAGCACCCGAAGGTGATGCTGCTGATGTTGACCTCAGCCTTCTTTCTCGCTCTGGGCACGGTGTTGATGCGCCAACTCAAGGGCTTGGACATGTTCAGCCAGCAGGGCTGGACGGCGGTCATCGGCATCGTGCCGTTGTTGGCGTGGAGTCTGCTGGTCGAATCGAACGGCTTGGACTCGTTGCGCAATGCGACTTGGATCGGCTGGGGCGGCGTGGTGTATGCCGCGCTGATCGCGTCGCTGGTCGGCCACGGGCTATTCTACGTTCTGACGCAACGGCATCCGGTGGCGCAGGTGGCGCCCTGGTTCCTGGCGACGCCGCTGCTGGCGACGTTGCTGGGTGTGGTGGCGCTGGACAACGTCGTCGGGCCGCGGACTTGGGTCGGCGGGGCGATGGTTCTGGGCGGCGTGCTGATGTTGGCGTTGCGGCCGACGTTGCCTGCGCGGTGACTCCCGGAATTGGCCCCCTGCGTGCAGGTGGTCGACGTGTCACTCGCTAATAGCTGCTGCTGACTTGGGTATCGTGTTGGACATCGGCTTGTTCTAAGGACCAAGGCTCGCCCCGACTACGCGTCGACCACCCGCAATCGCACCGCCAGCTTGACCAATTCCGTCTTGCTGTGCGCGTGGACCTTTTCCATCAGGTTGGCGCGGTGGCGGTTGGCCGTGTGCACTGAAATCCCTAGCAGTTTCGCCATCTGCGGCGCGGTATTGCCCTCTGCGATCAGCTTGAGCACCTCGCGTTCCCGGTCGGTCAGCGAAGCGAGTTCCGGGGCTTCGGTGCCGGCGTCCGGATGCAGCGCCGCCGCGACGACCAGATCCGCCACCGACGGATCCAGCCACGTGCGGCCTTCCAGCACACTGCGCAGCGCCGCGACCAGTTCCCGCGCCATCACCTGTTTGGGCAGGTACGCCTTGGCGCCCAACTTCAACGCCCGAATCACGTAGGCGCGATCGGTGTACTGCGAGACGATGGCGACGCGGGTCAGCGGGCTGACGTTGGGCAGTTCGGCCAGGACCTCCAAGCCACCGAGATCAGGCATCGAAATGTCCAGCAGCAACAGGTCCGGCTGGTGGCGGGCGCATTCTCGAAGGGTGTCGTGACCGGTCGCCGCCTCCGCCACCACGACGGCTTCCGGCATCCGCACTTCCAACAAGCCGCGCATGCCCTCGCGCACCAGGTTGTGGTCGTCGGCCAGGATGATACGCACCTGTGCCGCCATGGGGCCCCCTTGCGCAATCGTTCAGGCTTGCGCCACTTTCGCGTACATATTCAGGGTGAGCGGCACTTCGAATACGATGCGCAGGCCACCCGAGGCCGGCGTCATGAAGTCAATCGTACCACCCGCCTGGACGATACGCTCGCGCACGCCGAGCAGGCCCCAACGGGGTCGGGCGGCGATGTCGTCCAGCCACGACAGATCCATGCCGCGCCCGTTGTCCTCGATCCAGCCCATCAGCCGCTCGGGCTCCAAGTGCAGGCGCATCTTGACGTGGGTGGCACCGGCGTGGCGCACGACGTTGGTCGCGGTTTCCTGGAACACGCGATAGACCGTGTCTTCCACGTCCTTGGGCACCATCAGATCCTCGCCGACGACTTCCAGATCGAAGCCGATCCCCGCTGTTTCCATGAGGTTTTGCCCAGTTGCGCGAACGGCTTCGATGAGGCCGAGATCATCGAGCACCGCCGGCCGCAAGCGCCGCACCAGCCGGTTGATGCCATCGAGGATCTGGCCGACCAGGTTCTTGGCCCGTTCCATGTTGGCCTTGTCGCCGGGTGACACTCCGTCGGGTAGCGTTTCCAGCACCAGCAGCAGCGCCGTCAGTTCCTGCGCAGTGCCGTCGTGGATTTCCCGAGCAATCCGCTTGCGTTCCTCGGCTTCTGCCTCGAACAGGTGACGCAGCATGCGATCCTTGTGCGCCTGCTCCACCCGCAGCTGGTCCTGCAGCAGGCTGCGTTCGATGAGCGATTGCACCTGGTTGGCGATGAGCGCCATCGTCGGCCCAAGGTAGCGCCCGAGTTCCTCGCTGCCATCGGCGACGCCGATCCACAACGCCCCGTCCAGCGCGTCGGCCACGCGGATCCGCTGCACGTAGAACAGCTTGGTTTCGTGAGCATTCTCGACAGCGATTCCGCGGCTGTCCAGGTCGGCGACGCTCACCTGCGACCGACCGGCGGCCGCGGCATCCAGGCTCGCGCCGATCCGCCCCTCGCTACGCAAGGCGATGTCCTGGCAGGCGAAGAAGCCCTCCTCCAGCGCCGGTCCGTCCAGGTGCAAGACCACGGAACGCACCGCCTTGCTCTTGGCAACGCCATCGACCAGGCCGTTCAGGGTCTTGCGCAGGTCGGAGACCACGATCCCGCTGGGTTGCCGGTGGACTGCCTGCATGGGGCTGTTCGGCAAAGCGTCCTTCGCGGCGGTGGAACGGGACCGCATCGCCTCGAAGGACTCCGACAACATGGCGAATTCATCCCGGGATCGAAAGCCGGTCTGGGTTGCGCCAGCGTCCTGGGCCAAGGCCGTCGCCGTTTCCGCCAGTTGACGCATCGGCCTCAAAACCCGCCGCGACAACAGGACGTAGAAGCCGACAAAGCAGCCGAATATCAAGGACACCAGTGCCGACGAAGTGTACACGGTCTCACGCATCGGCGCGTACAGGTCGCGCGTGCCCTCGCGCACGGTCACCGTCCAGCCGATGCCGGCCAGGGGCGCCACGGTCGTCACCTCGCTTTGCCGAATCGTCTCCGACTCGCCGTTCTTGTGGCAGGAATGACAGGGCATTTGCACGGCGTTGCCCAGCCGTACCTTGTCCGTGAAGTAGGTGCCGTGGACCACCGAACGGAAGCGCTCCCGGGGCAAGGTCGAGTACAGGGCCACGCCCGTCGAGTCGAGCAGTTGCAGCCGCGACTGCTCGTTGACCAGGAAGTTGTCGAAGATGCGCTGGAAGTTCTTGCCATCCAAGCGCACGTAGACCACCGCGGCCCGCCACGCCGCCGTCTCGCCGGTCCCCAGCGTGCGCCCGAGCACGATGGCGACGCGCGGCTTGTGGTCGATGCCCTTCCACAGGTCGCTCACGACCACGTGCCCCGATGCCTGGGTCCGGCGCAGGGCTGGCAGCAGGACTTCTGGCGGCGGCAGGCCCCCGGGATCGGTATCTGCCGCCAGCAGTTGACGTTTGTCGTCGAACAGGGCCATGCCGTCCTTGTCCAGCGTAGCCAACCGCACCGTCTTGAGGTCGGCGGCCAAGGCCTTGGGATCCGCCGCGTCCTTGCCCGCGGCGTCCAGCAGACGCTCGAGGTGCGCCTTCTCCTGCTCGACCGCACCGCTCACGACGCGGGCGACACTGCGTGCAAACAGCAGGTTCTGGTTCAGGGAGTGGTCGATGGCGCGCCGGAACGACCAGGCTTCGAAAGCCACCGTCGCGACCACGGTGATGGCCGACAGCACCAGGAAATACACCAGGAAGCGACGGTGAATCATGGTTCGACCTCCTCTTGCACCTTGGCGCCGGCGGCCGGCTTGGCTTCTTCTTCGTCTTCGTCTTCGTCTTTGCTGCCATTCAGGTCATAGCGGACGGCCTCGTCGCCGTGACAACTTCCACTGCAACTGCCACCAGTTTTCGTCGCCTTGAAGAGGCCCGGCTTGCCATCGCCGTCCTCGCTCGGGGCCAGATGGACCAGGCCGCGTGGCGCGGTGCTGCCGTGGCCGGCATGACACTTGAGGCACAGGTCGGGCGTCGCTTTGCCGATGTCGTCGGCGTGCTGGCGGTGCAGGTCGGTCTTGGCCTCGGCAAACGCTGTCCGTGTCGTGGGTTCGGCAAGGCCGAGGACGGCGCCGACATCATCATGACAGTGCAGACAGAACGCCTGGTCCGGCTTCGGACCGTGACGGAACAGGTAGGCCGGGGTCATGACGCGGTGGCACTCGTCGCACTTGCCCTCCCGGAAGGGCTTGTGGGTCGACACTAGATCCTTGGGCGGTTCATGGCACTTGGCACACAGGCGACCCTGGTCTCGCTTGTCCATGGCGTAGTGCGGTTGCCCCGGACGCGCCTCGTGACAGTCCAGGCAAAGCTTGTGCGTGGTGCCGGACTTGTCACCCGCGAAATGCTGGTTGGCAAAGTGTGCATCCAGGTGGCATTTCTCACACGACTTCTCGTCGCGCGCGGCAAATGCGACCTTCTTGCCGACCGTTTGCTTGCCATCGTGGCACTTGAAGCAGGTACCGACGTCGACCAGGCCTGCCACCGAATCGCGCGCTTCGGCGGCGGTCGGGTGCGCTATATTGCCGGAATGACAAGCGACGCACTGTATGCCCAGATCCGCGTGCTGGCTATGGGCCATCGCACGGCTGTGACGGTCGCCCGCCCGCGCGCTGTCGGTGTGGCAGCGCGAGCAGTTTTCGCTGACGATGGTGGCGTGCTTCGTCTGCAGGTGGATATCCTTGATGGAATCCGCAGTCAGGTGAGTGTACAGCTGCGACATGCCGCCCATCTTGGCCGCGACCCAGCCGGAGATGCCCGGGCGAGCATGGCAGTCGATGCAGCGGATGCTGCCGTGGCGGGAGTTGGACCAGGTGTCGAAGTTGGCGCCCATCTCGTGGCAAGTCCCGCAAAACTCGGGCATCTCCGTGCGGTGATAGACGTCCATGCCGGAAGCGGCGACCCACGTCACGGCCAGGGCCAGCAGGGCGAAGTAGACCCACACATAACGCCACGCAATGCGGGCCATCATGCGCAGGCGTACCTTCCAGCCGGGGTGTTGGTCGGGCGGGAGACGATCTTGCGGCCGCGACAGGCGTCTGAGCAGGGCATCGAAGCGGGACATGGCGCTGTTTCTCCTCGACTCCGGGCGCCAGGGCCTCGTGGGCTGCTGGCGCTGGGTCTCTCAGGCGGGCTTCCTGACAGGATGCGGACTCGAGTCTCTAGCGACTGCCCTTGTTGCGCAGGTCTGCGGGGCGTTCGAGCTCGACCGGATTGGCCTGTTCAGCCACGGCCTCCTTCAAGCCAGCGACGATGCGATCCGGCGCCGGATTGCGGGCCGGCAGGTGTTGCGCGGCAGCCGAAGTCTTCGCCACGACGGCCAGGTCCGGCTTGCCGCGCAGCACGGTCCGCTCCAGCATCATCAGCAGTCCGATGAACGCCAGGCCGGCGAGCATGACCAGACCCGGGGCGAAGATGGCGATGCTGAGTACGAGCTGTCCGATGAAGTTGCTGTCCATGTGGGGCCTCCAGTTGCCGGGCGGGTTGCGCCCTGTTCGGAGCCTGTGAATCTCGCAGGCCTCGAACTCAAGGTACCGCCCATGAACCCGGGCCAACATCGCCCAGACCCACCATTTCCACCGACGCCGCAGAACCATTTCCGGCTGCCCCGAAGGCACCACCGCCATGGTGTGTTCATGCCAGATGCCGGGAATGCGGCTTGGGCACCGTGCCGGACACCGCCAGTTCGGCCACGAAGAGCGTGCCGACGGTGCCACAAGGCAGACGCATGTTCATGAAACCAGGGATGGCTTGCATGTCGAAGGCCGGATCGACCTCGACACCGCCGCCGTGACCACTGGCGATGGCGCTGGCCAAGGCCGGACCGTCCGGCGGGTCGAGCAGCACGGAACCGCCCGCGCGACTGGCCCACGCGGCGACAAAGACCGCGTCGTGGCCGGGACGAGCCTGCGTGAACAAGACGACCTGGCCGCCCGGTCCGGCTTGACGGCCAGCCGCCCGTGCCAGACGCTCCAGCAACGCACGCAGTTGGTAGCGCGCCCCCGTCACGCGTTGCCCAGAATCATACAGGAAATACCACTTCTGCAACGGCATGTCGCGTTCCAGATCCCACAGCATGATGATGCCCAGGGACTTGAGATCGACCTGCTCGCGCTCGGTGGCCGCCTCGCTGCCCAAGGCCACCAGATCGCCGGCCAGGCGCCGGGCTCGCGCCAGTCGCGGGTCGAAACGCATCACCGTCGGTCCGCCCTGCCGGCTAGGTCGGATGGACTCGGCGAGCACCGCACCATACAGCAACCACTCAGGATTCTCAGGGATCGTGGTCGCGGCAAGACTCGCTTCAGCCACACCATCGGCTGCATGCTCGCCCGGTTGGACCGCCCACAGTTCCAGGCAGGCAATGACCTTGCCGGCGGCGTCGGCCAGCGCCACCACCGCGGGCCCGTCCTGCCCTTCGGCCGGCAGCGCCCAGCCCAAGTCGTGCGCCTGATCCGACAGACCCTCGCCGGGGCCTTCGAAGTGGCTGCGATCACGACCGATCAGACCTTCGCCCGCCACATCCATGCGCTGCACGGCCGCGCGGTTGGCGGCGAATATCCAGCCATCGGCGTCGACCAGCAACACCGCGCCGGCCTCGCGTTCCAGCACGGGCGCCAGGCGACGGCTGGCCCGCTCCAGCCCGACGCGGCCGTCCAGGTCGAGCGCCAGAGCCTGCACGGCGCGCGTGACCTCGTCGATCTCGTCCGCGGAACTGACCGACAAGACACTGGCACGCGCACCGCTGCGCAGTAGATCGAGCAAATGCCGAAGGTTGCGGATACGCGTCACGACATGCCGCCAAACAAAGACGGCCCCCGCCGCGACCAGCAGCGCCAACAGCACGGTGATGGCCCAGGCCGAGCGCGTGCTGTCGGCCCGCACTCCGCCGGTCAGCAGGTCATCGTCGAGATCGGTGATGAGCACGCCGACCACCGCGCCCTCCTTCTCCTCGTGGCAGGTCAGGCAAGCGTGATCGAGGGTGATGGGTTGCACGACGCGGTGCACCCGCCGACCGTTGGCCTCGAAGCGCAGGATGTGTCCGCGTCGCTCGGCCGGCACGCCGCGCTGGTGGCAGGCGACGCAACTGGGCTCCGTGCGAGACATGACCGTCCCCAACACTGCGGCATCGCTGGCAAACACTACCTTGCCTTGCTTGTCCACGACGCGCGCCGAGCGGATGGGCGCCATGTCGGCCAGGCGCGTCAATTCACGCTGGATGCGCGGACGGTCCTCGGACAACATGCCGTCGCGCAGGTCGTTGACGATGAGACGGCCCAGGAGATCGGCATAGCCGTCATAGGCTTGCGCCCCCTCCCGCGCCTGGCGACGCTGCATGTAGAACAAGACGACGACCAGGGCCACAGCCGCGACGGCCGCTGGTGCCGCGATACGAAAGCCGATCCGGCTGATACGGCCTTTGTTCATCGCGCGGCAGCTTCCTGATCCAGATTCGCGATCGCTTCGGTCAGGCACTGGGTGCACATGCCGTGGGTGACTTTCACGTCGGCGTGCGAACTCAAGTAGACTTCGACTTGCTGCCAATAGCCGTCATCATCGCGAATCTTCTTGCACCAGGCACAGACCGGCAGCAGGCCGCGCAAGGTCCTGACGTTGGCCAGCGCGTCCTGCAACTCTGTAATCAGGCGCGCTTGCTCGGCCTCAGCCGCCTTGCGTGCCGTGATGTCGTGGAATGCAGTCACGGCGCCGATGATGCGCCCGTCGCGCACGATGGAGGTGGCGACCAGCGCGACCGGGACGAACGTCCCGTCCTTGCGGCGGTAGAACTCCTCGTGCGCTTTGAAAGTTTCGCCGGTCTCGAGGACGCGCAGCAGCCCGCACTGGCCGGCAGGCACGTCCTCGCCACCGGGGCGTTTCGCGTGCAGGATCTCATGCAGATCGGTGCCGAGCAGTTCTTGTGGGGTCCAACCTAGCAGTTCCGAAGCCTTGGGATTGACGAAAGTCGCGCGGCCGCGAGCGTCCAGGACGAACACGCCCTCTCCCAAGTCCGACGTGATGTCCCGCAGCATCTGCTCGCTTTCGCGCAGGGCGTCTTGCACCTGGTGCTGGGCCGTGATGTCTGTGGCGACCTCGAGGCGCACGAGTCGGCCATCGCCCCAGCGGATCGCGCAATCGCGCACTTCATACCAGCGGTCGACCAGGAGGTTGTGATGCTGCCAGACCACCGGGCCGGTCGGGTTGCCCTCGGCGTCGACCAGCAGCGGATTGGTGCAGAACGCGCACGGGCCGGTCTGGTCGCGCTGGAGGACCTTCCAACAGGTCTTGCCCGCGATATCTCCGAAGACATTGCGAAAGTAATCGTTGACGAAGAGCAGTTCGTAGGTCTGCAAGTCAGCGACATAGATGCCGGCGTCGACGCTGTCGATGATCGTCAACAATGCTTCGAAGGCGGGTGCCTGTAACGCCAGAGAAGTCTGCGATTGTTGGGCCATGGCAGGGCCTGTCTCCTCGGGCTCGAAGGCCGCCCGCGCACCCGACGTGCGCAATGGAGCCAGCCTACACCCACCACGGGACATTGCCACCCCGCCCGACGCGTCCGAGCCTGCTCAGACGGCCATCGCCAGCTCCCTACTCCACACCGGCCGCTTCAGTCGCAACCAATTTTCACACAACGGCCCGTGCTGTCATTACGGCAGCGGAGGCATCGCGACCGGCATGATCGGCGTGTTGTTGCACATGTTGTCGGACACGACGAAGTACCACAGCGACTTCCCAGGCACATGGCGGGGATCGATGAATATCTTCAGCGAATACTTACCATTGGGGTAGTTACCCTTGGCATCGGGCGGCGATGGCGGGTTGAGAGCGTAGCCGGCGCCCGTGGCCGTGTCGTGCACCAGGACCATGCGCGACAGGTCGCCGTCCGGATCGAACGCCTGCGCCGTGATCTGCATCAGCGTCTTGCTCGGGTAGGTCATCTCGATGTCGGACAGCACCGGGTTGTCGGCCTTGTTGTCATCGACGGGCATGCGCAACAGCCGGGTGTCGTCGGGCTGATCGGGCCAGGTCGGCTGCCCGGTCAAGTCCAGCCACACCCCCCAGGAGGCCATCATGTTGGTGAGCACCACTTGCTGGTGCGGGTCGATCGTCAGTTCGATGGGCACGTAGGAATAGTCGCTGTGGAACAAGTGGATGCCCCACGTGCCGCCGCCTGGCAGAGGCAGGCTGAACTTGCCTTGCGCGTCGATGAGCGTCCCGCCCTCATAGGCGCCGGCGTGAACTTTGCCGCGCTCGATCAGGACCAGTCCGGGACCTAGCGGCCGATCGTCCCCGCCGACGATCTGGCCGCTCAGGGTCGCCGGCAGTTCGCCACTGCCGACGCAGGCTGCGATCAGGCAGGTCGACGCCATCAGGAGCGCCATGCGCCCATGCGGTGCCGGGCGCGGCCTGCCGAACATGCCGGATGGTGCAGTCACAGGCTCCACTCCTTGCCACAGTCGCGGCATCCGCGCTGCGGCGGGCCGTCCAGGAGGCCGTTGCGCAACCGTCGATAGGCGGCGCCGTTCCAAATGTCCGACCACGTTTGCGTTCGCAGATCGCCCAGTTCCAACTCGGCGTAGGACTGCGTGAAGCTGGCGATGCAACACGGCAGCACCTTCAGCGATGCAGTCACCACAGCGCTGCGCCAGGGCCGCCAGCAACCCCGCTGCGGATGCGGGTCGTCCGAGGCGGCGAAGCTCTCCAGGATCGGCTGCCTGCCCGATGCCCGCAAGGCCACTCCGGTTTCGGCCGCAATGGCCTCGGCGCGCGCCACCACGTCGCGCAGCAGCGGTCCGCTCCGGCCGTGCAGTGAGTACGCTCGTTGCGCCACCCCGTGGCCGGTCAGCACCAGGCGTTGGGCGTAGACTTCCTCGACCCCCAGCTCAGCTGCCAGGCGCACGAGATCTGGCAGTTCCTCGATATTGAGCCGCGTCGCCACCATCCACAGGCTGATGCGAGGCAGGGTCGCCGAGCCGCGAGCCTGGACCATTTCGCGCACGCGGCGCGTCACGGCGCCCAGGATATCCGCGCCTGCCATCTCAAGCACGGTTTGTGGCCTGGCGCCGTCCAGCGACACGCGCAGTTCATGCAGGCCGCTGCTCAGCACTCCGACACGGCGCTGTTCGTCGAGAAGCAGGCCGTTGGTATTCATCACCGTAGTGGCACCGCGAGCCACTGCGTCCGCGATCATGGCGAATACGTCGCGACACAGAAGCGGTTCACCGTTGAGCTGGAAGGCCACGCGGCCAAGGTTCGGCAGGCCATCGACGATGCGATGCCAATCCGCCATGTCGAGATCCGCATCCGGCGCCAGCGTTTCGTGGGTGATCAGGCAGGCTGAACAGCGCAGGTTGCAACGGCTGGTGACCTCGACCTGGAGCTCGGTTGGCAGGGTCGCGCTCAGATCGGTACGCCCGAGTTGCGCCACCACCGCGCGCGTCGCTTGGGCAAGCCCAGGTGCCATCGCCTCGAGCGCAAGCAGATCCTGGGCCTCGTCCAGATCGACCATCGCCTCGATGTGCGCCACCTGCAGGCCCAGTCGCTGCGCCGCGGCCACGGTCGCCTTCTCGACCGCAGCGGTACCCATCGGAATCGTAGTGAAGACGTCGTGCGGCACCTTGAGCCCGACGAGGTAGTAGCCGCCATCCGGTCCGGGACCCAGCACCAGATCGGCGGTATCGAGCGCCGCCAACGCGCGCGCCACCAGTTCCGGATCGATGTGCGGCACATCGCCGCTGACGATGACCACGCGCTCGTGTTCGGCAAGCAGCAGGCGAAACGCTTCGAGAAGTTCGTGAGCGAGATCGCGCTTGCCCGGCACCACGTAGTCGGCGCGACCGGCGACGAGGCTGGCGAGTTCCTCTACTTCTTGTGCAGTTTCAATGGCATCGTGGATGAACACGAGCCGCCAGCAATCCGGGGCGTGCAACTGACGCAGTTCATCGGCCAGGAATGCGCGGTGCAGGTCCAGCGCCGCCGGCAAGCCGAGCGTCCGGGCCAGACGCGTCTTGGATCGCCCGGGACGCGGCACTTTGCTGATGATGGCGACCGCGGCCTTGGCGTGCATGAGACAACCCACAGCTTGAACGCGGCGCGCACCTGGCAGTCTGCCGGCCCCTTTCGGCGGGCTCGGTTGTTGCGCTAGTTGCCGCGTGTTCGCGCGCCCGTGAGCACGACGCGCAAGATGGCGAAACCCGCCCGCAGCGAGCCGATGGCCGTGCCGGACACCTTGGACCGACCCGCGCGGCGACGGCGGTAGCGGATGGGCACCTCGCAGATGCGCAGGCCGCGCCGCGCCGCCTTGACCTGCATCTCGGCGGGCCAGCCGTGCGCGGATTCTTGCATTTCGAGGGTGGCGAGACAACCCAGGCGGATGGCGCGCATCGAGCCGAGATCGCTGTAGGCGTGGCCGTGCAGCCAGGCGATGAGCTGGGTGGCAAGTCGGTTGCCAGCGCGCTGCAAGGGGCGCAGCGAGCCCGGTTCGGCCTGACCGCTGACACGTGAGCCGAGCACGAAGTCGAACCCGCCGTTCAGGATCGGTGCCAGCACGGCGCGCAGGTCCTCCGGATAGGTGGCGCTGGAGGCGTCGAGAAAGGCGACGACCTCGGCACTCGAGTCCGTGGCGAAGGCGACGCCAGCGCGGCAGGCGCGGCCGTAGCCGGGGCGTGGTTCGACGACGACTTCGGCTCCGGCGGCGCGGGCTTGGGCGCAGGTGTCGTCGCTACTGCCGCCGTCGACCACGACCACTGCCGCGACGAAGTCTCGGAGGCCACGAACCACCGCTCCGACGGTGGCGGCCTCGTTCAGCGCGGGCAGGATGGCGACGATCTTCACCAACGCTCCTGGTCACTTGCAGCGCCGCGCACCGCTACATAGCCGAACCCGGCGGCGTCCAGAAGCAGGAAGGGCGCCACCGCATACACCCCAGTCCACAGCAGTCCCAGCGCGGCGCACAGGCAATACAGCGCCAGGGCCAGCTCCATGCGCGCGAGGCCGTCCGCGGTCACCGGATAGCGCTGGCGGATGCAGTCGCCTGGCTCTCCCAGCTTGGGCGTTCGCTCGAATGGGATCTGCCGCCGCTGGAAGGCGCGCAACACCGCGCGACCATTGCTGACGGCGATGCCCACGCCCACCAGGGTCAGCGTGCCGAGATCGCGCAGCGCCGGCGCGATCGGCAACCCGAGCACCCGGCGCGCGTACAGATACAGCGCTGTGGGCCCGACCATCGCCAGGCCGAACGGCAGCAGCACACCCCACAGAGGCCCCGGGGGCGCCAACAGCCCTGGCAGCAGAACGCACGGAATCGACAGCAGCGCGGTCGTCGCCAGCAATGGGTGCACGGCGTAGTGCGTCAGGTGCAGCGTCGCCGCCAGTCGCGCGGCCAGGCTCGTTCGGCTCTGCCAGATCGCCGGCAGGAGCTTGCGCGCCGTCTGCATCGACCCGGTTGCCCAGCGCCGTTGCTGAGCCTTGAAGGCAGCCAGAGTACTCGGTAATTCGGCGGGGCATGTGAGATCGCGATCGAACGCGAGGCGCCAACCGCACAGCTGCGCGCGGTAGGAAAGGTCCAGATCCTCGGTCAAGGTGTCCGCCGACCAGCCGCCGGCCGCCTCGATCGCCGCGCGCCGCCATACCCCCGCGCTGCCGTTGAAGTTGAGGAACCAGCCGGCGCGAAAGCGGGCCTCCTGCTCGATGGCGAAATGACCGTCGATGGCCAGGGCCTGAGCGCGCGTCAGGCTCGACCAGTCGCGGTTCAGATGCGTCCAGCGGCCCTGGACCGCGGCGATGCTCGGGTCGGCGAAGTGCGGCAGCGCGCGGCGCAAGAAGTCGGGCGGCGGTACGAAGTCGGCGTCAAAGATGGCGAAGAACGCGGCGTCGGTTTGCGCCAAGCCATGCGCCAGCGCGCCGGCCTTGAAGCCGTGCCGCTGGGCCCGCCGCAGGTGTTGGACGCGCAGACCCGCCTCTTGCATCCGCGCGACGCACGGCTCGGCCAGCGCGGCGGTGGCATCGGTCGAGTCGTCGAGCAGTTGGATGGTCAGCCGGTCGGGTGGCCAATCCAAAGCGGCAACGGCATCCAGGAGCCGCGCGACGACATTTTCCTCATTGTACACTGGCAATTGCACAACGACGTGCGGCTCGGTTCCTGGCGATGGCCACGACTCTCGGCGGCGGGCCGGCGAGCGGGCGTGGACGATCACCAGCACCAGGCTGTGGGCGCTGTAAGCCAGCATCACGGCTAGCAGTCCGAGGTAAGGCAGCAAGGCTACGGCGGACCACAGGCTCATGCCGGCCGCCGCCACATCGGCCACGCCAGCAGCACTCCGGTCGGCACGAACTCCAGCGGCATCACCCACGCCGGCATCACCCCGCCGGGGCTGGCGTATTTGAGGTACGAGAGCGGCACGGTCGCCACCAGCCACAGCCACCCGGCGTGCGGCGCGATGCACAGCCACGGCACGAGCCAGAGCGCGTACCAGGGGTGCAGCGCCGTGGGTACCGTCACCAAGTAGATGCCCGCAAGGTCGCGAATCTTGTGTTCGATGGCCACATCAGCGCGCGCCGCCTTGCGCATCAGGGTCACCATCGCGACCAGGCACAGGGCAAACGCCAACGGGCGCCGGTACTGCGCCGGCAGCGGGCCGAGGGTCCACTCGAACAGCGCGCGCAGTCCGTTGTTGTGATCCTCAGCCGATCCGAGGTACTGCGGCAGGAAGCCCAGCACGCCCACGCCCGCCGCGAGGCCATAGGCGAAGTACACGACACCCAGCAATACCGCGGCCGGGCCGAGCACGCGCAACCAGCGTGGCGGCGCCAGAACACTGCCGAGCAACAGCGGATACAGTTTGAGCGAGGCCGCGCCGCCGAGCAGCAGCCCGACCGTCCGCCAGCGCCCTGCACGCCACGCCAGCACCGCGCCCAGCAGCAACGGCAGCACCGCCGCCTCGAGATGGCCGCCGTTGCCGATTTCGTAGATCGCGAGCGGCGACCAGGCGTAAAGCAGCGCGCGCGCCGGATCCTGGCCCAGATCGCGCAAGAGCCGGCCGAGCAGCACGATCGTCAGCAGATCCAAGGCGATCATCGCCAGGCGGACCGCGTCCAGGCCAAAGGGCAGCGCCAGGAACAGCACCTGCGCGCCCGGCGGATAGACCGTGTGCGCCTGTTTGCGGTTGATGTGCGGGTAGATCGCGGCATCGCGCAACGGCGCCAACGCGGCATCGCCAGGGGCGTGGGCGTAAGGGCTGATGCCGGCGCGCTGCACGTGGCCGTCCCAGGCGTAGCGGTAGACATCGCTCGACAGCGAGGGCGGTTCCGCGGCAGCAAGCAGACGGAACGCCAGGGCAAACGCCAACACCGTGGCAAAACCGATGCAGCGCGGATGGCGCCAGACCCACCAGGCGGTGCCGAGACTCAGCACCAGCAGCGGATAATACAGCAAAGGGAACAGGTTCGTAGCGGGCATGTCAGGTGTGATGTCGAAGCCCGCAGCGCAGATGGCCAGCGCAGACAGACCGGCGGCCAACGGAGGCGCGGCGTGCCAGCGCCTCGCATCTGAGCCAGGCGTCACTTGATGCCTGTGCGCGGCGCGAGATCGACGGCGGTGATGCGGCCTGCCTCGATCACGACCCGCGCCGAGGACAAGAGTTCCAGCGGGCCGCCCACTTTGGTACGCCCGAACGCCTTGACCTGCACGGTGCCCGGCGCGAGGTTGGCAGCGACGAAGCGGCCACTGGTGCTGGTGTAGGGACGTACCGCCACTAGATCGAAGCCTTCGACGTAATACACGGGGTTGCCGCCCGCATCGCCGACGACGACCACGGCGTTGGCCGCGCCGAAGCTGTCACAATCATGGACGGCGCCGACCAGGATGCCGGCGCTGGCCTTGAGCGTGAAACCCAGCGCCTTGGCTCGCGTGTCGACCTCGCCCTGTGTGGTCAGCCAAGCCCAGCCGGTGAGGTCGGTAGTCGTCACCGGCCGGCTGGTCTGGAAGCGCCAGTCCAGGAAGCCTTGTTGCTGCACGAGCGCGTAGCCTTCGAAGCCTTGAGCCTTGACCGGCACCGAGATCGAGACACGGCCGGCCTTGGCCGCGTCGGCAAAACCGCTGGCCAGTTCCGTGCCGTCAGCGGTGAACAGGCCGACCTTGGCCGCGGGTGGCGGTAGTTTCGCTTCGGGATCGGCCAGCGTGCGTACGTAGCCAGTCAATTCCAGCGCGCCCGCAGTGGCCGCCGCCGGGGCCTTGCCCAGGCAAGTCAGACGGCCATCGACCACGCTGGTAGGTGCGCCGGCCATCTCCGGCAGCGTCTCGACCTGGATCGCCGGCTCGCTCGGCTCCGGATTGGACTCGCAGCCCGCCAGACCCCAGGTCAGCGCCAGGCATTGCAGCAAGCGTTTCATGTGGACCTCGTCCGGCCGTCAGGGCCGCTGCGGCAACACTTTGTTCTTCAGGATGCGATTGACTGTTTCGACGTCGAGCGGTCCCGGCTGTTGGCCTCCGGACATGCCTGGTAGCTGCATGTGCGTCGTGCCGACCACGCGCTTCACGCTCGCCAGCGACGAGGGCAACCCGAGCGCGATGGGGTCGTCCGGCTTGCCGTCGCCATCGTAGTCACCGACGATCAGCCTGTCGAGCCAGTGGGTCCGCCCAGCACCATCGGCGAACGTGAACTGGCCGGTGCCCAAGCCGATCGCGCGCAGTACCGCCGTCACGTTGTCGGCGCCATCCGCCGCTGGATGGCAGCCGGTGCAATCGCGAGGCTGCTTCTGAATCGTGTGATGGTGCACAGGGTTGTGAACGTTACCGTCGCCGCTCAGGCCTTCGCCCGTGGTCAACGGCGCGGCATCGATGACCTTGTTGCCGGCAGCGTCGATGTGGGTGAAGAAGATCGAGGTCCCGACCAGCGGCGTGATACGGCCTCGGCTGTTGAAGCCCAGCGCGAGAGCGTCGGCCATCACGCTGAGACCAAAGGACTTGACCTTGCCCACCCGCTTCTCGCCGCTTACCCGGCTGATGTAGGTCTCGCGGTCGTCGCGCACCATGTGGCAACCGTAGCAGTTGACCGTCCAGGCATTGTGGCAGGCAAAGCATTCGGTGCGGCCGTCGGACTCCACAGCCACGGCGTCGAACTGGAAGCCCGGCGGCACGCCCGGAAACTGCTTCTGCGCCGCCGCCGGATCCTGGGCAGCCAGCGCGGCGAACTCGGCCTTGAGAGCCTGACGCGCCGCCGCCGTCCCCGCGTGGAGTTGGCAGCCCATGCGCGTGCGCGGATTGTACAGCTTGGCATTCGGATCAGTACGTTGCGTGATCTGCGTGACCGGATGCAGTCCACCGGTCAGCTTGTCGCGCTGCTGCACGCTCCCATCGCCGATGACCTTGACCGTCTGCGGGTTGGCGCCGTCCGAGCCCTTGCCCGTCCCCGCCTGGTCAAAAGTGATGCCCGAGTCGGACATCAGCTTGGCTTTCTCTCCCGGCCGGCCGTGGCAACTTTGGCAACGCACGTCGAGTTCCTGGTCCATGCGCACCTGGGCCCGGCCTGAACCGTGGGCTTCCCGCATGTTGTGGCAATCGATGCAGGCCAAGCCCATTTGCGTGTGGATGTCGGGTGGCGTCTCGTCCGTGGCGTTGCTGCCGTCCTCATCCTCCAGGAAGTACGGCCACGGCTTGCCGTATTGCCACAACATGCCCTTGGACTTGACGTAGTTCTCCTTGCCCCACGGCACGGCGTTGGGCGGATCGGCGGCACCCGTGTTCTTGCCGCCCATCAGCGTGTCGCCCTCGGGCTCGGAGCGCTCGCGCACACCGCGTGCCAGCAGCGATCGGCCCAGGTGCGAAATGTGGCAATGCGCGCACTGGCTGTCGGGAATGAGGTTGGTGAATCGGTGCTTGAGCGGGTGACCGGCCTCGTCGCGGTTCTGCGTCGGGTCGGCCGTCGCCGTGCGCGACTCGTCCGCGGTGGTCATGTGGCAGCCGTTGCAGCCCGCCGAGTAGTAGCGCCCTGGCACCTTGGAACCCTCACGCCCGAGGTGGCAATCGGCGCACAACTGCTCGTAGACAGGGTAGAATGCCTTGGCAGTCACCGAGGTCGCCGTGGCGGGTGGGTCGGCCGGAAGCGGGTCCAAGTGGGTGACGGTACCCGGCGGCGGCTGTGCGGGCACGAAGCGATCCTGCACGGGCACGATGCCATAGTGCGGCTGCTTGCCCTGAGTTCCGGCGATGAAGCCACCGCCTGCCAATTGCCCTGCCAGCGTCGCCCGGTTGAGCAGCAGGCTGTTGTTCGTGATGATCGAGTGACAACCGCCGCCCGCCAGCGTGGTGCTGCCACATGTCCTTAAAACAACTCGATAATCCGCTGGGTTGAGGAACTGCAGCACCTCGGTCGAAGCCTGCGCGAGTTCGGCCAGCGAGGGATCGTCGAGGAAATGCTTGCCCGGCGTCGAGGGGTTCAACGACGTGTCCACCGTGACGTGCGCACCGGCCTTGGTCGTCGCCCGCGGATCGCCGCCGTGACAGTCGACGCAGCTCAGAGCCGGGCCACCGTAGTGGATCTGCTCGATTTCTGCGTGGCATTTTGAAGTGTTGCAGCCTTCAGTCGGGCCCCGCGCCGCGGCGGTCGGCGTCGTCTCGCAGGCAAGAGCCGCCACGGCGAGCAGGGTCAGCAGCGCCAGGCGCGCGATTGCACGGCCGCACCGCTTCTCGTAGCATCGCACGACGTCGACGCCAGGGTGCCGGCAACCGGAGGGGACGGGGACACGAGCCATGAGAAGCCCCGCGAAACCAGCAATGAGAAGCCCCGCAAAGGGCGCTGCCGCGCGCCGAAGCATGCCACCCTCACCAACGCGGCGCCACCACCACGCCGCCACGGCTGCCCATGCGTGCCACCGACCCGAAAGTCCAGCGTCCCCCATGCGCCCAGACAACTGAGCGGCGGGACGCGCCGTGGCCGCAAGTCGGTCGCCAAGCTGCGCTTTTCGTGATCTTGACCGGGCTCGCCGTGACTGCCACTGCCTGCCCGTCAGTCGATAATCCGTACACGCCATTGCCCGTTGCCGACTTCAGCGTGTTCGTGACCAAGATCCAGCCTGTGATCGGCCACAGTTGCGCCTTTGCCGCCTGCCACGGCAAGCTCGGCAGCAGCCTGACGCTGTACGCCGTCGATTACCTGCGCGCGCCTCCGGCCTTTTCGGACACGCCGCTCGACGAGAAGCACCTGACCGATGCTGAGTTGTCTTGGAACTACGAAGCTTTGTGCATGCGCTTGCGTAACGAGACGTCGGCCGCGAACAGTGCTTTGCTGCTCAAATGCCTGGATCCCAAGCAGGGCGGCATCGTCCACGCCGATGGCTTGATCGTGTTCCCGGACCGCAGCCAACCGGCGTACAAGGCCCTGGAAGGTTGGATCTCCGGGGGACTGAAGTGAGCCGGTGGGGCGGGCGGGCCGCTTTCGCAGGCTGTGCCGTCTGGTCGGCGTTGTCGGGCAGCGCACACGGTGAAGGCCTGGCCACGCACGGAGCGACCGGGACGGCGGTGTACAGCAATAACGATGGCTTGAGCGTCATCAGCCCGTGGCTCGAGGCGCGCCAGCAGATCCTCGGATCCACTTCCGTCCAGGCCACGGTGCGCACCGACTTCATCACCGCGGCATCGGTCGACATGGTTTCCGGCGCCAGCCCGAGCTTCCAAGAGGTGCGCAAGGAGGCGGGCTTCCAACTCAACTACGACCGCGACGGCTGGCGTGGCCATACCGGCTACACCTACAGCACCGAGAACGACACGCACAGCCACGCCTTGGTGGCCGGCGGCCAGACCGAGCTGTTCGCGCGCAACCTAACACTGGCGCTCAGCTATGGTCTGGGCATGGACCGCCTGGGCAGCCTGCGCCAGCCCGAGTCGCTGTGGCATGACCGCCTGAGCCACCGTCTCGACGCCACGGTCAGCCAAATCGTCACGCGTTCCACTATAGTTTCAGTGGCATATACGCTCGCGCTGGTCGACGGGTTCCAATCGAGCCCCTACCGCCTGGTGCCGCTGGTGCCGCGTGACCCCGCGCTTTGGCTGCACAGTCAGGCGCAGTGGGTCGCCGAGCGCCACCCGGACAGCCGCACCCGCCACGGTTTGACGCTCGAAGGCCGCCAAGCCGTCGGTCGGTCGCTGTTCTTGCGCGCGACTTACCGCGGCTATCTCGATACTTGGGCGATTCGCAGCAACACCGGTGAACTCGGCGCCACCCTCGATGTCGGCCACGGCTTGGAAATCGAACTCGCCAATCGGCTGTACTGGCAGTCGCGAGCCAGCTTCTACCGCTCGATGTACACTGTGGACCGCGCCTACATCACCCGCGATAGGCGCCTGACCGGCCAATGGTCCAATGCGGTTGACCTCAACTTGCGCTGGAAGTGGCGTGTCGTCGAATTGCTGGCGCAGGGCATGCTGATCTGGACGCGTTACGATGACTTCCGCACCGTGGACGGGGACCGCTTCGTGCCCATGGCCGACACGATCGCGACCGTGCTACAGGCCGCCGTCTCCGTGGACTTGTAAGCGATGCCCTTGCACGACCGTCAGTTGCAGCCGCAGCCGCCGCCGGCCCCGCCCTCGCCGCCGATGGCGCCCTCGCGCACGGGGCGCAGGTGCGACTGGAATTCCGCGCCCAGGCGTGGGCTGAGTTGCATCGCCGGTTGGCTGAGACGGCCGCGCTGCCACGGTTGGACCGCCGCGCAACCACCCAGCGAGGTCGCCACGCTGAGGATCGCGGCGAGCGCTGCCAGGCGGAATCTGTGCATGACGGCGACCTCGAGGAGCAGCCAGTCGCTGCGTAGGCGATTGTCGCAGGGAGGCGGCCCGATGCAAGTGCTCCTGCTGACGTGGCTGTGCGCGGCCTGTGTCGGTTCAGGCGAGGGCGTGCCGGCGCCGCCGGAGTCGGGCGGAGTCGCGCCGCGCACATGGCCGGAAATCCAGGCCCAGATCCTGGAGCCGATGTGCGCGCAGTCGTGCCACCATGGCGGTGCATCGCCCAAAGGTCTGTCGCTGGACAATGCGGTGGCACTGCAGAATCTGGTCGGTGTGGCCGCGGCCGAGGTGCCGTCGATGCAGCGTGTGGCGCCCGGTCGGCCCGAGGACAGCTACCTCATCGTCAAGATCGCGGCCATGGACCCGCGTCGTGTCGGCGCGCGCATGCCTCGCAACGGGCCGCCGTTCCTGACCAATGCGCAGATCGGTGCCCTGCGCAAATGGATCGCCGAGGGCGCGAGCAAGGACTGGCACGCCGATGCCGCCGACGCGGGCGCGACTTTGCTGCCCGGAGCCGGAGCCGGAGCCGGAGCCGACGCCAGCGCAGACGAGGGGGCAAAGTGACCGCAGCGCGCGTCGGATTCGCGGTCGTCGCCACCCTGCTGGTCTACGGCCTGAGCGCCGCGCCAAGCCTGCGCGCTGAACCGGCTTTTGCCGTGCGCGAGGGACTTGCCTGCAGCGCCTGCCACGTCAACCGCACGGGCGGCGGCATGCGCACGCCCTTCGGAGTCGCCTGGGCCCAGAGCCACCTGCCTACCTTTCGCGCCCCCGGCGTCTTCGATCCGCGCCTCGGCGAATCGGTGACGCTGGGCGCCAACCTGCGCCTGGACCAACGCAGCGTGCTGGCGGCGCATACCAGCCTGGACGGCAAACGCTACCAGGCCAAGGCGTCCAATTCGTTCGAGGTGAGCGAGGCTAACCTCTACGTGCGCGCCGAAATCGTGCCGCAGCGCCTGAGCTTCTACGTCGACGAAACGGTGGCTCCGGAGGGCGCGGCCAATCGCGAGGCGTTCGTCCTGCTGCAAGGCCTGCCGCTGGGTGGCTACGTCAAGGCTGGTCACTTCCTGCTACCGTACGGACTGCGCGTTCAGGACGACACCGCGTTCATCCGCCAACAGACAGGTTTTACCTATGCGAATCAAGATCTCGGCGTGGAGGTCGGCATCGCGCCGCACCCGTTCATGGCCTCGGTGGCGGTGAGCAACGGCAGTCTGGGCGGGCCCGATACCAACCTCGCCAAGCAGTTGACTGCGCAAGTGGGCGTCGTCGCGCCGTGGGGCCGGCTGTCGGCGTCGCTGGCCTTCAACGATACTTCGGCTCAGGATTTTCCCTTCAAGACGCTGACTTCTGGCGTGCATGGCGGACTGCGCCTGGGTCGGCTGGTGATGCTCGGCTCGCTGGATTGGATCCGCGGCATGGGGCCGCCGAACGACTACGACCAGGTCGCGCTGTTCACGGAGGCCGACTTCGAGGCGTACAAGGGTGTGCACCTGCGCGGCCGGTTCGAGTCCTTCGATCCGTCGCTGGAGATCAAGGAAAACGAGCGCGATCGGTTCGTTCTCGGCCTCGGATGGTTTCCGGTGCAGTGGAGCGAACTGCGCGCAGTCTACCGCATCAACCGCGACATTCCCCAACGGGTCAACGGCAATGCCAATGAGATCTTGCTGCAAATTCATGGCTTTTTGTAGCCACGGCTGGCGCTTCGGGCTCGCGCTCCTGGCCACCGCACTGACCGTCGCGTGCGGCGCTGGCGGCGTGGCGCGCATCGATCCGGTCGGTCCCGACACGCCGCCGGATCTCGCCGAGGGCCGCCGCCTGTTCCTGGCGACTTGCACCGGCTGCCACGGCGCGCGCGGCGACGGCATGGGTGCTGCCAGCGAGGGCTTGATGCCGCCACCGCGCGACTTGACCCGCGGCGAGTACCGGTTCCGCTCGACCGCCAGCGGCACCTTGCCGACGCGCGCTGACCTAGAACGCACGCTGGCGCTCGGCCTGCCCGGCAGCGCGATGCCCGGTTGGCGCGATCAGCTCACGCCCAATCAGCTGACATCGCTTGTACTTTACCTCGAAACCCTGTCGCCGCGCTTTGCCGCCGAGCCGCGTCAGCCTGAAGACGTAGTCCTGCCCGCAGACATCAGCCCAGTCGCCGCGACGCCGGACCTGATCGCGCGCGGCGCCAAGCTGTACGTCAAGATGGGCTGCGGCGAGTGCCATGGCAGCGAGGGCCGAGGCGATGGCAAGGCCGCGGCGACGGCGCGCAACAGCGATGGCAGCGTCAGCCACGTGTTCGACTTCACTTACGGCGTCTACAAGGGCGGCAACGGCCCGATCGACGTCTACCGCACCTTCATGACCGGCCTGGACGGCGCGCCTATGCCAGCCTTTGACCAATCGCTGCCCGACGAGGCGGATCGCTGGGCGTTGGTAGCCTACGTATTGTCGCTCGGCCGCCCGCGCGGCTTGGGATTCTACTTCAGCGAGCGACCGACGTGGCGCGAACCGACGGCGACTCCGGCACCGTATCTACCTGTCGCGGAACCTCATTGATCCTGCAAGTGAAAGACCAGCGCCAGCGCGCCTGGACCGCTCGCGACGCCGATATCGTAAACAGCCTGCGACCCGCCCGGTGCCCGACCGCGCCCCGTCTGCCCGTCGCGCCAGACGACTTCGCCACCGGCCATCGGTTCCAGCCGCCAGCGCCTTGGCAGCAAAAATCCCGTCGTCACGTCGCGTTGCGCATCGAACGGTTGGACCGCGAAACCCTGACGGAGCGGTGGCTGGCCCGGCGACAGCACCACCGCCTCGCCACAGGGCGGCGGCGCGCGCAGATCGCAACGACCGAGCACGAGGCCGCCCTCGGTCGGGGCCGCGAGCCACATCTCGAATCGGCCAAAGCTCGGCCACGCCCGGCTGCCCGGCTCCAGGTGCTCGGCGAGGACCTGGCCCTGCCACTTCACGCCGTTGACCTCGAGTTGACCGGTGCCGGCGCGAAGCTGGCTCTCGCCGTGCGGATCGTTGGTCGTACCGATAGGTTGCAAGTCCGTGGCGGTCAGGGTGAAGCCGCCAGCCGGCTGGCGCACGGTCAGGGTCAGCCCGGCAGGTTCGGTGGCAAACGCAAGCCGCAACCCCGGTCCCTTGCGCTGCTTCTGCCACGCGGTCAAGACCGTCGCCAGGTCCTCGCCGGGCCAGCGATCGAGTTCCACCCGTTCCCAGAACAGCGACTGCAGGCGATCGCGCGCCACCAGGAACGCCTTGGCTTCCAGGGTGGTAGCGGTCGCCTCGCGGTCGCGCGTGCGTTGGAGGATGAGCGCCAGCAGCACAGGTTCAGGGGTTTGCGCGGCAAAGAACCACTGATCACGAGCCATCTCCAGGGCTTGTGTCGCAGGCGCGGGCAACGGCTTGGTGGGCTCGGGCGACCGGCATGCCCATGTCACGGTGATCAGCGCGACGCAGCGCAGCACCGCAGTCAGCGTCATTGCACCAGTCGGACCATGCGCTTGGCATGGATCAGCCGATCGCAGCCGTCGCGGATCGTCACTTCGACCTCGGAGAGCTTGCCGAAATACGCGCTGACATTGTCCAACGTCATCGCCGGCCGCAAGCCCAGGAACGCCACGGTCTTGTCGTCCAGCACGACCGGCTTTTCCGTCGCAGGAATCGCGCCCAGGAACGTGTCCTGGCTGCGCACGGAGAGCCAGAGCTGACTGCGTCCGCCGCCCGCCGGTGGCGCCTCGAACCCGGTCAGCTTGACGCTCACCAGGATCATGTGCAGCCCTTGCGGCCCCAGCGTGACCAGCGCGTCGGCGCCGTCGGCCATCGGCTTGAAGCCGGTGTTGAGATCGCCCGTGCCCAATTCAGCCACCGCGGGCACCGGATTGCGGCAAGCCGAGGGCTCGATGTCCGGGGCCGGCTCGCAGCTTGTCAGCAAACAGCCAGTAGCCAGCGCCCAGGCGCCGAGCGCGACATGGCGACGAAAACGGTCAAGGCGCATCGAAAGGCACCTGGGATGGGCAGGAAAAGAAGGTCAAGCCGTCGTTGCCGAGAATGGCCGTGCCGGTCATGCCTTCGTCGACGAACTCGATCGGCTTGACGTAGCCCTGGGTCACCAGCGCTCGGATGTCGGCCACGGACTTGACGCTGGATTTCGTCTGATCGTGCGTATCATCAAGCAGTTGAACGTTCTTGTCGTACGCGGCCTTGACGACCACCTTGTTGACGCGCCACAGCGGCGAGTACACGCGCTCGGCATCGATGGGGTCCACGGGCAGTTGGCCGGGGAAGGAGACCAGCACGTTGTTGGTGTCGCGCTTGTCGGCGTCGTTGGTCAGATCCGTCTCGGTGCCGCGCTCGCTGACGGAACCAGCCAACGTGTTGACCAGGCCGCACGCGGTCGATTTCGAACCGCCGTTGCAGTCGCGAAACAGGACGTAGATGTCCGACGTGCGCATCAGCGGCCGCGACTGGCTGTTCGGGTCGGGCGCGGTGACGCCCTCGCTGGAGGTGAAGTCGAACAGGTGGATGCGGTACTGCTTGTGCCAGCCGCGGCGGCGCTCGATGACGAGGTTCTTCACGCCGGGCCTGCCGACGATGTCCTCGCCCGCCCGTTCCAGCGTCGTGTCGGCGAGCACGTGGGCGCAGTGCATGATCGTTTGGCCGCGGCCTATTGCGCCGCCGTGATCGTGCAAGTGCAGGTCCATTTTGACGCGCCCCGCAGCGACGGCCGCGTGCACGCCAGCGACCGACTTGATGTCGTTGGCCTGGTAGCTGGCCGGCACCGTGACCTGCCACACCAGCCAGAATGGCGAGAAGCCGGTCTGGCCCGGCACGCGCGCGAACACCGGATCGCCGACCATGTGCGACCATTGCGCGTGGCCCTTCTGGTCGAACGGGCAGACCTTGTCGCCCTCCCGGCAAAACACGAACACGTCGGCAGTGGCGCGCGAGGCGAAGCCGAAGAACCAGTAGCCGGTCTCTTGGCCGTTGAAATAGCCATTGATCTGACGGATGTAATGGCTACCGTCATCCCGCTTGAGGCCGGGAAACACCGACAAGGCGTTGTCGTCGAGGCTGTTCTCGATGGGGCCGAGGTCGGCTTCGGCACTCGGCTCTGGATCAGCGGTGCAGGCAGCGGCAAGCAGCAGCGCGGTCATCGCGACGCTCAGCAGGTTCGCGTGCCGGCGCTGTCGCGCAAGGGCTCCGCACATCGCATACCTCCCGTCTGGCCGCACATGAGCAGGCCCCGGCACGCGCTGCGAAACGGCCGTTCCGCAGTGTGCTGCCAACCTACACCATCTGCGTAGCCCATACCACACCGGGTCGTGGTCAAAGCTTCAGGGCGCGTTCCACGGCACCTGCGACGGGCAACTGAAGTAAGCATGGCCATCGTTGCCGGGGATGGCGCCGGTTGCCGCCTCGGTCATGGCTTCGGGCTCGCCGGCGATTCCCTTGGCGATGGCCGCGCGCAGGTCTGCCACGGACTTGATGCTCGATTGGCTTTGGTTGCCGGTGGTGTCGATGAGCGGCACTTCGGCGTCGTGGGCGGGTCGCACCAGCACCGTGCTCACCCGCCATAAGGGCGAGTAGGCGCGGCCAGCGTCCGCGGGGTCGGCCGGCGCCTTGAACGGGTTCGCCATCAACACGTAGTTGGTGTCGAACTTATCGCCGTCGTGGGTGAAATCGATATCGACGTCGCGTTCGCCGACTGGAGCGCGCCCGATGCCGGCAGTACACAAGGGCGAGGCTGAACCACCGGCACAATCGCGTTGGATCACGAAGAGATCGCTGACGATCATCATGGGCCGGGACTGGCTGGACGCATCGGCGGGCCCGACCCCTTCGCTGGCGGTGAAGTCATAGAAGTGGACGCGATACTGCTTGTGCCAACCCAAGCGGTCCTCGATCGGTCGGATCGCGACGCCCGGCTGGCCGACGACATCGCCGCCCGCGCGCTCCAACGTCGTGCCCGCCAGGACCAGGGCGCAATGCATGACCGCTACGCCGGGGCCGACCGTGCCGCCGTGGTCGAAGACGAGCTGATCGACCTGGACGCGGCCGGCTGCCTTGGCCTTGTTGATGCCTTCCACCGACTTGAGGTCGCCCGCCCGGTAGTCTGCAGGCACCGTGACCACCCACACCAGCCAGTAGGGCGAGTAGCCGGTCTCGCCGGGCATGCGCGCAAACACCGGATCGCCTGCCATGTGCGACCATTGCGCGCGGCCTTGGGCGTCGAACGGGCACATTTTGTCGCCGGCGCGGCAGAACACGAAGACATCGGCCGTCGCGCGCGAGGACAGGCCGAAGAACCAGCAACCAGTGGGCGTGCCGTCGAAAAATCCATTGATGTGGCGAATATATCTGCTGCCGTCGTCGCGCGTCAGCCCGGGCCAGACCGCGCGCGCCTTGGCGTCGACGACGTGTTCGATGGGCCCCAGGTTGGCTTCGCCCGGTGCCAGCGGTTCGGCCGCGCATGCCAAAGTCAGTGCCGCCACGGCGAGGGCCGCCTTCGAACGCGCCGAAACCCGGGCATGTCGTGATGGAAGTGGAGTCATGTTGTCTGGTGGTTGCATCGCCGACCGAGGGTAGCAGAGCGCGGCGGGCGGGACCACGTTGGCGTTGCCTTCCGCTGCAGATACCTCAGGCGCTTGGCATCCTGCTGCATTGCCTTGATCTCCAGCCGGGGCAAGCCTACGGTGTGGCCCGGCAGCGATCGCGTCATCAGGGCGCGCCGCTGCAAGGAGGCCGCCTTGGCCGCGTCCGAACCCGCTACCATCGACCCTGAAGCGCACGGCGCGTGGCTGGATGCGATCGTTGCCCGCCACGGTGGCGATGTAGTGGCGCTGCTCCAGGAAACGCAGAAGCAGTTCGGGCACATGCCGGGCGCGATGTTGCGAGCGCTGGCCGAGCGCACCGGCATCCCGCTGGCGCGCATCTACGGCGTGGCGACGTTCTACGACAGTTTCTCGCTGGAGCGCCGCGGCCGTGTGCTGGTGCGCGTGTGCAAGGGCACGGCCTGCCACGTGAGCGGCGCGCGCCGCATTGCCGAAGCCGTCGCGCAGCGCCTCGACATCGCACCGGGCGGCACTACGTCAGACCTGGCGTTCACCTTGAAAACCGTCGCGTGCCTAGGCTGTTGCAGCTTGGCGCCAGTGATGACCGTAGACGGCGAGACCTACGTCCGCCTCGACAGCCGCCGCGCCGTCGCCGCCATCGAGGACCGGGCCGGCGCGGCGTCCGGACGGCTGGCCCCGTGACCCGCATCGTCATCGGCTTGGGCTCGTGCGGCATCGCGGCCGGCGGGCGGCGCGTGCAGGACGCCGTGCAGCAATACCTGCGTGCATCGGGCCTTGTCGCGCAAGTGGGCATCACCGGTTGCCTCGGGCTGTGCTACCGCGAGGTCCTGGTCGAGGTCGAAGGCGGCGCACTCGGACGTTGCCTCTACGGCGATGTCACGCCCGAACTCTTGCCCGCCTTGCTCGATGGCCACCTGCGCGCTGGAGTGCCGCTCGCCGGCCACCTCATCTCCCGCGGCGAAACCTATGTTGCCGAACGCGATTTCTTCGCCCACCAGGAACGGCTGGTGCTCGGCCGCTGCGGGCGCATCGACCCCGAATCGCTCGAGGACTATGTCGCGCACGGCGGCTACCAGGCCCTGGCACGCGCGCTGGCGACGTCATCACCCGCCGCGGTCCTTGGCGAAATCGAGACTTCGGGCCTGCGCGGGCGTGGCGGCGCCGGCTTCCCCACCGCACGCAAGTGGCGCCTCGCCCGCGACACGCCGGCCAGCCTGCGCTACGTCGTGTGCAACGCCGACGAGGGCGATCCCGGCGCGTTCATGGACCGCAACCTCTTGGAAGGCGACCCACACAGCGTGCTGGAGGGCATGATCCTGGCGGCCTGGGCCATCGGCGCCGCGCACGGCATCGTCTACGTGCGCGAGGAATACCCGTTGGCGGTCGAGCGCTTGGACCGGGCCGTGGCCCAGGCGCGCGCTGCCGGTTGGTTGGGCGACGCTGTCGGCGGCAGCGGTTTTGCCTTTGATGTCAGCATTCACCGTGGTGCCGGCGCGTTCGTGTGCGGCGAGGAGACGGCACTCATCGCCGCGCTGGAGGGCGAGCGCGGCATCCCACGGCGCCGGCCCCCGTTTCCCGCCGAGCGCGGCCTGTGGCAGCAGCCAACCAGCATCAACAACGTCGAAACCTACGCCAACGTCACGTGGATCCTCGGCCACGGTGCCGCCGCGTTTGCCCGCCACGGTTCTTGCGACAGCTCCGGCACCAAGGTGTTTTCGCTGGCCGGCGACGTTCGGCGCGGCGGCATGGTCGAAGTGCCGCTCGGCGCCACCTTGCGCACCGTGATCGAAACCATCGGCGGTGGCAGCCGCAGCGGCCGGCCGATCAAGGCCGTGCAGATCGGCGGGCCTTCGGGCGGTTGCGTGCCGGCGGAACTGTTCGACACGCGCATCGATTACGAGGCCCTGCGCGCAACCGGCGCGATCATGGGCTCGGGCGGCCTCGTGGTCATGGACGACACCGCTTGCATGGTCGACGTGGCGCGCTATTTCGTCGCCTTCACGCAGGACGAATCGTGCGGCCGCTGTTCTGCTTGTCGCGTCGGCACGCGGCGCATGCTCGAGATCTTGGAGCGCATTTGCGCGGGTCATGGCCGGCGTGGCGACCTGGAGCAGCTCGAGTCGCTGGCCACCCTGGTCGGCGCCAGTTCGGCCTGTGGCCTGGGCCGCGCGGCGCCCAATCCGGTCTTGACCACGTTGCGCTGGTTTCGCGCCGAGTTCGAGGCGCACATTGCCGAGCAGCGCTGCCCGGCTGGCCGCTGCCGAGACCTGGTGCGCTACGAGATCGAACCCTACGTCTGTGACGGTTGCACGCGCTGCGCCGAACAGTGTGCCTCGATGGCCATCAACTTGTTGGGCGATGGCATCCCGATGGCCATCGACGCGGCGGCGTGCATCCGTTGCGGCGGTTGCCGGGAAGTCTGTGAATTCGGAGCGGTGATGCTAAACTGAGGACGGCGCCGGTTGCTCCGGCCCGAGGATGGCAGCGTGTCGTTCGGCATCGGCCTGACCTGCGACGGTTGCAGCGCATGCGCGCAGCAGTGCCCTGTGGCGGCGATCTCCGGCCACTTCAAGGAGCGCTACGCCATCGACGCCGCCCTGTGCATCGACTGCGGCGTGTGCGGGCTCGTCTGTCCCAAACAGGCGGTATTCGACGGCAACGGCCAGCTCGCCGTGCGCATCCCGCGCGACCAGCGGCTGCGACCGGTCATCGACGAAAACTTGTGTAACGGCTGCCACTTGTGCGCCGACTTCTGCCCGTTCGGCTGCCTGCGTATGCTCGGACCTCGCTATCAGGGTCATGCCGCGCTGGCCATCCCGCACCGCTGCGTGTCGTGCGGCGACTGCGCGCGCGTGTGCATCAAGGGCGCCATCACCCTGGCGCCACCACGAAACGATCGAGCGATAATACAGACTTGCGCTGATCGGGAGCGGCCGGGCCCGGCGGCCCCGCCTTGACACCCCGAATGGCGCAACCCTATGCTCGGCGGGGCAAAGGAGGGCAGCTTCGATGCGTTGGCAGAATCTCCTAGCGGCGATTGTCCTGAGCGGCATGGCCAGCACGGCGCTCGCCTACACGGGCGCTCCGGTGACCGGCGGCGGCACCTTGAGCGGGTCGGTGCGCTTTCTCGGCGCCGTGCCCAAGCCGGTTCGCCTGCCAGTGACCAAAGATACGCAGGTGTGTGGCGCCGACAAGGCCGACGAAGCCCTGCTCGTCTCGGCCAGCAAAGGGGTCGCCAACGCCGTGGTGTTCATCGAGCGCGTCGAGCGCGGCAAGCCCCTCGTCGTCGGCAAGGCCGAGCTCGACAACGCGAGTTGTCGCTTCGAACCGCACGTCCAGGCCTTCGCCGTCGGCACCGAACTGCACGTCAAGAATGAAGACGCGATATTACACAACACCCACATCCGCTTGCCGACTTCAGACGTGTTCAACTACGCGCTTCCGGAGAAGGGCCAGGTCATCAAGAAGAAAGTCGCGCGCACTGGCCTGATGAAGGTCGGCTGCGACGCCGGCCACACCTGGATGAACGCGTGGATCGCCGTATTCGACCACCCCTACTTCGCGGTGACCGACAAGGAAGGGCGGTTTGCCATCGCCGACATCCCGCCGGGCGACTATACGCTGATGTACTGGCAGGAAAAGCTGGGCAAGGCGTCGCACAAGTTCACCGTGACGGCGGGTGGCACGGTCGACGCCTCGCACGCGTACAAGTAGCCCCTCCGTTCGATCCCAGGCCACGCGTGTCTCCGTACCTGCGCGACGAGAACCGCCACTTCCGCGCCGCCTTCGTGGTGTTGAGCCTGGCGTTTGCCGCCGTGACCGTGTGGGCCATCGCCGACGAGACCTGGGTGCGGCGGCCGTGGAAGCAATGGCAGGAGACCTACGCCCAGTTGCGGCCCGCCCGCGCGGCTGAAGTGGCAGTCGCCCAGGTCGTCGTGCCTGAACTCGGCGTCGTCGACCGTTGCATCACCTGCCACGCTGGCATCGACGATCCGGCGATGACCGGCCCTGGCGTGCCGCGCGTGCTGCGTGTCCATCCGCAGCGCGATACGCTTTTGCGTCAGCATCCGGTGCCGCGCTTCGGCTGCACGCCCTGCCACCGTGGCCAAGGCCTGGCGCTGACAGCGGGAACGGCGCATGGCGAGGCCGATCCGCATTGGCAGGACCCCATGCTGCGCGGGCGTTACGTGCAGGCGAGTTGCCTGGGCTGCCACGCCGACCAGGAGTCGCTTGCCGGTGCGCCCGACCTGAACCGCGGTCGCCGGGCCTTTCGCGAGTTGGGTTGCGGCGGTTGCCATGCCCACGACGGCGCGCCTGCCGAGCCGAAGCGCGGGCCGTCGCTGCGCAAAGTCTCGGCCAAGCTCGAACCCGGCTACCTGCTCGCGTGGATCCGCGACCCGCAGGCTCGGCGCGCCCATCACCGCATGCCGCAGTTCTGGCCCGATGCGCACAAGTCTCCAGCACAGGCAGAGTTGCGCGACCGCGAGTCTGTGGCCATCGCCGCCTACCTGGTGCAGACTGCCGAGCCGTGGCCAGCGGCTGCCACGGCACCGCCCGCGGATCCGGCGCTCGCCGCCGCGGGCCAGCAGTTGTTCGATCGCGTCGGTTGCCGTGGCTGCCATGCACTCGGTGGCCAGGGCCGCGACGACGTCGTGATCCGCGAGGCCAAACCGGACGCGCAAGCTGGCAACGATGCTTGGGATTCGTTTGGAGAAGCGCCCGAGCCCGCAGCTGCGACGGCGACCGCGGCGCTGGCGGCCCATGCTGCACAGACCGGCGATTTCGCGCCTCCGCTGGGCGAGTTGGCTGCGCGCGTGCGTCCCGGCTTCGTTTTCGCGTGGTTGCAAGATCCGACGCAGTACTGGCCCGAGGCGACGATGCCGACGCCGCGCCTGACCCGTTCCGAGGCGCACGCGCTCGCATCCTGGCTGACCACCGCGGCGACGACACCGAAGCTGCCCGCGCCACCCGCGCTGCTGGCGCCCATCGATCCGGCGCTGGCCCAGGCGGGCAAGAAGCTCATCGGTACCTATGGTTGCTTCGGCTGCCACGACATCGCCGGCTTCGAGCAGGACGGCCGGCCGGGGCCAGACCTCAGCGACTACGGCACCAAGGATCCCCGCGACATGCACTTCGGAGCGGCGCCGCCTCCGCGCCCGCAACGCACCTGGGCCCGCTTCACCGAGACCAAGCTGCGCACACCGCGGGCGCTGGCGACGGCCGATATCCACCCGGTGATGCCGCAGTGGGCCCTGTCCGAGCCGGAGGTGCTCGGCCTGGCGGTGTACCTGCGCGGACTCAGGGCCAATTCCCCGCCCGCCGCCTACCGCGTGCAACCGCCCCGTGCCGCGCAGCACCGCCTCGCCGAGCGCGTCATCGAGGAGCGCGGTTGCCGCCAGTGCCACAAGCTCGACGGTCAGGCCGGAGCGATTGCGCGCTATTATGGCGACGCCCACCTCGCTCCGCCGCAACTCGACGGCGCGGGCGCCCGCCTGCAACCGCAATGGCTGTACGGTTACCTGTTGGATCCCGGGCCATTGCGGCCGTGGCTGGAAGTACGCATGCCGCGCTTTCGCCTGACCGCGGCAGAGGCCGAGGCCGTGACCGCCTGGTTCGCCGAGCATGCCGCGCAACCGCCCTCGCTGCGCCCCCTGGCGACGCGGCCGCTGACGCCTGAACGCGCTCGGCTGGGCGCGCAGTTGCTCGACCGGCTCAAGTGCGTGACCTGCCACCGGATGCAGCGCGGCGAGGGTGTCGAAACCGCGCAACTGGCGCCCGACCTCGGCCTGGCCCGCCAGCGCCTGGATCCGGCGTGGATTCGCAAGTTCCTGCAAGATCCCGACAAGCTGCTGCCGGGCACGCGCATGCCGCAGTTCTTCCCCGATGGCCAAACGCCGGTCCACGACATCCTGGGCGGCGACGCGGGCGCGCAGATCGACTTGCTGGTAGACTACTTGATGCACCTCGGGCTGTTGCCCGTGGCTACCGACGCCGACGCACGCCCAGAGAGTGACCGCAAGGGAGATGCGCCATGAGCGACAGCCCACGAGATGCCGACAAGGCGGGCCGCGCGCACTTGTGGGGACGCCGCGACGTCCTGACCGCCCTGGGCTGGTCCGCGGTCGGCACGTCGCTGCTCGCCGCCAGCGCCGCCTTCGGTCGCCTGTTGTTTCGCCGCGCCCCGGTCGAGGCTCCCACCCTGTTTCGCGCCGGCCGGCCCACCGACTATGCTCCCGGCACCGTCAGCGACCGATTCCTCAAGACCTGGCGCGTGTTCATCGTCCACGAAGGCGGCCGGCTCTACGCCATCTTCGGCCGTTGCACCCACCTGGGCTGCACACCGCGCTGGTACAGCCGCGAATCCAAGTTCAAATGTCCCTGCCACGGCTCGGGGTTCGACACCGCCGGCGTCAACTTCGAGGGACCGGCACCGCGGCCCTTGCAACGCGCGCGCATCTGGCAGGACGACGCCGGCGATCTCTGGGTCGACGTCGGCCGACGTTTCGAGCGCGCCGACTGGGGCCAACCCGGTGCCACTCTGGCGGTTCCCACCAAGGAGCGCGCATGACCGCGCCCTTCGAGCACGAGCCGCCGCCGGTCGAGAACAAGCCGGAGCGTCCGGGGTTGCTGCGCCAACTCTACGACTCCGTGTTCCGTCACCGCTTCGACGACACGCCGCGCAACCGGATGCTGCAGATCACCGGCAACGTGTTCCTGCACCTGCACCCGCCGACGATCCGCCGTCACGGCCTGCGCTTGCGTTACACGTGGGGCATGGGCGGGCTGTCGTTCCTGATGTTCCTGGTCACCGTCGTCACCGGCGTCGTGCTGATGTTCTACTACCGCCCGACCGCCGCGCACGCCTACGTCGACATGAAGAACCTGCAGCACGAGATCCCGTTCGGCATGGTGATGCGCAACATGCACCGCTGGTCCGCGCACGCGATGGTCATCCTGGTGTGGCTGCACATGCTGCGGGTGTTCCTCTCGGGTTCCTACAAGGCACCGCGCGAATTCAACTGGATGGTCGGGGTGTTGCTGCTGACGCTGACCATGCTGCTGTCGTTCACCGGCTACCTGCTGCCGTGGGACCAACTCGCGCGCTGGGCGATCACGGTCGGCACCAACATGGCCGCGGCGACGCCGTTCATCGGTCACGAGGGGCCGGGCGCCGGGCTGACGGGCGTCACGGAACGCACTGATCTGCGAGCGCTTCTGCTCGGCGGACCCCAGGTGGGCGATCCGGCGATCCTGCGTTTCTACGTGCTGCATTGCGTGTTCTTGCCCCTGGTCGCCTGCGTGTTCATGATCGTGCACTTCTGGCGGGTGCGAAAAGACGGCGGCATTTCGGGACCGCCCCACGCCGAAGAGCCATCGCCTGGAATCGCCCCCACGCGCGCACACGGCTTTCGGCCCAAGAGTGGCAGCTGATGGACAACTTCCTGACCATCCTGAAGCAACCCGACAACCTGCCGATCGCCGGCATGGTCCTGGCGCTGGGCTTCCTGCTCGGCGTCTGGTTGCGCCAGGCCTTGCGCCATGACCGCCTGATCCGCGCGGGTCGCAAGGACGAAATCGAGCGGGAGATGCGGCGATGACCGAGCGCCCAGCCGACGAAACGCTGCCCGACGCCGTGACCACGTGGCCGCATCTGGTGCGCATCGAGTTGCTGACGACGTTGGTGGCGATGGTGGTGCTGACCGTGTGGTCGATCGCGATTGACGCGCCGTTGGAGGAAGCCGCCGATCCCAACCGCACGCCGGATCCGTCCAAAGCGCCGTGGTATTTCCTCGGCTTGCAGGAACTGCTGGTCTACTTCGACCCGTGGATCGCTGGCGTCATCCTGCCGCTGCTCATCGTCGTGGGACTCATGGCGATTCCCTACCTGGACCGCAACCCGCACGGCAGCGGTTACTACACGATACGCGAGCGACCGTTCGCCATCGCCACGTTCCTGTTCGGTTTCTTGGGGTTGTGGATCGCGCCCATCCTCATCGGCGTGTTCTGCCGCGGTCCCGGCTGGAATTGGTACTGGCCGTGGCAGTCCTGGGACATCGCCAAGACGCCGCACCTGACCAACGTCAACCTGACGGATCTGCTGGGTATCCACACGGGCACGCCGGCGTTCCTCGCGGGCATGGCGCTGGTCCTGGGCTGGTACGCGCTGGCCCCGGTGTACTGGCTGTGGCGGCGCCGATCGCCCGCGCTGGTGACCCTGGGCGGGGCTCGCTACGCGTTGACGGCGTTCCTGCTGCTGACGATGTTGGCGATTCCGCTGAAGATGGCGCTGCGGTTGCTGCTCAACGTGAAGTACGTTTGGGTGACGCCTTGGTTCAACGTCTAAACGGCGCGGGCTGCCAGTGCAGCAGGCAACGTCACGGCATCGGCGACACCCCGATGAGCGCGCGGTGCCCCCACAGCAGGAACACGACGTACAGCGCCAGACCGGCCACCACCACGATGGCGTCATTGTACGGCCCACGTCGTTCGGCTCCGGCCAGGGTCGGCGCGCCAGGGACCGGCTGAGACGGGCGTCGTTTCAGCGAGATGCGATCCGCCACCGCCCAGGCCAGGAAGCTGCCGAACAGCACCACGTCATGCAAGCCGCCATTGGCCATCAGGTGCGCCAGCGCCCAGAGCTTGGTCGCGACGAGCATGGGGTGCTTGGTTTTGCTGCGGATCTTGCCCGGCAGGTAGGCGGCGAGCAGCAGGGGGAAGACCGGCACCAGCAGCAGCAAGGCGAAGTGGCCCAGGCCACGCGGCGGGAAGTACAGGAACGTGGGATCGCGGCGGGCCTGGCCATAACCCCAGACGATGAGTGCGAAACCTATGACTCCGACCACGGTGTAGAGCAGCTTCCACGGCCCCGTGCCGAGGCGGGCGGCGGTGCGGTCACGCCAGGCGGGGGCGACGATCGAGGTCGAGTGGATGCCGAGGAACAGCAGCAGACCGAGGACGAGGGGCAGCATGGCGGGACTCCAGGTGACAGGTTCAAGCTTCTTGGGGCGGCAGCCAGCGCGCGACCGGCGCCCATTGCACGACCACGCCGGGCAGCGCCGCCACCGCGGTTTCGCCTTCGAGTTCCTGGGTATCCGGGCGACCGTACGCGCCGTCCTGCAGGTGGTAGACGGTGACCACGCGGTCGAACAAGTGCACCAGCCAGTACTCGCGCACGCCGGCCTGTTCGTAGGCGCGCCGCTTGCGGATCATGTCGTGGGCAGCGGTGCCGGGCGAGAGGACCTCGATCACCCAGTCCGGTGCCCCGCGCACGCCGCGGCGATCGAGCTTGCCGGGATCGCACACCACGAACACGTCGGGCTGGACCACGGTGTCGATGCTCTCGTCGGCCTCGTCGTGCTTGGGCAGGCGGACGGCGACCGGGGCGACGAACGCCCGGCAGGGCTTGCCTTCGAGGGCCAGCTTGAGCTGCAGGATGAGTTCGCCGACGACATCCTGGTGCGCGAGGTCGCGGGCGGGCGCCATGGCATAGGGCGAGCCGTCGATCAACTCGCGGCGCGGCGGGTCCGGCCAGCGCAGGTAGTCGGCGTAGGTGAAGCGTTTCGTCTCACGTTGCGGCAGGCCCATGCTGTTCTCCGGTGGTGTGCGGCGCGGCTGCCAGGGTAGCGCGGTGGGGTGGTGGCGCAAGGCCCGTCCGCTCTCGGCTCAGACGCCAGTCTTCGGAAGAAGCGACTCCGCAATGGCGATGTGCAGGCTCTCGACGTTGCCCGCGCCGTGGCCGAGACGGTGGCTGGCGAGTTGTCCTGGCAGCGTGCGCTCGAGGGCTTCCTGCCGGGCTGACAACTCCGTGGCGGCGGCGCAGACTGCGGTTCTGCTGGCGGGAGGCCAACGTGCGTCGAGATTGGAACCGAACGCGACGTTGGCTGGCCTGCGCGATCGCCGTCGGGGTGCTCGCTTGGCTTTTCGTTCGCGATTACCGCCCCGTGGACGTCGCAACCAACGCAGGTACGGTCGAGCATCGCGTCCGAGAGCCCGGTCCGGCCCAGTCGGCCGTCACTGCACGCGGGGTCGAAGCGGGCCTCGCCGTGCCCACCGGTCTGCCGCGCTTGGCCGACGCTCCGACTGGCACGGACGGGCCTGCGCCATTGCCGATCGAGCGGTACGAAGAGGCCCGTGACGAAGCCATGTGCGGCAGCCTGGCCCGGTGCCCCGGCCGACGTCCCGACCTGCCAGCTTGTCTGGCAATGTTTGCCGCTTTTCGCCGCATGCACGGCTCGCAGTACGAGGACGCCGTTCGGGCCGGCAAGCTGACCTATGACGCCCGTGCAGGCGCGCGCTGCGTGCATGCGTTCGGTCTCTGTGACGCCGAGGAACTTCGCGAGGCGGTTTGCGCCCATGTCTTCCACGGCGAGGGTGTGGTCGGTGCACTGTGCCGGTTGCGCGAGGAGTGTGCGAGCCGGGTCTGCAGCGCAACCATTGTGAGCCCCTACAGCAAATCTGGCGTGTGCCGGGCTGTCGCCGTCCAGGGCAAGCCCTCGGTGGACGGGGGCTGTTCGAGCGACGCGGATTGCGATGCGGGCACCAGGCTTTGCATCGACGGACGCTGCCTGCCCTGGGGCTCGACTCCCGGTGCACGCTGCAAGTACATCTGCGAGCCCGCTTCCGGCCTGTGGTGCGATGTCGAAAGCAAGCCGGCCGTCTGTCGCGAACGGTTGGCCGAGGGCCAGGCTTGCAGGCCCGGTTCCTGTGCCGAGGGCTTGTTTTGCCTGGACACTGCCGCCGGGCCTCGCTGTTCGAAGCGGCTAGGGGAAGGGCAGGCCTGTGAAGGGTCCGACACCACGATGTGCGAGGAGGGCCTGTACTGCACCGCGCTGGCTACGGGCCGGGTCTGCCTGCGCATGCAAAAGGCTGGCGGGCCGTGCCGCGTCGATGACGAGTGCGGTTACGAGTTGCAGTGCCAGGGTGCCACGAAGGACGGGGCCGGGCGCTGCGTCGGGTTGCCGACCGAGGGAGAGCCGTGCGGCTCGGCGAGCCCAGAACTCAGGCCGGGAGACTGGGGCTGTCGCTCACCGTTCGTGTGCCACCCACAGCGTCGACTGTGCGTGCGTGAACTCGCCGAGGGCGATGCTTGCCCGAGACGACTTTGCGGAATGTTGGAATTCGACAGGAGTTGCGTGAAGGGATTCTGTCGGAGCCGCTTGGAGCTCGGTGCCGCTTGCGAGGATGGGGAAGGCGTTGCGCGCTGCCGCTCGGGCCTGAGTTGCGTGGGCGGCCACTGTGCGCACTGAGAGCGACGCCAACGTGCGTGGAGATCGGAACCGGACGCGACGGAGGCTGGCCTGCGCGATCACCGTCGCCGTGCCTGCGCGAACTGGCCGAGGGAGAAGCCTGCTTCGCGGGCGTTTGCGGCATGGCTGACTTCGACCGGAGTTGCGTGGCGGGATTCTGTCGCAGGCGCTTGGAACTGGGCGAGGCTTGCGTGGAGGTGAACAACGCCGACCGATGCCGGGGCGGGTTGAGTTGTGTAGGTGGGCGTTGTTCCCCGTGGTGATGGCAGGCCTTGAACCGCCAGCACGAAAACGGCGAGCAATTGACCGGCGAGCAAGCGGGCCAATCGCCTACCAAGGAAGACAAGACTATTAGCCGGGACGGCATGCACCCAGCCGACCTGCACCGGACAGCCGCAAGCCGTGTGGCACTCCGTGTCCGCCGACCAGCCGGTCGAGTACCTCGCCGCGCAGCCACAGGGCACCCTGGTGGCGGCCGGACCGACGGGGGCAGGCGGAGTCCGTGGCGTGGGTCGCCCGCTATGCACCGCTGTGCAAGCCGTGACTGCAGGATCGAGCGATCCTCTTCGGTGTACACAGGCCGCGCAAGCCCGTCTCCCCGGAAGCCGACCGCCTTTCTCGCCGCGAAACTGACACTTCAGCCTCCATCCCCGCAGCTTGGCGCTGTTGCCGGGCCGCGGCAAGCGGCTGCTCTGCATGGCGCACAAACCGGTGCCGTGCCGGGTCACTGTATCACGGCGGATACAGTGACCCCGGGTGCGAATACAGATGGTTACGTATTATTTCGCAAAGAATGCCCCGACCTCAAGACGGTCGAGCCCCGCGTCCGGCGCGTCCAGCAAGAGCTGAGAAGAGCCCCACTTCCGCGCCAGCCGTCACAGCGCGCGCGCATCTGCCAGGACGACGCCGGCGATCCGTAGGCGGCTGCTTCCGGCTCAACCCTTGGCCGGAACCTGAGCCATCGCCTGCTCGGTCAGCACGGTAATCGGCGTCTGGTCAGCCGGGTGATACGCTTGCATTTCCAGGCGAATGTGGCCTGAGCGCGGAAGTACATCTCAGACCATGGCGGTCGCACACGTACGGGTCCTGGTAGCCGTAAACACGACCGCCGCCGTCGATGACGCCGCTGCCTTCGGGGCCGCCAGTCGGCTTCGGCCATGCGGATGCATGTGGGTGTTGACACCCGGCACCCGCGTCCACATGATCATCCCAGGCGTTCTGGAGGCAACATGCTGCACATAGAGTTGGAACGCGAGGAAGACGGCCGCTGGATCGCCGAGATCCCAGAGTTGGCTGGCGTTCTGGTCTACGGCACAACGCGCGCGGCCGCGATAGCGCAGGTGCAGGCGCTGGCACTGCGCGTGATGGCGGATCGGCTCGAGCACGAACACTCCGCGCGCCTGACGTCTGTGACATTCTCCCTGGCCAAGCGTGCTGCATGAGTGTCTGGCCAGCGTGCAAGGCGAAACGCGTCTTGGCGGCGCTGCTGCGTCTGGGATGGGCGCGCGTCGAAGGTCGTGGCGGTGGCTCGCACCAGATTCTGCGGCGGGAAGCCTGGCTGGACGTTGTGTGGGCCTTCCACGACGGTGAGGAGATCGGGCCGAAGATGATGGCGCGGCTCGCCCGGAACACGGGGTTGCGACCGGAGGATCTTTAGGTCGCGCCGTCCGCAGAGGTGTTCGTAACCCAGCGGGGCGGGGATCGATTCGGCGACGGTGACATGGCTGCTATGTGTTGGAGGACGTCGCGGTTCGACGCTGATGTGCAATGCGTCGGGTTGGCGGCCCCGCCGGGTGGCAGTGCCCCCGCCGCCTATGCAAGCCGATCCAGCGCGGCTTCGGCTCCGGCCGCGGTTCCGGTTCCGGCTCCGGCTCCGGCTCCGGCTCCGGCTCCGGCCCCGGTTCCGGCCCCGGCTCCGGCTCCGGCTCCGGCTCCGGCTCCGGCTCCGGCTTCGGCTAAGTCGGGTACCGCGTCTCCGCACGCTTGCGATACTCGTCGCTCTCGGTGACAGGCTTCTTGTCGCTATGCTCGGACGACATGGACCAGCGGTGGCCGTACGGATCCTGCATGATACTCCTTGGGGTTGCAACGGCGCCTGACAACCGCCTCAACCCTTGACCGGCACCTGCGCCATCGCATGCTCAGTCAGCGCGGTAATCGTCAGGCTCGGATTCACCCCCAGGTTCGCCGGCATCATCGAACCATCGCACACATACAGGCCCTGGTAGCCGTACACGCGACTGCCGCCGTCGATGACGCCACTGCCTTCGGGGCCGATAGCGCAGCCGCCGAGGATGTGCGCGGTGGTCGGGACGTTGAACAGCACCTCGTTGATCGAACTCATGGCGTGGCCCTGGATCTTCTGGGCGACGCGACGTGCCACCTCGTTGCCCAGCGGGATGTAGGTCGGGTTGGCGGCGCCACCGGGAGGCAACTCCGTGCGCAAGGTCTTGCGCCAAGGGCTGAAACGTCCACCGCGCCAGGTCGCCCGCAAGCTGTTGTCCAAGGTCTGCATCACCAGCAGGATGATGCCGTGCTTGGCCCAACCGAACGGCCAGAGGTTGCGCGCCCAGGTCAACGGATGGCGCAAGCAAGTGCCCAACCAGCGAATCGCACGCGGCATCTTGCCCCCGCCGTCGGTCAGCAGGGTCCCCAGCAAGCTGAGCGCGTCCTGGCCCTCACCGTAGCGGACCACCTCGATGTGCGTGTGGTCGTCGAAGTGGGCGCCGCTGGTGATCGCCACGCCCTTGGAGTAGTCGACCGCACCGCCGTGAGCGATGGCGCCGACGATCGCCTCGCTGTTGGTGCGCAACTTGTCGCCGAGCGTGGCCGGCAAGTGCGGCAAGTGGCCCTGATCACGGCTGCGCATCAGCAAAGGCAAGGTGCCGAGCACGCCCGCCGCGCACACGACCTGACGCGCGCGCACGGTCTGCCTGGCGCCGAACAAGCGCGGCCAGGGGCCCAAGGACGGTCGCAGCACGACTTCGTAGCCGTCCGCGCCGCGCCGATCGGGGCCGCCGATGCAACGTATGGCGACGGCTTCGCGCTCGGGCTGGATGCGTGCGCCGCGTTTTTCCGCGAGATACAGGTAGTTCTTGTCCAGCGTATTCTTGGCGTTGTGCTTGCAGCCGGTCATGCACGCGCCGCAGCGGATGCAGCCCTTGCGGTCGGGGCCTACACCGCCGAAGTAGGGATCGGCCGCGGTTTCGCCCGGAGTGCCGAAGAACACGCCGACGTCGGTGACCTTCACGCGATCGCCGCAGCCCATTTCCTCGGCCACTTCACGCAGCACCTGATCAGCCGGCCCCAGCACCGGATTAGGCACGGCCCCGAGCATGCGCTGGGCGGTGCGGTAGTGCGGCGCCAGCTCGGTTTGCCAGTCGCACATGCCCGCCCACTGCGGATCGACGAAGAACGGCCTGGGCGGCACCAACAGCGTGTTGGCGTACACCAGGCTGCCGCCGCCCACGCCGCTGCCGGACAGGGCGAAAACGTCGTCCAACAGTGACAAGTTCAGGATGCCGTGACAGCCGATCGCGGGCGCCCACATGGACTTGCGTACGTTCCAGTTGGTCTTGGGGAAGGAGCCTTCCGGCCAGCGCTTGCCGCGCTCGACCAACAGGACCGCGTAGCCCTTCTCGGACAAGCGCAGTGCGGACACGGCGCCGCCGAAGCCCGAGCCGATGACCAGGACATCGCAGTCGAATTCAGCTTGGGCGGGCTTGGACACTGCGCACCTCCGGGCAACGGCTGACGCCCGGTAGTAACCCTTTGCGAGCCACCTGACAATGCGCCTGCGCCCAGCGCGTTCAGGCAAGGCGCACGGCGTGCAGCACGGCAATGATGGTCATGCTATCGGTGATCTCGCCATCCAGCACCATCCGCAGCACGCGCGCCAGAGGCATCGCCGTCACGTCGATCTGCTCGTCCTCGTCCGCGGTCGCGCTCGCCGGCACCAGGTCACGGCCGAGGTAGAGGTGCGCGGTCTCGTCGATGGAACTCTTGCTGGTGTGGTAGACCGACAACGGAATCAGCGTCCCGGCGCGGTGCCCTGCCTCTTCGGCCAATTCACGCTGCGCCGCGTCAGTGAACGACTCGCCCGGGCGCACGCCTCCCGTCGGCATCTCCCACGTGTAACACCCCGCGACGTAACGGTACTGGCGCACCATCAGCACGGTACCGTCCTCGAGCAGCGGCAGCACGCCCACGCAATGGCCGCATTCGATGACCGTGTAGGCACTTTGGCGACCGTCGGCCATGCGCACCTGATCCTCGCGCACGCCGAGCCAGGGCGTCTTGTGCACCAAACGGCTGGACACACGCTGCATCGGCGCATCGGTCTGATTCCCGCTTCCGTCCATGTCTTGCCCCGTCATTTCCAGTGTCATGGTCAGCGCTTGCGTTCGAACGACGACTTCTCGCGCATCGCGTTGGTCGGGCAGGCAGCCGCGATGCGCAGCGCGGTGGCGGAGTCCAGGGCAGTCGCCAGCGGTTGGTCCAAGGGCGCCACCACGCGGCAGGCAAAGCCACGACCCGCGATCGTCAGGCCGGGATACGCGGCGCTGGGCTCGGCGAGGCGCACGCACGCCTGGCACAGGATGCACTTGTGCGATTCGTAAACGAGATCCGCGTGGGAGTCGTCGCGGGCCATGGGACGGTGCGCCCCCTCGAAGCGCTTGGGCACCGCTGCCAGCGCGCCGGCCACCAAGCGCAAGGCACAAGTGTCGTGCTCCGCGCAACCGCAGGCAAGACAACGCAGGGCCTCCTGCCGCGCCGCCTCTGCCGCATCGGCCACAACGCTTGCCGGTCCCGGATCCGCGTTGCGATACAGGAATGTGCGCTCAGCCTGGTCCAGTTCACCGTAACGCACCCGGATGCGCGCGGGCGGCGCCGGCTTGGCCATCAGCAGGCGATCGATGGCGTCGGCGGCGGCAAGACCGTCTGCCACCACGCGAACGGCCTTTCCCGCGCGACCGGCCGCGGCACCCGCTCGCACCGTGCGCGGATCGGCGAGCGCCGGCAGGTCCGAAGCGTCGCCGGTCGCCAGCACCACCGCGTCGAAGCTCGCCAGCAGGTCGGCCCACTCCAGCTCGCGACCCAAGCGCACGCCGGTCTGCACGTGCAGCCCCAGGCGTTGCAGGACCGCGAGATCGGTTGCCAACACCGCGGCAGGCAAGACGCTTTCGCTCGACGCCCGCAGCGTGCCGCCGAGTTCCAGCTCCTGTTCGTACAGCGTGCACGCGTGGCCGTGCAGCAAGGTCCGCAGCGCCGCCGCGAGCCCCGCCGGACCACTGCCGACGACGGCCACCCGCTTGCCCGTAGCCGGCGCGCGCGGATCGGCGTCCAGGTCAGAGAACACTTCGCGCGTAGCCGTGCCCAGGTGCAGCGCACGGATGTCGATCGTGCTGTCGATCTCGCCGCGGCGACAGGCGCGCTGGCACGGCGCGTCGCAGATCCAGCCCAGCGTCGCCGGCAGGGCGAGACCGCGCACCGCCAGCGCCGCCGCTGCCTTGGCATCCACTGGCAGCGCTTGCAGAAAGCCAGGAATGTCCAAACCGGCCGGACAGGCGATTTCACACGGGGCAAGGCACTCGCCGCGGTGTTCGGATAGCAGCAGCTCGACCGCGCCGCGCCGTGCCGCCTGCAGGCGATCCGAAGTCACGGTCACGTTCATGCCCAGCGCCACAGGTGTCGCGCACGCTGGCACCAGGGCGTCCTGGCCGGCCAGCTCGACCACGCACACCAGGCACGTGTCCAGCGGCGACAGGCCCTTGAAGTGGCACAGCGTCGGGATGTAAATCGCGTGACGGGCCGCAACTTCCAGCACGGTCTCGCCGGTTTGCGCGTCCAGCACCCTTCCGTCGATCGTCAGTTGAACGTCCACCGCCCCGCCCTCCCCGCCTTCGCGCAGCTTACCACTGCTCGCGACGGCTGTGACCCGTACTCGGCGATCCGGACCGCAGCGGCTCGGCATTTTCACCAACGTGCCACCCAAGCCAGCGCCGCGGATGCTACTTCAGCCGCAACACCCGCAGGATCGTCGAGGCCCGACCCAGGGACTCACCCAGATATTCCATAGACTTATGTACACGCAGGGCCACCAACAGGCGCAACGTCACGTGCGCGGTCTCGGTCAGCGCCAACAGCATGCGCATCCGCCGGACATCGTACGCAACCACTTCCCCGCTGGCCTCGGCCAGATCGGCTTCCTCGATGGCCGCCTCGAGCGCCGCCTTCGTGACCTGGACCATGGCCCACTCGCGGTGGCGCAGCACTTTGCCGATGACCGGCCACACGTCCAGCACCGCTTGCCAAGGTGAATTGCGGCCTGCGTCCAGCGGTCTGACCAGGCCAAAATCCTGCAGTTCATGAATCGCTGAACTCAGTAGCGCCCGCGACACGCCCAGCTGGCGCGCGATTTCGGCTTGCGACAGCGGTTCGCGGTGCAGGGCCAGCAGCGTCCACACCCGACCGTGGATCGCCTTGAAGCCCCACCATTCGATGAAAGCGCCTACGCTTTCACACACTTGGAGCACGAGTCGATCGAGGCGCCGACGGGCGAATTCAGACGAGTTCGGCTGGGTGGGCAAGCTGGACATGCGGCCATCGTGCCGGATCTCGCGCCGGTTGCAAGCCCGCTGCAAGCCACAAATGTTGTTCACGACATCTTGAACATCGATTCGGCGCGGCGTAGGCTTGTAGAAACGGAGGGCGACACGATGGGTCAGGATACGCAGAACTTACCGAAGCCAACGGAGTCGCCGGCGCCTACGCTGGACTGGCAAAAAGTCCGTGACTTCGAAGACATCACCTACGACAAGGCCGAGGGCATTGCCCGCATCACCATCGCTCGGCCGCACGTGCACAACGCGTTCCGGCCGCAGACCTTGTTCGACCTGAGCGCGGCATTCCTGGACGCCAAGGAAGATCCGCAGATTGGCGTCGTGGTGTTGACCGGCCAGGGTGACAAGGCCTTTTGCTCTGGTGGTGATCAGACCGTGCGCGGCGAGGCCGGCTATGTCGGCGCCGACGGTGTACCACGCTTGAACGTACTGGAACTGCAAAGGTTCATCCGCACGCTGCCCAAGCCGGTCGTAGCCATGGTCAACGGCTACGCGATCGGCGGCGGCCACGTGCTGCACCTCGTGTGCGACCTGACGATTGCCAGTGACAACGCGATCTTCGGTCAGACGGGACCCAAGGTCGGCAGCTTCGACGGCGGTTTCGGCGCGGGCTACCTGGCGCGCATCGTCGGCCAGAAGAAGGCGAGAGAAATCTGGTTCTTGTGCCGGCAGTACTCGGCGGCCGAGGCGCTGCAGATGGGTCTCGTCAATACCGTGGTGCCGCAAGCGGACCTCGAAGCGACGACCGTGCAGTGGTGCCGCGAAATGTTGGCGCACTCGCCGCTGGCGCTACGTTGCCTGAAGTCGGCGCTGAACGCGGACTGCGATGGGCAAACCGGAATCCAGGAACTCGCTGGCAATGCCACACTTTTGTTCTACATGAGCCAGGAGGCCCAGGAAGGTCGCGATGCGTTCGTGGAAAAGCGCAAGCCGGACTTCAAGCGCTTTCCGCGTTTGCCGTGAAGGACTTCGACGTGCCGGAGGCCGCCTTGACCGAGTTTGCTGCCTCGCGACCGTCGAGTTGGGCGGTATGGCTCGCCGCGACTCGACCGGCGACGCTGCCGGCGGGCGCGGTGCCCGTGGTAGTCGGGTCAGCGGTAGCCGCGGCGCAGGGCGGCTTCGCGGCAGGCCCTGCGGCGGCGGCGTTGGCGGGCGCGCTGCTGCTACAAATTGGCTGCAATTTCGTCAATGATGCCGGAGACTTCACCCGCGGGGCCGACACCTCGGAACGTCTCGGCCCGGCCCGTGCGACGCAGCGGGGTTGGCTGACCGCGCGGCAAGTGTGGCAAGGCGCGGCAGTGGCGTTCACGCTGGCGTTGATAGTAGGCGGGTGGCTGACCTGGCACGCCGGTTGGCCGGTCGTGGCGATCGGTCTCGCCGGCGTGACAGCCGCCATCGGCTACACGGCCGGGCCGCGGCCACTCGGTTATCTGGGGCTCGGCGACGTCCTGGTGTTCACGTTCTTCGGCCCCGTGGCGGTCTGCGGCACGGCGTACGTGCAGCTTGGTCACGCCTCCGTGAACAGTCTGCTGGCCTCGATTCCGATCGGCGCGCTGGCGACAGGCGTGTTGGTCGTCAACAACCTTCGCGATCGCAGCGGTGACGCGCGAGCCGGCAAGCGGACGCTCGCGGTACGCTTCGGCGCCACGGCGGCTCGGTGGGAGTATACGGGCTTGGTCGTTCTCGCTTTTCTCTCGCCAGTTCTAGCCGTGGTCACGGGCCGCGCCGGGCCGGGCTGGCTGCTCTCATGGCTGGCGCTGCCGGTCGCGGCGGTCTGCATCCGAGCCCTATGGCGGACCGACGGCGCGGCGCTGAACCCGTGGCTGGCGCGAACCGCACGCCTGGAAGCCCTGTTCGGCGCGCTCCTGGCCGTGGGAATGCTGCTCTTCACAGGCGTACTGTCATGAGGATTACCGCCATCGGTCTGGTGCCGTGGCGCGGCTTCCTGCAGCCGCCCGTCCACACCGCACGCGCGGTTCTCACGCGGCGGCAGGGCTGGACGCTGAGCCTGACCGACGAGGCCGAGCACACCGGTGTGGGCGAAGCGGCGCCACTGCCACGATCCGATCGCGGCACCGCGCTCGCCCTGCGGCAGCTCGCCTTGTCCGTCGTGCCGGAACAACCCAGTGAGATCGCGCAATTCGTCGCCGGTCTGGCCTTGCCGCCCGCCGCCGGGCACGCCGTCGAACAGGCGTTGTTGGAACTGCTGGCACAACGGACCGGCCGCAGTGTCGCGGTCCTCTTGGGTGGACGCGAAGATGCCGCGCTGCCGCTGCACGCGCTGGTCGACGACGCCGCCGGGGCGCGCGCAGCCGTCGCGGCCGGAGCCACTGCGGTCAAGGTCAAGGTGGGCCGCCTGCCGCTTGAGGCCGACGTGGCGCGGGTCGCCGCGGTGCGATCGGCCGTGGGCCCGGACGTGCGCCTGCGCCTGGACGCCAACGGAGCCTGGACGCTGGCTGAAGCCCAAGCCGCTCTGACCGCCTTTGCCCCACATGGCATCGAGTGGCTCGAGGAACCGGTGCGGGATCGCGACCTCGCCGCCCTGGCCGCCCTGCGCTCCTGGACCCGCGCGCCCAGCCAGCACGGCCTCGGCATCGCGCTGGCAGTGGATGAATCCTGCCGTGATGGCAATGACTTGGCCGCGGTGCTGGCCGCGCGCGCCGCCGACATCGTGGTGCTGAAGCCGATGCTGGTGGGCAGCCTGCACGGCACCGTAGCGCTCGCGCACGCGGCGGCGGCGGCGGGATTGCGCGTGGTGGTGACGACTTGCCTCGATGGTCCGGTCGCCGAGGCCGCCGTGGTCGCCGTGGCCCGTGCCTGTCCGCCGCACGCGCTGATCGGCGTCGGTCTCGATCGCCGCCTTGCCCCTGGCCATAGCCGGCGGTCGCCGCTGCCGGTCGCTGGCCTGACCATCCCCCAGCCGCTGTCAGCTGCCGCCGTGGCTCGCCCGCACCACGCCGCGTTGCATGCCGATGTTCACGAGACCCTGAACTTTCGCCAACTGGCTGATCTGTCAGGGCAGCTAGCGACCTGGCTCGCGCGGCAAGGCGTCGGTCCGGGTCCTCACCGCGATCGACGCGACACCGTTGCCCTGCTCGCGCCTGCCGCCGCTCCGTTCGTGGTCGCCCTGCATGGCATCGGTTGGCTGGGCGCGGTCGCGGCGCCGCTAGACGTCCGGGCTACGCTGGCGGATCGGGCCGTGGCTTTGCGGCTGCTCCAGCCCGACATTGTCCTGGTGGCACCGGGGCTGGCTGTGCCCGCGGGGCCCTGGCGCGTGCGTGAACTGCCCACCGTGGCTGCGTTGTCCGGGTTGCCTGTCCATCCAGCACAGGACTGGGCGCTGACCGAGGTGCGCGTGCACGTGCTGACTTCGGGTTCGACCGGCTCCCCCAAGCTCGTCGCGCTGACGACCGCGCAGTGGCTGTTCGGCACGTTCGGCAGTGCCATTCGCCTGGGGCACGATCCCGGCGAGCGCTGGCTGGCCTGCTTGCCGCTGCACCACGTCGGCTGCCTGGCGATCCTGATGCGTTCTCTCTGGTTGGCAACGACCGTGGTGCTGCACGAACGCTTCGATGCAGCGCGCGTGGCCCAGGCGCTCGACGCGGGCGACGCGACGGCAGTGTCGCTGGTGCCCACCCAATTGGCGCGGGTGCTGGCTACGCGGGCAAGTGTCGCGTTCCCGAAAGAACTGCGGGTGGTTCTGCTCGGCGGCGCGCCCGCGGAGCCCGGGCTGCTTGCACGTTGCCGGGCGCTGCACGTGCCGGTAGCGCGCACTTGGGGCATGACGGAAACGGCCTCGCAGGTAGCGACCGCCGCTCCGGACGATCCTGCCCCGGGCTTGCCGCCCCTGCCGTTCGCCGCCGTGTCCACCTTGCCGAACGGGCGGTTGCAGGTGACCGGTCCGCTTGCCGGTGCCTCGCCGTTGCTGACGGGCGACCACGGTGTGATCGACGCCGATGGCCGGGTGCATGTTCACGGTCGCGTAGACAACGTCATCGTTCGCGGTGGCGAGAATCTGGCGCCCGAGCCCATCGAAACGACGCTGCTGCGCCATGCCGCGGTGGCCGAAGCGATCGTGGTCGGCATGCCTCACCCGATTTGGGGGCAAGTGCCAGCGGCGGTGGTGGTGGTGCGGGCGCCGGTGAGCGTGGCTGAACTGCATGACTTCATGGCAGCGCAGGTGCCGCCGCCCAGTCGGCCGGTCCGCTATCTGCTGGTGCCTGAACTGCCGCGCTCGGCGACCGGCAAGCTGCTACGGGGCCGCGTCCGGCAATGGCTCCAGCAGGCCCAGGCCGGTCAGGCCGCGGCGCAGACTGTCCGGGACCTCGCGCGGCAGGAAAGTCTTCAGGTCGACGAAGGCGTGGACGTGGCGCACCTTGGCGTGCAACACATTATCCTGCAAGCCACGGATCTCGAACACGAACGTGATGGACCGCTGGCCCACGCTGGCGACGCGGACTGCCACTGCCAGCCGGTCGCCGAGACGCATGGGCGCGCGAAAGTCGGCCTCGGCGTGGACCAGGGGCATGCCCCAACCCTCGCGGTCGAACACGTCGGTCACACCGGCAGCGGCTAGGACCTCCTCGAAGGCCTCGTGGCTGTACTCGAATGCGCGCGCGAAGAAGGCGATGCCCGCCCGGTCGACGTGTTGGAACCTGACTGTCAAGACGTGCGTGAACATGGTGGAGAGGTAGAGGATGAACGATCCGGTTGTCAACACTCTGGAACCGCTTTCGCGTGTCACCCGGCGCGAAGGGCTGCAGCCGCTCGCGCAACACTTCGACGCGATCCGCGACTGGTTAGCTCGCGATCTCAGCGACCTGGAGCGTGAGCTGGGCGGCGTGTGCGGGCGGCAGGACGACCTGGCCGAGCGTTCGGCGGCGTGGCTGCTGCAACGGCCCGGCAAGCGCATTCGGCCCCTGTGCGTGCTGCTGGCGGCGCGGTTGGGGCCACGGCCGGCGCCAAAGGTGCGCGATCTGGCGGTGGCATGCGAACTTGCGCATGCGGCGACGCTGCTGCACGACGATGTGATCGACTCCGGCGAGGAGCGTCGAGGTGCGCCGACCGCGCGCATGATCTACGGCAACTCCGCCAGCGTCCTGGGCGGCGATCACTTGCTGGTCGAGGCGTTGCGGCGCGTCGATCGGGCCGGGCCGCCCCAGCTTCTGACCGCGCTGCTCGGCGTCATCGGCGACATGGTGGCGGGCGAGGCACTGCAACTCGAACTGCGCGGGCGTTTCGACCCGGATCCCGCGCTGTACGACCGCATCGTCGCGGCCAAGACCTCGTCACTGTTCGCATGGGCGATGCAGGCGGGCACGACGGCCGCGGGTTGCACGGTGCCCGAGGTGAGCGCGGCGGCCCGCTTTGGCTCGGCGCTGGGGCAAGCGTTCCAACTCACCGATGACGCGCTGGATCTGGCCGGAGACCCGGCACACACCGGCAAGGACGTGCTGCTCGATCTGCGCGAAGGCAAGCTGACCTGGCCTTTGCTGATTGCCGTGCAGCGAGAGCCGGCGTTGCTGGTCGAACTGCAGGCCGCCGCAGCAGATCCAGGCGCATGGACCGACTCTGCCGTGCTCGCCGACCTGCGCGTCAGGCTGGTGTCGACCGGCTGCATCGCCGCGACCCGAATACGCGCCATGGAGTGTGCCGCGGTGGCGAACTCGGCGCTGGCAGAGTTCAGCCCCGGCCCTGCGCGCAGTGCGCTCGCCGCCGTAGTTGCCGCAGTGATAGATCGTGAGAATTGAGGAGGTTGCCATGGCGACGATCTTGACCGTCACGGCGGACGCCGACCCCGCTCGCTTGCGGGCCAACCTGCAGGCGCTGGGTCTGTGGGTGCAGGGCCACAGCGATGCTGGCGGACGCACGACGGCGTTCAGCGTCGAGCCGCACTCCCTGCCGCAAACCGCCGAGACGCTGCGCCGGCTGCCGGGCGTGGCCGAAGTCCACCAGTCACCGAGCGAACATCCGCTTCTCGATCGGCAATCGCGGCGAGCAGTGGCGGTGGGGCCGGGCCTCAGCATCGGCGGGGACGCGCCGGTCGTGCTGGCGGCAGGTCCGTGCTGCGCGGAGTCCGAAGCCCAGGTGCACACGACGGCGGCCGCGGTCGCCCGGGCAGGTGGTCGGCTGCTGCGCGGCGGTGCATTCAAGCCTCGCACGAGTCCCTATGCTTTCTGCGGCCATGGTCAAATCGCGCTGACCTGGCTGCGGGAGGCGGCGGATGCCTACGGTCTGGCGCTGGTCACCGAGGCCCTGAGCGAGCACAACGTCGAGGCTGTCGCCGAAGTGGCCGATCTGGTGCAGGTAGGCTCGCGCAACATGCAGAACTTCGCGCTGTTGTCGGCGGTGGGTCGCACGGGCCGACCTGTGTTGCTGAAACGAGGCCGCGCGGCGACTTTGGCCGAGTGGCGCGCCGCCGCCGAGTACCTGCTATTGGCGGGCGCGGCCGGCGTGGTGTTTTGCGAACGCGGCATCGTCGGCGTGGACCCGGAGACGCGCAATACCCTGGATCTCGGCGCGGTTGCGTTGCTCAAGCACGTGTATGGCCAGCCTGTCCTGGTCGATCCGTCGCATGCGGTCGGCCGGCGCGATCTGATCGAACCGCTGTCGCGCGCGGCTCTGGCGGCGGGTGCGGACGGTCTGCTGATCGAATGCCACCCGGACCCAGCTTCGGCGCGCAGTGACGGCCCGCAGGCGCTATCGCTGGCCGCGCTCGTGCACCTGGGCGCGAATCTCCACACCGAGTCGCGCCACGCCGCTCGCCTCTCATTCACGGTGACACCATGACTGCATCCCCTGGCAGCGGCGCTATGTTCGACGCCATCGCCCCGCGCTACGACCTGCTCAACCGCGTGCTCAGTTTCGGCCTCGACGGCTTGTGGCGGCGGCGGCTGATCGCGGCACTCGGTCCGTTGGTCCCGGGCGATCAGGTGCTCGACGTCGCGACGGGTACCGCCGACGTGGCGCTGGCCCTGGCACGTCGGCATCCGGGCGTACGAGTCATCGGCGTCGACTCGTCGCCGGGCATGCTGGCCGAGGGGCAACGCAAGGTCATCGCGGCGAATCTCGCGGATCGCATTCAGCTTTCCCCCGGCGACGCCCAGGCTTTACCCTATGCGGACGGGCAGTTCGCTGCGACGTGCATCGCTTTCGGCATCCGCAACGTGCCGGACCGGACGGCAGCGCTGCGGGAATTCGTGCGCGTGACACGACCCGGCGGGCGGGTGGCGGTGCTGGAACTGGGCGAACCGCAAGCCGGGCCGGCACGCTGGCACGTGCACCACGTCGTGCCGCGGTTGGGTGCGTGGCTGTCGTCTGCACGTGAATACCGATACTTGCAGCAGAGCATCGCCGCGTTTCCACCCCCCGAAGAATTCGCCGAGCAGATGCGCGCCGCCGGGCTGCGGTCCGTGACGGTGACACCGCTGACCCTGGGCGCCTGCCACGTGTATGCCGGCGAGGTGTAGCGCATGGAACTGCTGTGCCTGCCAGAAGAACACGACGTGGACGCCGGGCTGCGTGCCGTGACGCGGGCGTTGGCCAACCGGCGGGCGGACGGCGGCTGGTTGCGCGTCGAAGTGCCTCTGACGACGGGGCAGTCGCTGGATTGGCTGGCGGCGCAAGCGGTTACCGACCCGTTTGCCTGGTTGGCGCGCGACGGCGGTTTGCAGGTCGTCGGCCACGGTGTGGCGGCGCAGCGAACCGGGCCGCTGGCGACGGCGATCGCGGGTGTCGCGGGGCTGATGCGCGAACTCGCGGGCGGACCGCCGCGTCTGCGTTGGTACGGAGGTCTCGGTTTTGCCGACGGTATGCCAGGCGACGACACCTGGCGCGGCGTGCCGGACTGGCAGTTCACCCTGCCGCGACTGGAAATCGGCACGGATGTCGCAGGCTCCTGGCTGGCCGTGCACGCGTCGCAACCCGGTCTGGTCCTGCCTGCCGCCTTGCAACGGCAACCGCAATGGCCGCGGCTGGTTGGCCACCGCCATGTGCCGGACGCGAGCGGCTGGCAGGCGACGGGCGAACGTGCTCTGGCCGGGCTGCACGCGCATCGGCTGACGAAGGTGGTTCTGGCCCGCCGAACGGATCTGCGCTTCGAAGCGCCGGTGCCGCCGCTGACCTTGCTGGCGCGCCTGGCCGCGGCGGATCCGGCGACGTTTCGCTTCTGCCTGCCGCTGCCGGACGGCGCTGCCTTCGTGGGAGCGTCACCAGAGCGCCTGTTCGCCCTGAAAGGTGACTCTGTGGCCACCGAAGCGCTGGCTGGCACGACGGCGCGGCTGGCCGATGCGCTGGAAGATGACCGCTGCCGGCGCATGCTGCTGCAATCGCCCAAGGATCTGCTCGAGCACTCGGTGGTGGTGCGGCATGTGGTCGACACGCTGGCGAGCGCTTGCGAGTCCGTGTCGGCGGCGGATCGGCCTGGCACCGTAACGCTGTCGCGCGTCCACCATCTGTTCACGCCCATCCACGGCCGGTTGCGGAAAGAAAACGCAGAGTCCCGCGCCGCCCTGCTGTTGGCCGCCATCCACCCGACCCCGGCGGTGTGCGGACTGCCACGGGCGTTGGCCCACGACTTCCTCTTGCAGCACGAGCCTTTCGAGAGGCATTACTACGCGGCCCCGATCGGTTGGTTGGGCAGTCAAGGCGCGGAGTTCGCGGTCGGCATCCGGTCGGCGCTGGTCCGCGACGATTCGGTACACGCCTTCACCGGCGCCGGCTTCGTGCCCGGATCGCGGCCAGCAGCGGAATGGCGAGAACTCGACGCCAAACTGGCGAGCATGCTGCAAGCCCTGGGCGCCGACCTCGCCCCGATCACTGCCGTCGAAGAGGCCGCATGACCCACCCTGCTTCGCTCAACAGCCTGTGGGGCCGCCTGATTGCTGAGGAACTCGCGCGGTTGGGCGTCGCCCACGCCTGCATCGCGCCCGGATCGCGCTCGACGCCCCTGGTCGCCGCCCTGGCCCGTCACCCCGGCCTGCAAACCCACGTGGTGACGGACGAACGCAGCGCGGCCTTCCTGGCCCTGGGTATCGGCAGGGCGACGGGACGGCCGGCCTGCCTGGTCACCACGTCGGGCACCGCGATGGCGCACGCTTTTCCCGCCGTGCTGGAGGCCGAGGCCGATGCCGTGCCGTTGCTGCTGATGTCCGCCGATCGACCGCCGGAACTGCGCGCCACGGGCGCCAATCAGACGTTGGATCAAGTGCATCTCTTCGGCGGCCACGTGCGCTGGCACGTCGACCTGCCTTGCCCGGATGTTGCCGTTCCGCCGGCGTTTCTGCTTTCGACGCTGGATCAGGCGGTGCATCGCAGCCTGGGCCCTCCGGCTGGCCCCGTGCACATCAACGCGATGCTGCGCGAGCCGCTCGGGCCGGTTCCGGTCGAGGTGGCCGATCCGAGCCTCGCGACGTGGCTGGCAAGCGGGCGGCCGTGGACGCGCTACCACCGCCCGAGTCTGCAGCCGGATGCCGAGGCGATGCGCGACCTGACGGCGGTGGTCGCGAATGCGCGCCAGGGGTTGCTGGTCGTCGGTGGCCTGCGCGACGCGAGCGAGCAGGCCGCGGTGCGCACGCTGGCTGGCTGGCTCGGTTGGCCGGTGCTGGCCGATGTGACGAGCGGCCTGCGCGGCGATCCCAGCGTGCCGGGCCTCGTGCCGATGTTCGATATGCTCCTGTTGTCAGCGGCGTTGCGTCAGACCGAGGCGCCTGACACGGTCGTCCAGGTCGGCGGAGCGGTGACGTCGAAGCGATTGGGGCAGTGGCTGGCGGCGACGCGACCCGAGGCGCACGTCGTGGTCCGCGCCGACTCTGAGCGCCGCGATCCGTTGCACACCGTGACCTTGCGCTTGATCTGCGGCTTGCCGGAGTTGGTCTCGGCGTTGCCGCAGCGAGCCGTCGGGAGTTCCGCACGGGTGCTGCGCCTGCAGGCGGCGTCCGTTCGCCTCGAAGCGCTGGTCGACGAACTGCTGGCCAGCCAAGATAACGCGAACGACATCGCCACCGCCCGGACGCTGGCACGCTCGTTGCCGACCGAGCAGGTGCTGATGTGCGCCAGTAGCATGGCGATTCGCGATCTGGACATGTTCACGCCGGGCACTGGTGGCCCGCGCACGGTGGTCGCCAACCGCGGCGCCAGCGGCATCGACGGCCTCATCGCCACGGCCACGGGCTGCGCTGTCGGTGCCAGTCGTCCGGTCACACTGTTGCTGGGTGATCAGGCGTGCTTGCATGACGTCGGCTCGCTCGCGTTGCTGGGCAGGAGCCGCGCACCGGTGACGATCGTGCTGGTCGACAACGACGGCGGCGGCATCTTCCAGTTCCTCGACATCGCGGCACAAACCGATGTGTTCGAGCGCTTCTATGCCGCCCCGCACGGCACGGACTTCGCCGCCGCCTGCGCCGCCTGGGGCGTGTCCTACCAGGCCGTCGATGGCACGCATCTACTCGAAGTCTTGCACGAATCCTGGCGATCACCGTCGCCGCGCCTGCTGCACGTGCGCACGGACCGTCGCGCCGACCACGCGCTGCACCTCACCTTGCACGCGCGCATCCGCGAGTCGTTGGAGGCAACGTGGCCGACCTGACGCCGCTCGCGACCGCAGTGCTCGGACCCTGCGACGCGCCGGTGCTGGTCTTGCTGCACGGGTGGCTGGGTGACCGCCGCGATGGCCAGGCGCTGGCGGCACGGTGCGTCCCGCGGTGGCATTGCGTGTTGGTCGACCTGCCCGGGCATGGCGATTCGCCCGACGTGGGCCCTGGCGGACTGCCGGCCGCTGGTCGGCAACTCTGGGCAACCTTGGACAGTCTCGGCATCGGCCATGCGGTCCTTGCGGGCTACTCTCTCGGCGGGCGGCTGGCTCTGCACGCGGCCTTGGCGGCGCCGACGCGGTGCCGGGGACTGCTCGTCACGTCGGCCTCGCCCGGGCTGTCGGACCCTGCCGAACGCCAAGCGCGCGCGGCGGCTGACGACCTCCTGGCGTCCGGATTGGCACGCGACGGTATGGCGCCGTTCCTGGCGCGTTGGTATGACCAGCCGCTGTTCGCCAAGCTATCGCAGCGGCCAGACTTCGCCGAGTTGCTCGCCCGCCGGCGCCAGGGCGATCCAGCCCGGCTGGCCGTGGCGGTGCGCCGGTTCTCGCTCGGTCGGCAGGCCAACCTGTGGCCGCAGCTTGCGAAGCTGACGATGCCCTCGTGGTGGCTCGCGGGCACCCACGACGCCCGCTACCTGGACCTGGCGCAGCGCGCGGCCGGCGTGGCACCGCAGGGGCAAAGCGTCGTGTTGCCGGGCGGGCACGCACTTTGGCACGAGGCCATGGTGGAGGTTGCAGAAGTACTCTGTTTGGCAAACGCAACCAGCGAGGGTCTACTGGCACCAGGCAATGCCGTTCGCCTTGCCGGCTGTCGATCAGCGCGCTAGGTTGCCGGGCGGAGGTGTCTCATGCCCGCAGCGCCAAGTCCCGATGCCAAGCCGCCGCAAGCGCCAGCCCCCGCAGGGCGGCCCGCCGCCGGTGCCACGCAAGGCAAACCCGCTGCAGCGCAAGGGAAGCCGGCTGCGGCACGGCCCCCCGGTGGAGCGCCCGGTGCGCCTGCCAGCAACGACGATCTCCGCGGCAAAAACTACGCGGATGGCAAGCGAGCGGTGCAGCCGGCCGCCCTCCCCGGCCTGCCGCAGTCGCCCGGCGAAGCGATGGGTATGGCGCAACAGTCCGTGCGCTCGGCAAATGTCGGGGCCACCATGACCGAAGGCACGACGGCCTACAAGGACTCGGATATCCAAGTGGACTTCGATCCAGGGTCGCGGCTGGCGGCGCGGTTGGATGGCGGCGGCATTCACCTGACCGCGGAGCCCGGAATCCTGATCCAGGTGCGCAACGCCCCAGATTTCCGCTTGAAATCGATCACGTGGAGCTTTGCTGAGGGTCGCTTCATCACGGACGCCGCCGCTGCGCATTTCGACGTGCTGGGCGTGCTCGGCCGCCTGGGCTCGTGGAAGATCGCCAAGGTCCTGGATCAGAAGCTCAAACCCTTGCTGCCGGCCGCCGTGCAGCGCGCAGGCTACAGTCCGCGTACCGACCTGGATCTGGCCGGAACGATTAGCCAGATGACGCGGATGTTCGACTTCGCGCAAGCACCTGGCGCGGGTGCTGGCGGCGCCGGTGGCATGGCCGGCAAGCTGCGCGATGCGTCGGCAGGCCTGAACGTCGATTTGCCGAAGGAATTTCGGGTACCGCTGGGCGACAGCGGCATGGAGTTGGTCATCGACCAGGGCACGCCCTTGTCGCTGTCCGCGCAATCGCAGGGCGCGTTGGCCCATCCCGTCATCCAGTCGCTGAGCTTGGGCGCGGGCGGCAAGGGCATCCGCGTCAAGCCTGTCTCGGGCAACTTCAAGGAATTCAAGGAACTCGACATGCGCTCGGTGAACATCGCGCGCGGTGGCACTTTCACCTTCGACTACGACCTGTCCGCAGAGCGGCTGGCCGACGGGCTGGTCGGACTCGTGCAACTGCTCGGCATGGCCACCGGTCATCCCGTCGGGGGGCAGGCCCCGGATATCAAGCTGGATTTCGTGCGCAAGGAGATCGACGCCAAACTGCAGGAGGAGGTGCCGGGCCGTTTCCGCGCCCTGCTGGAGCAGTACGACCAGTTGGTGCCGGGTATGTCGCTCAAAGGCCTGTTCGGCGCCGGTTGACCTCGGCGAGCGCGGCCTGGGAAGCGATGTTGCGACGCAAGACACTGCTAGCACGCTTGATTCTCGCGGCTTGCGCGATGCCTGGCTGCTTGCTGCCGCTCAGCCCGAACGCCGTCGCCCAATCGCCGAGCACCGAGCAGGATCCGTGGCTTGCGCGGGCGGTGGCCCTGAACCAACAGGTTCTCGTGCTCTACGCCCGGGGCAAGTTCCGCGAGGCGTTGGCTCACGCGCGTGAGGCGTTGCGCCTCTTCGAGAAGGTGCTCGGCCCCGAGCATCTCGATGTCGCGACAGCCTTGAACAACCTGGCCGAACTGCTCCGGGCTACAGGCGAATCCGCCGCGGCCAAGCCTCTGTTCGAGCGGGTGGTGCGAATTCGCGAAAAAGCGCTCGGCCCCGAGCATCCCGATGTAGCGCAATCGCTGAACACCCTCGCAGACCTGATCTCTTCAATAGGCGATTACGCTGCAGCCAAACCGGTGTACGAGCGCGTGCTGCACGTGCGGGAAAAGGCGCTAGGGCCTGAGCATCCCGATGTGCTGCAATCGCTGAACAGCCTGGCCAACCTGCTGCTGACCATGGGCGACCATGCCGCGGCCAAGCCGCTGTACGAACGGGCGCTGCGCATCCGTGAAAAGACGCTCGGGCCCGAGCATCCCGATGTCGCCACGTCCCTGAACAATTTGGCGGTCCTGCTCGAAGCGACGGGCGATTACGCCGCGGCCAGGCCCCTGCACGAACGGGCGCTGCGCGTGCGCGAGAAGGCGCTGGGTCCCGAGCATCCCGACGTAGCGACATCACTGAACAACCTTGCGCACTTGCACCAGAAGATGGCGGAGTACGCCGCGGCCAGACCGCTGTACGAACGGGCTTTGCGCATCTGCGAGAAGGCGCTCGGGCCCGAGCATCCCGACGTGGCGATGTCGCTGAACAACCTGGCGTTGTTGCTCCTGGACGCGGGCCAATACGCCGCCGCCAAACCGCTGTACGTGCGGGCGTTGCGCATCTGGGAGAAGGCGCTCGGGCCCGAGCATCCGACCGTCGCGCTCGCGCTGAACAACCTGGCCGACTTGCTCGGGCACCTGGCCGACTACGCCGCCGCCAAGCAGATGTATGAACGCGCGTTGCGGATACGCGAAAAGACCCTCGGCTCCGGTCATCCCAGCACGGCGACATCGCTGAACAACTTGGCCGGCCTGCACCAAACGCTGGGCGAGTATGCCGCGGCCGCGCC
>CAYHHL010000006.1:0-5850 GCA_964356325.1 uncultured Enterobacteriaceae bacterium | reverse complement strand
TCTGCTCCAAGACATGGACGACAATGCCGGCGCCAGGTCGCGCTACGAACGGGCATTGCGCATCCGCGAGAAGGTGTTCGGCCCCGAGCATACCGACGTTGCGACATCGCTGAACAATCTGGCCAACCTGCTGCAGAAGACCGGCGAGTTCGCAGCCAGCAAGCCGCTGTATCAACGGGCCCTGCGCATCTGGGAAAAAGCGTTGGGCCCCGAACATCCGGACGTCGTGACGTCCTTGGAGAACCTGGCGGCGCTCGAATTCACTCTGGGCGCTTCGGACGCGGGTTGGGCGCTGCTGGCGCGGGCGAGTCAGATCGCCCGCAAGCACCGGGGCGGCTTCTACGCCGGCAGCGTGTCAGAGGCCACCAAGCTGGCCTTCTCGAAGAACAACGGCAGCCAACGCGACATCTACCTCACCGCCGCGGTCGAGCGGGCGCGAAGCCACACCGACGTCGGCGATCTGGTGCTAGAACTCGTACTCGACCGCAAGGGTTTGCTGCTCGAAGCCGCCATGCCCGCGCCAGGGCGCAAGGAACCGCCAGCCATTCAAACGTTGCGCGGCAAACTTCGCGACGCCTCCACACGGCTCTCTCGCGCCTACACCGCGGCCGACCGAAAGCGAGGCAGTGCCCCGGAGGTCGTCGCCGAGTTGGAGCGGCAAAAGGAGGAGTTGGAGGCAGAACTTTCCAAGAAAAGCGCGGATTTTCGCACGGAACTCACGGCCGCGAGGCTGGACCGCGCCGCCTTGTGCGCGGCATTGGGCTCCGGGCGCATTGCGGTAGAATACGTTCGCTATGATCACGCCAAGTTTGGCAAGAAGATCACTTGGGAACCGCGTCTGCTGGCCCTGGTCACCGACACGAAGACCTGCACGCTCGAGATCCTGGAACTGGGCCCCTGGCTGGCCGTAGCCGAAAACCTCGCGGTGTTGCGCAAGTCCATCGTGACCGGTCGCAGCCGCGGTGCCGCGCCCTTGGCAGACGAGGGCGGAGCTCGCGACGGTGACGCTCAACTCAACTCGGCCAAATACTTGTATACGCATCTGATTACGCCGTGGCTGGGCCGTTTGGCCGCTGGCGCGCAGGTCGTGCTCATCCCCGACGACGATCTGGCGTTCGCACCTTTTTCAGCGTTGGTGGGTCCAGACGGCAAGTATCTCATCGAAACACTGGCATTTTCACTGCTCGACAGCGGACGCGAGGTCGTGCGATTGCGCGGTCGACCTGCTGTGCGCGCGGGCGCCGTCGTGGTCGGCGGCCCGGATTTCGACCTCGAGGCTGCCAAACCGACCTCGGCTGCGCGTCCCACTTCGCGATCGGGTCAAGTGCGCGCCGGCACGGGCAAAGTCGAGTGGTCGCCTCTGCCCGGTGCCGCGGCCGAGGCGGCGATGCTCGATGCGCTTCTACGCTCGGCCGATCTGGTGCCCAAGTTGCTGTTGGGCGCCGCCGCTACCGAGGGGCAGTGGAAGGCCCTGGCCCCAGGTCGCCGCTATCTGCACTTGGCCACCCACGGCTACTTTGCCCGCGATTCGGCCGACGACACCCCTTCCGCGGCGTTGCGCAATCCCCTGTTGCGGTCAGGTCTTGTCTTTGCCGGCGCCAACCACCCGGCCCCGGGTGGCGAGGACTCCGAGGATGGCTGGCTGACGGCCGAAGAAGTCGCAGGCATGGACTTGGCGGGAACGGAACTGGTCGTGTTGTCAGCGTGCGAAACGGGCCTGGGCGGCGGCGGCTCCGGCGAAGGCGTATTCGGCCTGCGTCGCGCATTTTTCCAAGCCGGCGCGCGTGGTTTGGTGATGTCGCTGTGGAACGTGGACGACGAAGCGACGGTGCAGTTCATGCAGAAGTTCTGGACGCGCTTGCTGCAGTGCGACAAGACCGCCGGTTGCACGAAGTCGCGACTACTGGCTGAAACGCAAAAGGAAATGTTGCACGACGCGCGCTGGCACGATCCGATGTACTGGGCCGCGTTCGTCTATGTGGGCGAGTGGGAGCGGTAGGTCGTGAGTCCAGGTCAGTAGACTTCGACCCGCCATCGCTCTGCTTCTCGCTTCTGTTCGCGCAGTTGCACCCAGTCGACGCCGACGGCCTGGGCCATTTCGTCCAGCGCCGCTTCGATGCCGACTTCCATGCCCTTGATTCCGCAAATGTATACGGCGGTTTCGGGCGCGGCGATCAGATTCCACAGCGGCGCGCCGAGTTGCCGCATCCGGTCCTGGACGTACATGCGCCGGCCGTCGGGGGTCTTCTGCTCGCGCGAGATAGCGTAATCGATACGAAAATCAGGCTGCCGGGCGAAGTGCTCCCACTCCTCTGCGTACAACAGGTCCGTCGACGTCTGGGCGCCGAAGATCAGCCACGCAAATCCACGTTGCCCCACCGGGTATTGCGACCAGGCATGGATGAAGGAGCGAAACGGTGCGATGCCCGTGCCCGTGGCAATCATCAGCATCGGCGCCGCGCAATCGTCCGGCATCAGGAAGTCCTTGCCGGCGGGCCCCGTCATCTTCAGTTCGTCGCCCGGCCTCGCGTCGCACAAGTGGTTGCTGGTCAGGCCGTGGCGCACCACGCCGTCGTCTTCGGTGTAGACCACGCGCTTGACCGTCAGCGCCAACGTCGAACTGCTGCCGTCTTCACCGCGACGTGGCGAGGCAATGCTGTATAGTCTCGGGACATTCGGTCGACCGCGGGCGTTGAGGCCGGGCGGCGCGATGCCGGCGCTCTGGCCTTCGAGAAAGCGATAGGATCCCTGCGGATACCTGAGCACCACATGGCGGACGTCATTCGCGCTGTCCGCGGGTGTCACACGCCGGTTCTCGATCACAGTGACCGCCAAAGGCCCCGAGTTCTTGTACAGATTCAGCGGAATGTCCCGCGCGATCGCGATGTCTGGATCCATGCAGCCCCAAGTTCGTAGTCGCCCGTCAGCGAGTGTGCAGGAGGCGTCGCGCTGGCACAAGGCATCGCGCGTAAGGTGAAGTGACGTCTGGTCAATGGGTTGCACCGCACCTGGAGCGAACGGCCGCCTGGACGGCTCGCGCCCTGCCCGCCTCGTCCAGGCGCCCCTGTGCGACGAAGCGTTGTGCCTCCTGTGCCACGGTCGCCGCATAAGTCGCGTGGTCTGGCCAGACGCCGTGCTTGGCACCTGTGGGTCCCGCGCACGGCACGCGTTGCTCCAGACTACAACCTCTTGAATCTACGACGACCGCAGCCGGTGTGGCGACGCAAGAGTCTTCCGAGTCGGCCACGCCGTCGCGGTCGCGGTCCAGCCCATTGGCCTGGTTCGCAGCCACCACTACGCCGCACGCCTCGCCGGACGTCGACCACAGGGCCGCAAGGATGCACGGCAAGAAGCTGTAGCGCACAGGGCACCTCGCCGGGCCATGGGCACGGGAACGCGATTCGGGCCATGCATGTCGTCTGTCTCAAGGTACCGATTCGGGTGGCGCCGCCCAAAGGCTGACGGCGGCGGCACGTCCGGCTGCGCTTGCGGACGACGCGGTCCAGCCCAGATTTGCCGGACCTGAACGTGGGCCGTATCCTGAAACTGAAGCTGACGATTGAACGCAAGACTTGCCCGTCGGACCAGAATGGCTCCAGGCGGCGACACGGGGCTCACGAGCTGGGCCGGAGGCAATGCCCGATGTTGTGGACTATCGCTGTGGTTTTACTAGTTCTTTGGGTACTCGGGCTGGTGACGGCTCACACCATGAGCGGCTTCATCCATGTCCTGCTGGTGGTGGCGATCGTGATGGTGTTGGTGCGGCTCATCCGCGGCGAACGCATCCTGTGACGCCAGCAGCTCGGCCTGGCGCGACTACAGGTCGTCGCACGGCGTGCCCAAGCGCTGTCCGAGATAGACGCCCAGGTCGCCGTAAATCAGGCGGGCATTTTCACCGACGTCCAGGGTCGTCAGCTTGACCTGGCGCTTGCCGTCGATCCACACGGATTCACTGCGATCCAGCACGAGGCGCAACTTGCCGCCCTTGGTGCCGAAGATGTCGCCGGCCGAATCGCTGACCACGTTGAGCATCGGCATCAGCTTGAGCTTGCCACGCGGCCCGGCCCACAAGCGGAAGTCCTTGTCGCGGCCCGGCCGGTTGCCGGTGTCGACGTAGTAGTAGGTGCCAGCCTGATCGCGGGCGATGGCGTAGGCGCGACGACTCCACAAGTGCTCGAAAAACTTGGCGGAGTCGAGCAACTTCGCGCTGGCGTCGGGCTCCAGTTCCGTGAACGCGGTCTGCCGATCCTCGCACTGCAGCTTGTACTTGCCGTCGCGCAGACCGAAGCCCGCCTGCCAGCGATCCTTGGCCCGCGGCTCCCAGAAGACGCGGTCGAACGCCTGGTCGCCTTGCGCACCGCCGCCCGTGACGCGCTGGGCGTGCATCGTCTTGCCGTCGCCGTAGTAGAACGTGCCCGACGTGTCGCCGAACGGGACGATGGCGATGTAGTGCTGGTGGCCGTCGTGCAAGACCTTCAGCCGGCCGCGCACCGATTGGATGTCAACCACCGTCGGCTGCTGTGGATTCGCAATCACCGGCGGCTTGGCCAGCAGCCCGGCCGGCAGCGCGACCATCAGCACGACCGTCAGCACGACCATCGGCGCGAGGGGCAGAAGCAAACGGCGGACTTGGGCTTTCATGCCCCTCGTGATAACACGGCACCGCAGGATCGACCAGGGCGGGTTTCGGTCCTGCAATTCCTGGGAGATAGGCGTGACGCAGCCCCCTTCGAAACCACCGGCAGAAGCGCAAGGAGAGCTGCGGCCGGGCGCCGTGGTCGGCGGTACGTACGAGGTGCTGTCGTTGCTGGGGCGCGGCGGCATGGGCGCGGTCTGGCTGGCCCAACACCGGCGCCTGCGCGACAAGCACGTGGCCATCAAGGTGTTGTTGGGCACGGCGACCGCGGGCGAGGCCTACCACCGCTTTGCCCGCGAGGCGGAGATTGCCGCCAGGATCGGCCACCCGAACATCGTGGACGTGCTCGATTTCAACAACTTGGAGAGCGGCGAGCCCTACATCGTGCTCGAGTACCTGATCGGCGAGAGCTTGCGAGCGCGCATGGCGCACGGGCCGATGGACGTGGAGGCGGTGTTCGCGATCGCGCGGCAGATCGGCTCGGCGCTGCATGCGGCCCACAGCCATGGCGTGGTGCACCGCGACCTGAAGCCCGAAAACGTCTTCCTGGTGCCCACCGACTCGGGCGGGGTGATTCGCGAGCACGTGAAGGTATTGGACTTCGGCATCAGCAAGTTGCGCGGGTCGCAGACATTGCAGACGCAGGACGCCGTGGTACTCGGGACGCCGCAGTACATGGCTCCGGAACAGGCAGCGGGGCGCAACCAGGACGTCGACGGGCGCACTGACGTGTTCGCACTGGGCGCGATGATCTACGAAATGCTGTGTGGAGTTCCACCGTTCGTGGCCGATACCCCGCTCGGGGTGATGTTCAAGATCGTGTACGAACCGACGCCGCCGTTGGCTCCGCAGTTGCCGGGCTTGCAAGCCGACGCAGTGGCGGCCATCGAGCAGGCGCTGGCCAAGGACCGCGACGCGCGTTGGCCGGATATCGCTGCTTTCGTGGAGGGACTGACCGGTACACCGCTGCAGGTGCTGGCGCCGCGAGCCAGGCCGGCCAGCGGCGCGGTCGGCGTGGGCACGGGACGGCTGGGCGCGGCGAGTACGGCGAAAGCACGGGAACTCGTGGCGGAAACTGGCGAACGAGATACCGCAGTGGACGGTGAGACCTACGCCGGAACGCCGGCAGTGGCGTTCGTGGCGCCGGCGCTGGTGGACGTCGACTCGGAGACTATGGCGGGGACGCCGGGGACGGGAGCGGGTTCGGGCTCGGG
>CAYHHL010000005.1:56123-74773 GCA_964356325.1 uncultured Enterobacteriaceae bacterium | reverse complement strand
CGGGCAAGGTTTTGATATCCTGGTGATTTTACGCGATCACCCGACGATTGCCGGCAACACCCGAGGATCGCGCAGGTCAGCAAACACATGGTCCGCGCCCGACGCTGCGAGTTCTTCCGCCGTGTAAGGTCCTGTGGCAACAGCAATACTTCGGGCGCCGATGTGGCGGGCGGCCTCGACGTCGCGCGGAGTGTCGCCAATCACGACCACGCGGCAGGCCTGACGCTCGACGCCCAATCTGGCCGCGCCCCGCGCCGCGCCGATGCCGAGCAGTTCGCCGCGTTCCTCATGGTCGCAGCCGAAGCCACCGAATGCGAAGCGGTCCGCGATGCCGACCTGGCCGAGCTTGATGCGCGCGCCCTTCTCGATGTTGCCGGTGCCCAAGCCAATCGCGAAGTCGGGGCGATCCTCGAGCGCGGCCAGCGTTTCAGCGACGCCCGGGTGCAGGCGACAATCCGCAGTGACCGCCACCTCTTGCACGAGAAAACCGAGGTAGGCATCGAGCACCGCTTCAATCGCTGCCGCCGTGGCCACGACGCCAATCGCCTGCAAGGCATAGCGGACGATGGCGCGGTCAGTGCGGCCGGCCAGGGACAAGTTGGCGCAGGCGTCCGTGCGACCGAACTGGGCCCCGAATGCCCGATCGATGGCCCGCCGGCCCGCGCCGCCGCTGGTCAGCAGGGTGCCGTCGATGTCGAACAAGACCACAGTGGGCATAGCAGGTCCGGCGCGGGGTCAGTTCCAGCGAGCTTCAACGCTAGCATGGCCGCCCCCCTCGCACCACCGAGACCGCACAGCTGGCAGTCCCCAGCCCACCTCCATGCTGGCGAACGCGGCGCTTGCCGGTCTGGACATCCTGTGGTTTCGTAGCGCCATGAAGCAGCTTTGCGTGATTGCCCTGTCGTTGCTCGCCGCGTGCAGTGCGGTCCAGACCAGCGCGCCGCAGCCTGCGGTGACGCCTGCAGTTTCCAGCACCTTGCTGCCCATCGAAGCGCAAGCCATGCGCGCGGCGGGCATCGAACCGTCGAATCTGCGCTGCAACGGCGTGCAAGTGTGGAATCCACGCCTGCGTGCCGAAGCCAAGGCGGCGGCGCTGGAGATGCTCGCGGATCTGGACAAGCTGGGCGTGCCGGTGCCGCCGGACAAGGTCGACGCCGCACGCAAGGCCCTGACCGAAGTGGTGATGTGGCGCATGGTGCGGGCGACCGTCGTCGATGGCGACCAGAACAACCTCGGCGCGGTGGCAGTGCCGAGCGTGAAGACCCGTGCGGGTCAGCCGGTGTTGCTGTTTCGCGCCGGGTTCACGCCAAGACCGGATGCGCCGGATTCGTGCTATCGGAGCCTGGTCGAGCAAGGCGGCGTGCGCCACGTCGTCAATCTCTATGCGGGACCGATGCCGACCGCGGACTTGGAGGCGGGTGAGCGCGCGACGGTGACGGCGGCTGGAGGCACCTACGCCACGGCGCGGGACGCCACGGGATCGCAGGCGAACTGGCGTGAGGATCTGCGCGCCAAGGCGGGCCAACCGGACCAGCAAGCCAAGCGTGAAGCGATGCAGGCGGTCGCGGCGATCATCGAGGCGCTGCTGCAACCGGGCGGTCAGGCGCCGGCTGGCAACCTGCTGGTGCACTGCGGCGGCGGGATGCATCGCACCGGCATGGTCGTGGGCATCGTGCAACACTGTGTCAACAAGACGGATCCGCACGTGGTAGAGGCGACCTACAAGCGTCACGTCGGTTGGCGCAGTGCGCAGGAGCCGGGCGGTTTCGAGCCGGCCAACCTCGCGTTCATCCAGGACTTCGACTGCTCGCTGTTGCACGTTTCGCAGCCTTGAACTCCGCCGCGTAGATCGTCGCTGGAATACGGGCGTCTGAGCACCCCGAGCGAACAGAATGCCTGCTGCACGGCCGCTTGCGAGCGCTGCCGTTGCGTGTCCGTGCACCTGCCGCTAACCTGCCCGCCGCCTCGGAACCACCGCCTGGATCAGGATCACCAAGGAGTCCCGTCATGACCACCAAGCACTCGCGCCTCGGCAGCCTCCTGCTGCGTCTGACCCTCGCCGCCACGACCGTGCTGCCCGCCGGGACCGCGCTCGCCGCCAAGCCCGAGAAGGTGAGCAAGGAAGCGCAGGCTGCGGTGAAGGAAACCGCGCGGCAGTTCGACTTGCAGCGCCACTTGCGCATGGCCCAGATTCTCCTGGATGGCGGCGACAATGCCGACGCGATCATCGAGGCCTTGGTGGCTCTCAAGGGCGACAAGAAGAGCATCGAAGCGCGCCGCATCCTGGCCGCCGCGTATGCCCGCGAGAAGACGTACGACAAGGCCCTGGAAGTGCTCGCGAGCCTGGATCCGGACGTGCCGGGCGACCTGTGGGTGGCTTCGGTGCGCGCCGAGATCTTCGCGCTGCAGGGCGACAAGCCCAAGTCATTGATCGCGTTCGAGGAACTCTGCAAGCTCAAGAACGCGCCCGCGGTCGCGCATTTCCACGCCGCCCGCCTGCTGGACGAACAGCGCCTGGCCGGTGACGCGACCGCCGCGGGCCGGGAGAAGCAGCACCTGGCGAGCTTTCTGGCCGCGCCCGGAACCACCAACAGTGCGGAATCGCGCGATGCCCAGCGGATGCTGCTCGAGATCGATCACGGCGCCGTCGGCAAGATGTTCTTCCAGGCGCGCGAGGCCTATCTGGCGGCGTTCCGCACCGGTGGCGGTATCTCGGCCACTTGGATGACGCAATCCGAAGACGGCATGCGCAAGGTCATCGCCACGCCGGGTGTGGCCAAGGAACTGGTCGAGCAGGCGCACGCGTTCTTGGGCATGAGCCACGCGTCGGTGAAGTCGCGGAAGTACGATCTCGTCGCCGCCGAGCGGGAACTGCGCATGGCCCCCAACGTCGCGGACGCCTGGTTCGTGCTCGGCCGCATCTACCGCGAGACGGATCGGATGCCCGAAGCAGCGCAGGCCTTCTACAAGGCGATGCAACTCGATCCGCGCAACGCCGAGGCGCAGTACCAGCTCGGCGTCGTGTACAAGGCCCTGAATCGCAAGGCGGATGCTCTGCGGGCCTTCGAGACCGTGGTGCGCTTCAACCCGAACGCGCCGGCGGCGACCAAGGCCCTGTCCGAACTGCAGGCGCTGGCTCCGGATTCGCCGGTGGTCGCGCAATATTCGCAGCGCTTGAGCAGCCCGCCGGACGCCGACCTGTTCTCGACCGAGCGCTACCGGGCCGGCATCCAGGCGGTCGAAAAGGAAATGCTCGGTGGCGTGGAGGAAGGCGCCGAGGTGCTGTGGCTGGAGAAGATGATGCGCCGCATCGTGATGGCAAACGACCTGCCGGAGCGCGTGCCTTTCCGCGTCAAGCTGGGCAAGACCATGATGATCAACGCGTTCGCCACGCCCAATGGCACCATGTACGTGACGCGCGGCTTCCTGGCGCACTTGAAGAAGCGCTGGGGCCACGTGCCCTTGGACGAGAACAACAGCTACATGGCGGGTGTGATGGCGCACGAACTGGCGCACGTCATCAAGGGGCACATCCTGAACCGCGACCTGTTCCGCAAGAGTCTGGAGCAGGCGGGCAAGGAGATGGATCCCACGTTGTTCCGCCTGACCACGCGTCTGAACGAGATCGAAGCGGACCGCGAGGGCTTCCTGTGGACGCTGGCGGCTGGCTACAACCCGAACTCGATGGTCGAATGGATGGAAGTGGCCGCGGCCGACCTGGGCGATCCGCCGCCGATGGAGGACCACCCGACCTTTGACGAGCGCGTGCAATTCCTCCTGGATTTCTGGACCAATGACGTGCGCTTTGCCTACCAGGCGTTCGAGACCGGCACCGCGGCGCTGAACGAGGCCCAAGCGGTCGAGCACAAGGACCTGAACGGCGCGCGGGCCAAGTACGAGATTGCCGCGACCGAGTTGGACCGCTACGTGCGCTTCTTCCGGGGCAGCAAGGAGGCTTGGAACAACCTGGCGGTGGCGCAGGCGAAGTTGGGTGTCATCGACCTGGGCGAGGCGTCGCCGCTGGGCAAGTGGTACACGCCGATGAGCATCGAGAAGACCGTCGCACTGCAACTGCCGAAGATCAAGCGCAAGACTCGCGGTGGCAGGGACGAAGTGTTCCTGGCGCGGGCCGCGGAGAGCTTGAAGAAGGCTCTGGAAATCTCGCCGAAGTACGCCCGTGCTCTGGTGAACCTGACCGCGGTGCAGATCGGCCTGAAGCAGAACGAGGAAGCCGAGAAGACCCTGCTGTTGGCCAAAGCCGCGGGCGCCGAACCGCTGATGCTGGCGACGCTGACCGGCATCCTGGCCGCGGAAAAGGGCAACTGGGACGCGGCGATCGCGGCTTTCGAGGCGGCGGGCAAGGCGGCGGTGGGCGATGCACGGGCGCTGTACTGCTTGGCGCTGGCCCGGCAACTGAAGGGCGACAAGGCGGGCGCCAAGCTGGCCTACCAGCAGTTCCTCGACAAGGAGGACGCGAAGTCGCCATGGGCGGTGGCCGCCAAGCAAGTGGTGAGCGCGCTCAACTAGCCCAGAGAACGTAATGCCCAGGCCCGGTTGCCGAAGAGGTGACCGGGCCTGTGGTGTTTTTGGCGGTGACGGCCGGGGCATTTCTACGGCCCAGCCTACCCTTGCTTCCCCTCGCGCGGCTCGTATCCTGGCGCGACCCGAGCCCTTGCCATCGCACCCCGAGGTGTCCCATGCCCCGCGCGCCTTCGACTGGCCTGCGCCTGTTCGACCTGCCGCACGCCGACGCCCGCCGCCTGTGCGCGACCGGAGCGCCTGTGTACCTGTGCGTCAATCCAGTGGAATACCACGGTCCGCACTTGTCGCTGCACAACGACCGGCTGGTGTGCGAGGCCCTGATTGAGCGCTTGCATCCGCGCCTGGGCCACCGGCAATGGCCCCTGCTGCTGGCGGACGATCTCGAGATCGGCGTCGATCCCTGCCCAGGTCCCGGTACGCGCACGACTTCTTACACCACAGCGCGGACTGTGGTGCGCGAGGCGGTGCGGGCGCTGCGCGATCTCGGCGCGCGACGGGTCGTGCTGATGACCTTTCACGGCGCGCCCTTGCACAACCTCGCGCTGCACGAGGCGGTGCGCTGGCTGCAGGACGAGGGCGTGCAGGCGGTGGCTCCATTCAACGTCGTGCTGCAAGAGATGCTCGGAGTCGATCCACGCCGTTACGCCCCGGCCCTGGCCTGGATGCACCCGCGCGACCGCTGCGATCTGATGGCGGCGCTGCCCTCGGACTTCCACGCCGGTTTCTTCGAGACCTCGATCGCGCTCGAGTTGATTCCCGACGCGGTCGCGCCGATCCACCGCTCGCTGCCACCCTGCCCCAAACCGCGGCCGGCACTGCACTTTCTCGCCGCCCAGAAGTTCGCGCAGGCCACCGGACAGGCCCGGCTGGCGCAGGAGCTGGGCTTTGCCGCCGAAGCGCTGGGGTGGATGCGACTGCGGCCGTTTCCAGGCTACACCGGCCGACCGCACCTGGCCTCGCAGCAAGCGGGGCGCGTGTTCGTCGAGGAAATCCTGGGTCGTTACGAGGCCTTGCTGGGCGAGGTGTTCGCCGGTCGCCAGATCGCGCCGCCGCCCGTCATGGCGTGGCTGACCACCGCGACGCTCTCCGGGCGCATTCCGGGCGCGGCGGTGCCGACTGCCTCGCAAGTCGCGCGCTTTGCCTATGCCTAGCTGATTCGCATCCAGCGTCGGTCGGATCTACTGGGCGTTGGCGCGCGTGCTGACTCCGGCGCCCCACCACTTCGCGCCCGCAGGCAAGGTGATGCCCTTGACCGGCGTGGCCTTGCCCGTGGCGACGTCGAGGGTGTAGACGTTGCCGTCGCTCGAGAACGCGTAGAACACGCCTGCCCACCAGGCCAAGCCGTACAGGCCCTTGGCGCCGGTTTCGCCGATGACCTGAATCAACTTGCCGTTCTTGGGGTCGACCAAGGCCAGCGAATCGCTGCTACCCTGGCCCTTGAGCGTAGCGTAGGTGCCGATTCCTTCGACGGAAAACGAGTCGCCACTGGACAACCACTTGCCGCCGTACTGGCCAAGCTTGGTGATCTTCGCGGTGCCGCCTGACGGTTGCACGAGGTTCCACGCACCGGTGTCGCTGATGCCGATCAGGCTTTCCGCGTTGGGATTGACCGCGCCCTTGGGCACGAAAGTCAGGCCGTTGAACGTGCCGGTGCCCTGCAGCTTGGCGAGCCACGTGCACGCCGCGGACTTGATGTCGCACACGAACACGTCGTGATAGGTGACCGAGTACAGCTTGCCCACGGCGTCCACCGCGATGTCCGTGACCAGATCCGGGGACTTGTCGAACTTGAACTTGCCGATCTCGACGAACGCCTTGGCCGTCAAGTCCAACTGGTACAACGTGTCCTTGGTGTGGGCGTACAACTGCCCGACCGGCCCGGTGGGCGTGGGACCGACATCGGGACTGGCGCCCACGTCCTCGTTGTCGAGCAGTTCGCTCCAGTCGATGTCCGGCTCGGGCGTGTCCTCTTCGGCGACGTCCTCGGCTTCGTCGGGCAGCGATTCCACGTCCTCGGCATCGGTGCCACCAGCGTCCGCGCCATCACCTTTCGGCGTAGCATCCGTGGCTTTGACGTCGGCCTTGGCATCTGCCACGAAATTCGAGGTTGCGGGCGTCGGCGAGGAGCAGGCGGCGAACACCAGGGCGAACACCAGCGTCACGGCGACGGAAATCACGCGGCAGAGCGAGCGGAAGGCAGACGGCATGGGCAATCCTGGGGGTGGGAGGAGCACTCCAACGGGGGCTGGGAGTGTACCGCGTTCCTGGCCGTACGCGAACCCGCATTTGCCGCGGAAACGCGGACGGCCGCGGCAGCTTGTCGCCACCACGGCCGTCTCACGTCGGATCCAGCTGGAATTCCAGGGGATGCTACTTCTTCTTGGCCGCCTTGGCCGGAGTCGCCGCCGCCACGGTCCGGCCGTGCCGCTTGGCCTTCGCCGCCTTGGCCTTGACCGCCTTGGCCGCCGCGATCGTCGCGCGACCCTGGTTGTCGACCGCCTGGCGGTGCTGATCCATCAGGCGCCACGGGCTGAACGCCTCGAGCTTGGTGCGCTCCCCTTCCGGCGCGCCCTTGGGGTAACGCACGGCCAGGATTGCGGTCACGATGCCGTCCTTGTTGCCGAACTGCTTGACCATTCGCTCCGTGTTGTGCTGGTGCGAGATGAGCTTGCTGTTCGAGGTCTGCATCAGCTTGGCCCGCGAGCCGTCCGGTGCATCGCCCAGGGCGTTCAGGATCGCGTCGACCAGTTGGCCCTTGCCGCCGAACTTGCTCGCGACTTTGGCCTTGGGTCCCGGAGGATTGACTTGCTTGGTGCCTTTCTTGCTGTTTGCCATGATCTGCCTCTACGTATCGCCAGCGTGATGACCTTGCGGCCGGCCGGCGTTCGGTGGCTCCTGGCGAACGGCCGCGACATGCGGTGCGTTCGGGAGCCGTATGTCGGGGAGTTTCGGACGGAACTTCGCCCTACCCTGCCCCTGGTCCTGCTGCTGTGCCGTCTAGCCCTCGTCTTGGAGCTGGTCGGCCAGTTGCTCGGGTTTCACTGCCGCGGTCGGAGGCAGTTCCACCGGCATTTCCGCCGCTGGATCCCCCGCCTTCTTGCCTGCCTCGATTGCCGCCTGCAGCCTGGCGATTTCCCCGGGCGCTCGCTTGCCGTCGCTCGTGCCCGGCCAGCGCCCCGCCACCGCCTGCCACATCTCCAGGGCGCGCTTGCGCCACCCGAGCTTGTCGTAGGCGTCGGCCAATAGGGTGAAATTCTGCACGTTCTGACTGCGAGACGGGAATTGCTGCATGCCCTGGTGCAGGCGGAACACCACGCCCGACCATTTTTCTCGCCCCTGGTAGAAGCGCGCGACGTAGCGATTGTGCGCCCACTGCAGGTCCATGCAGCGATCGCGCAGGCCCAGCGCCTCGGTCACGAAGCGGGACCGTGGGTATTGCTTGATGAAACGTTCCAAGTGGACGCGCGCCTGCTGCACCGCGGTCAGGTCCAACTCCTCGACGGGCGGCATGATCCACAAATCGCTCGGCGCCAACTCGAAATGCGCGCGGGCGACCATGAACAGCGCGTAGGGCACGTTTTCATTGGTATCGTGGCGCTGCACGAAGCTCAGGTAGGTCTCGATCGCCTCGTCGTACTTGTGCTCGCTGAACTGGGCGTCGGCCAGGCGGATGCGGGCAAGCGCGGTCAACGAGAGATACGACGGCAATTTCAGCAGCTTCTGGAACTCCTGCTCGGCCTCCAGCATCGCCCCGCCGTGCAGGTGTTCCATGCCTTCGAGGTAGATCAGCTCCGCTTCGTTGGCATCGGTGCGCGTGACCTCCGCGCCACCGCAAGCCGGCAAGCCCGCGACAACGCCGAGGACGACCGCGAAACGGCGCCAAGGAAATCGCAGAGTTGTACGGACGCGGGACATGCTAAAGGCGCTCCAAGGATCAGACCGACGCGGCGACGGCGGTCTGACCGGCCGGGTAGGGTCTCGGATCGCGCCGGTGGCGTCAAGCCGCTTCGAGCGCAGTCGCTGCGTGGACTTCGGGAATCCAGCGAGGCTATCAGTACTGCAGGACCGCGCTCGCCCCAACCCAGGGCACGTCGCGCAGACCGCCTTCGACGCCCACGCTGGTCCGCTCGGTCAAACGCCAGGCCAGGCCGGTGGTGGCGCGAACCATCGGCAGCACCCGCGGAAGGCTGGCCTCGCTCTGGCCGACGTTGCGCCAATGCGGACAGGTCTGCCGATCGGCTTGCCGGCAATTCGGCAGGGTTTCCTGCAAGTCCACCGTTCCCACCAGGAACACCAGGCCCAGGCCCGCTCGCCAGGTCCAATCCAGCCGGTCGAGCAACTTGACCCGCGCGACGTAATCTACCGCTACGTCCAAGGTAACCAGGCCCATGCGCGTGTACAGCGGCCGCCAACCGGTTTGCGCGGGATCGTCGCTGTGGGGCTGCCCCGACTCGTACCAATTGGCCGCCGGCACGCTCGGCAGGCCCACGCCCAGGCGCACTGCCACCCAGCGATCGCGCAGCACCGGCGACCACCACGAGAGATCGATCGCCGTGCCGCGCAGTTGCGGGTGCTTGTCGAAGCGAGAGAACAGGCCGAACAGGGGCTGCGGCAGCCACATCGGCCCCACTTCGAGCTGGAACGCGTGCTTGGGCAGCCACGGCGCCAGCGGCTTCTCGGCTTCGGGTGGCGCAACTGGCGGCGGCGGTGCAACGATCGGAGGCTGTGGTTGGGGCGCCTGGACCACGGCCGGCGTCGGCGCTTCGGGCAGCCGCTGGACCGGCAACCGGCGATCGGGCGGCGGCGGCATCTCGCCGGGCACGAAAGGTCGACCACCGTCTTCGGGCACGTCCAGCGTGGTCGGCGGCTCAGCCTGCAATGATCGCGGCAGGTTGGACAGCACCAGCACGAGGAGCAGGCCCCCGATGCGTCCGCTCGCGCTGCTGGTTCGGGACGATGCCACGTCGCTGCTCCGGTCCGAACGCCTGCCTGCCACTGGGCCGCGTCCCAGGAAACGCCGCGCGGTGACGCTAACCCGGCAGATCGCGCTTGGCAACCTGTCCGGCCAGGGGCAGACTCACTGTCGGCGTCCCCAAAGCGCCACGTAGACTGCCCTCCCCCATCTGACGAAGTGCCGAGGCTACCATGCGGTTTCCCCAGGTTCTTTTCGATCTCAACGGCACCCTGGTCGACACGTTCGCCGACCTGACCGCGGCGCTGGGCGACGTCCTGAGCGCTCACGGTCGCGGCCCCCTGGACGAAGCGCTGGTCCGGCAATGGAGCGGCGAAAGGCTGCGGTCGCTGCTGCGCCTCGGCTTCCAGGCCACCGGTCCGACGCCGACCGATCTGGAGATTTCCGAGCTGCTGCCGGCGTTTCGCGATGCCTACGATCGTCACCTGGGCGAGCGGGCGTTCGTCTATCCCGGCGTGGCGCGCACCCTGGCCACGCTGGCGAGCCGCGGCGTGCGCATGAGCCTGCTGACCAACAAGCCGCTCGCGCCGTCGCAGCATTTGATCGAACTCATGGAAATCGGGCGCTTCTTCGAGCAGACCGTCGCGGGTGATGGCGACCTGGCGCGCAAGCCGGACCCGGGCTGCCTGGTGCAGTTGATGCACGCGATGGGCGGCACGCGCGCCGATACCCTGATGGTCGGAAGTACGCGAATTGACTTGGAAACGGCGCGCAACGCCGGCGTGCGGGTGGCCCTGGTCGACCACGACCCGTCGAGCCTGACCCTGCGGGGCATGGGCGCGGATTTCGTGCTGCCGCGGTTCCAGAACTTGACCGCGCTGGTGCTCGGCCAGCGCGCTGGCAGCGGTGTCGTGTTCGCCGGCGTGTAGGCGCCTGTCCAGACAGCGCAATCTGCAACGGCCCTGACTGCGCAATCCACGACCAGGCTACTTGGGCGCGAACCGATCGCCTTGCCAGACATACTCGAACGTCGACTTCTGGCGCTTGGGCAGGTTGCCTAACATCGTCTCGGTATCGCACGTAATCTTCAAGCCTTCCGGCTCCTGCTCGGCGACGAGCACCGGCGCGTCGCAGGTCTCCGCCTGGTTGGTCCTGGGCTCTTCCTTGCTGCGAAACGTCGTCGAAGTCCGCTCGAACACCAGCTTGGCACCCGAACCGTCGCCCAGATCCGCCACCAGCGCCCACAGCAGGCTCGTTTCGACCCCTTTGGCAATCGTGTCCATGCGTTGGCTGTCCAGGCGCAACCTCCAGGCGCCGCGCCGCTTGTCCAGTTCCACCCGCTTCAGTTGCGTCGTCTTGCCCTGATCGTAGCGCGGACAAACGGAAAGCTGCAGTCCGCTCAGGACCTTGCCGGGCATGCCGGGCTGTCCTTCCAGCAGCAGCAGGTAGCACGTCGGGTTGCCGCCTTCCGCACCGTCGACCAACCGCACCAAAGCCGCGGAACCCTTGTCGTTCTCGTTGCTCGCCGGCAGCGCTGTCGCCAGGATCGCCACGTCCCGCACGGGCCGGTGCAGGTGTTCGGCGGCCAGGTTCTGCAACACGGAGCCCTTCTTGGCCACGCCCACCGCCTTGCCGGCAGCAAACGTTGGCCCTGACACGGCAAGACCCAGACCCGCGACCAGCGCGAGCGTCGACTTTCGAAAGTGCATGGTAGTTCTCAGTAGTTCTCTGTAGTTTTCTGTCGCTACAGAATATTGGCGGCCAGCTCGGCCAGTGGCGACCGCTCGCCCTTGGTCAGCGTCACATGCGCGGCAAGCGGCTCATCCTTGAATTTGTTCACGAGATACGTCAAGCCGTTGTTCACGCTGTCCAGGTACGCATGGTCGATCTGGTACGGGTCGCCGGTGAAGACGATCTTGGTGCCGTAGCCCGCCCGCGTCAGCACCGTCTTGACCTCGTGCGGCGTCAGGTTCTGGGCTTCGTCCACGATCATGAAGACTTGCGGCAAGCACCGACCGCGAATGTAGGTCAGCGCCTCGACCTCGATGACACCCTGCTGCAGAAACTCTTGGTAACTGTGGGCTTTCTGCCCTTTGCCCGCGTTCAGGCTGGTCAGGAAGTCGATGTTGTCGTGGATCGGCTGCATCCACGGATTCAGCTTGTCGTGCATGGTTCCGGGCAGGTAGCCGAGGTCCTTGCCCATCGGAAAGATCGGCCGCGAAACCAGAAGCTTGCGGTACTTCTCAGTCTCCGTGACCATTTGCAGGCCCGCGGCGATCGCCAGCATCGTCTTGCCCGTGCCCGCCTTGCCCACCAGAGTGCACAACTGGATGTCGTCGCGCAGCAGCATGTCCAGCGCGAAGGTCTGCTCGCGGTTCTTCGGCGACACGCCCCAGACATTGCCCTTCAGCCGCGACACCTGCTCGATGCGATCGCCATTGACCCGGGCCAGCGCCGTCCGGCTCGACGACATGCGATTGCGCAGCGTGAGGTACTGGTTGGGCGCGAAGTCGACGTTGTCCAACAGGGCACGCTCGAAGCTGCCGTTCTGATACAGTTCGTCCACCAGATCGCCGTCGACGTCGAGTTCCGCCGTGCCGCTGTACAACTCGGCCAAGTCCATGTTCTCGCGGTCGTAGTCCTCGGCGGGCAGGCCCAGCGCATCGGCGCGGATGCGCAAGTTGGTGTCCTTGGTCACGAAGACCATGGGCCGGTCGGGCTCGTCTCGGCTCAGTTGCAGCGCCGAGCCCAGGATCGAGTTGTCCATCTGGTGCCCGACCGAGAAGTTCGGTGGCAGTTCAGCCTTGCCCAGCACCACGCGGATACGCCCGCCGGTCGGCAGATCCACGCCCACCCGCAAGTCACCGGCAATGCGGTACTTGTCGATTTCCCGCGCGATCTTGCGGGCGTTGCGACCGAGCTCGGTCTGGTCCTTCTTGAACGTGTCCAATTCCTCGATGACGAAGATCGGGATGTTCACGACGTTGTCCCCGAAACAGCGCAAGCAGTTGCTGTCGTGCAGGAGGACGTTGGTGTCGAGGACGAAGTTCTTGTGCATCGAGTGGGTGATCCTCTGCGGCAGTTGAGGTCAAGGCTGGCACACGCGCGCCAGCCTGGTCAAACGCGCCACAACTGCTCATTGTCAAAGGCAGTAGAGGCCGATGCACTTCTGGCGGGCGTCGAACAGCGCGTTGTCGGCTCCACATTGCTTGACGCACGCCGTGTCGCCCTGCCCGCACGCGTCGCTGCATTTGATCACGGCGGCACAGGTCGAATCGGCTTTGCATGCGGAGTCTTGCACCGGGCACATCGCCGAAGTGCAGCCGTCGATGCACTCGCCATAGCCGCTGATGGCTGGGCTGCACTTCTTGCCGATCCAGCCGTCCGCCACGCAAAACGCCTGTACACACGCATTGTCGCTCAGGAATACCGCAATCGTCGTGGGCGTGACCCCGGCAAAGCAGGCTTGATCGCACTGCGGCGTGGCGCACGGGGCCAGGCATTCGCTCAGGCCGGTGCAATCGCCGTCGCCACTACAAGCCGCGTCCGCGTCTGCGCATTTGCTCGCCCGGCACGAGGTCATGCACGTCGCGTAGTCGGCGTCGCTGGCGCTGCACGCACCGCCGGAAGCGGGGCAGTCCTTCGCACAACTGACGGTATCCTCAGTGAATCCGCACAGCCCATCGCCGCACGAATTGCCCACGCACTGCCCGGCGACGCACTGCTTGTCTGGCGCGCAGGTCACGCTCTGGGTCGGATCGGCCTGGGCGTGCTTGCAGCCGGTCTTGGCGTCGCAACTGTCCGTCGTGCAAGGGTCTCCGTCGTCGCATGTAGTCTTGACACCTGCCTTGCAGCTTCCCGCCGCACAGGTATCGGCTTCGCTGCACGCGTCGCCGTCATTGCAGGCGCCGTCGGCGGCGGTGTGGGTGCAGCCCTTGGCGAGGTCGCAGCCGTCGCTGCTGCACAAGTTGCCGTCGTCACAAGATTTCACCTCCGCGACGCAACTGCCCGCCTGGCACTTGCCGACCCCGGAGCAGGCGTCCTTGCTGCACGCGTCGGTGTTGTCGACGTGCACGCAGCCGCTGGTCGGGTCGCACTTCTGGTCGGTGGTGCAAGCATTCTTGTCGTCGCAGTCGTCGGCCGTGCCGGCACAGGTCACGCCAGTGCACAAATCTTCTTTGGTACAGGAGTTTCCGTCGTCGCAAGGCAGCTTGCCCTCGCCCTGGTAGGTAGCGCTCGAACACTGGCCGTTGGTCTTGTCGCAGCCCTCGAGCGTGCATGGGTTGGCGTCCTCGTCCTTGCAGATCACAGGCTTGCCCGCGCACTTGCCGGCCTTGCACGCGTCGGTGTCGGTGCACGCTTGGCCGTCGTCGCAAACCGCGCCATCACTCGCCGCATGGACGCAACCCTGGCCCGGGTCGCAACTGTCGGTGGTGCAAGCGTTCAGATCGTCGCACTTGCGCGCGGTGCCGGGCGCGCAACTGCCTTCCTGGCACTTGTCGTTCTCCGTGCAGGCGTCGCCGTCACTGCAAAATGCGCTGACGTTGCTGTGGGTGCAGCCCGGGGCTGGCGCGCAACTATCCGCGGTGCAAGGGTTGCCGTCGCTACAGTCGACCGCCTTGCGCACACAACTGCCGGCCTGACACACGGACTCCGCGCAGGCGTCTGCGTCCGTGCAAGTGGCGCCGTCGGCCAGGCCCACCATCGCGCACACCCCGTTGGCGCCGCATTGGGCCACGGCGCACGGGCTGTGGAACTGCGCGCAATCGCTAGCCTGGCTGCAGCCCTTGAGCGCGGCATCTTTCGCAGATCCGTCTGTTTTGACCACGTCGGCGCCGGGTTTGGCGTCGGTCGCGGTCGCATCGCCAGCCAGCGCGTCGCCGGTCACGCCAGCATCGTCGACGGCGCCGGGCGGTTCCGCGGCCTTGTTCTCCAAGCGCGCCGGCAGGCAGCCCGCCACCAGCGCGAGCACGCACGCAAGCCAGCAAAACCGCTGCGTCATGGCTTCACCGTGCATGCCGCCTTCTGGCAGGTCTTGTCGGCGCCGCAACTGGTGCCATCCGCCGCGATCGCGTGGGCGCAACCGCTGAACGGTACGCAACTGTCCGTGGTGCAAGGGTTGCCGTCGTCGCACTTGATCGCCGTCCCTGAGCATGCGCCGTTGCTGCAGGCGTCACTCGCGGTACAGGCGTTGCCGTCGTTGCACGGATTGGCCACCGGCGTGAACGTGCAGCCGGTCGTGCAAGTGCCATCGGCGGTGCAAGGGTTGCCGTCATCGCACACGAGCTTGGTGCCGCTCTTGGAATCGCACAGGCCCTTGGCGCAGGTATTGCCGGTCAGGCACGGGTTGTTCTCGACCTTGCAGGGCGTGCCGTCGGGCAGGTTGTCGTAGGTCCATTGGCTGGCGTTGGCAGCGCACGGCTTGGCGACGATGCAAGGATTGGTGCTCTTGCCCGACTTCGCCACGAAACAGCCGATCTTGCCAGCGCCCACGGTGCACACGCCTGGGTCGCAACTGACCGTGCAGGTCGCGCCGACCATCTGCAGGTGCAAGCAGCCCTCGGGCCCCCAGCCCACGCCCTTGCAGCCGTCCTGCGTGCATGGATTGCCGTCGTCGCATGCTGAACCGCCGCTGCCTACGCAGACATTGCCCTTGCAAGTGCCGGCGCCACCACAGGGTTTATCGACGACGCAGGCGACGGTGGCGGTGGCCGGCGTGGGCAGGTGGGTGCAGCCGCCGTTGGGGTTGCAGCCGTCCAGAGTGCACGGATCCGCGTCCACGCAATCGATGGGGGCGCCGCCGCAGGTGCCGTCCTTGCACGCGTCATTGTTCGTGCAAGCATTGGCGTCGTCGCAGGGAACCACCGCTGCACTGTACACACAGCCGAGCAGAGGGTGGCAGGCGTCCGAAGTGCACACCTTCTTGTCGTCGCAACTCTTGGTTTTGCCTAGGCAAGCCCCGCTCGCGCAGGTGGCGTCGACCGTGCAAGCGTCCGCCACGCAAGCGGCGCCGTCCGCGGTGTTGCTGAGCTCGCACAGGCCGGTCGCGGCATTGCAGCTGATCTTCTGGCACGCCGGTACCGCCAGGTCCTGGCAGTCCGTGTCGGTCGCGCAGCCCTGCGGCAGCAGCGTGGCGTCCGCTTCGTCGACATCCAGGGAAGTCTGGTCTATCGCTGCGCTATCCACCTGTTCGACGGCGTCCGGTGTCGCGGCGCTGGCCACGTCCGCGGCGGTGTCGGGCTTGGCCGAAATGTCCGGCTTGGCCTTGGTGTCGGAAGGCACGTCGGCGGCCGGCGGTGAGTTGTCGCGCTGGTCCGGTACGCACCCGGCGAGCCACAGCATCAGCACGAGGCAGCAAGCGAGATACGGTCGCGGGCGGGCGATGCAGGGCATGCCATCGGACATGCGGGACCTCGGCGGAACTGCGGCGACACCGCAACGTCTTGATCCTGGGATAATATTCGAATCGACTTGCAGAATAGTGGCCCAGCAGGTGCAGCACGCGCCGTGCTTGCCGCCAAGTCTATGTGCGCGGTTGTGCAAAGTCCAACCTGCGCGGTGGGCAACCGGAACAGCGCAAACCTGACCTCCTGCACAGGTCAGCCAATTCGGCTGAGGCTGCGCCAGGATTGCGCTGCACCTTGGCCGAACCGCCAGCCAAAGCCTTGCCGCGTCCTGTCGCAAGTCACGGTGGATGCTAACTTTCTCAGTAATCAGCAAGAAGGCGCTTTTACGCGGGTAGCGCATCGCGTTATACCCAAGTTGCAAACCAACGCCTGCGTGAGCACGGTCCCGGATCTTCCGGGCCGCTCCTTGTCATTCGTGCGTGCCTTCGAGGCACCGCCCGGATGGGGAGCGTGCGTGCGCGATATGGCCTGGAATTGGAGCGGGGGCTCCAAGGGGTGGGAAGGATCATGGCTGGAACGCAAGTTACGAAGACTGCTCGTGGTTTCGCGGCAATGGACGCGCGTCGGCAACGGGAGATTGCAAGCAAGGGCGGGCAGAGCGTCCCGGACGAGAAGCGCAGCTTCTCGCAGAATCCGGGCCTGGCGGCGGCGGCCGGGCGCAAGGGCGGCCAGAGCGTGCCGGCGGAAAAGCGCAGTTTCTCTCAGGATCCGAGTCTGGCGGCGGCGGCCGGGCGCAAGGGCGGCCAGGTCAGCGGCAGCCACCGCAGCCAGCTGCGCGGCGTGTCGATCGGCGACGGTCGCGTTCAGGTCACCGAAGCCCTGGTACCGCTGCGGGTGACCGAAACCGAGTTCGTGGCGCCGCGCGAGGGCACGCGCTGAAACAACCGGCACCTGGAGCCTGCATCGTCCAACGCCGCGGTCCGCCTCCCTTGGGGAAGGAAAGCGAACCGCAATCGATGCCGGAACCGGGACGGTGCGGCCCGCGAGAGGTCGGCAGGTATCTGCCCTCCTCTCTCGGGCCGCTCGGCGTTTTTGGCAACAGTCGATGCCTTGGTGTCGGGCGCAGATTGCAGGCGAGCGCCGGTGCCTCTACAGTCCGGCACGATGACGCTCGCCCCGCTCAAGCCAGATTGTCTCGCACCGCGTCGACCCGAGCATAACGGCGCGACTCTGCTGGGCATGGCGGTGGTGCTGACAGTCTGCCTCGCCGCGTGCCACGGCAAGCCGAAACCGAACCTGCGCGACAGTGCCCTGGTGCTGGCCGAAAGTCCGCCCCAGGATCGCAGCTTTGCGTTCGCCGGCGGCAGCATGGAGTTCCTGGACCCCGCGCGCATCGCCGAGACTGCCGGTCATCACCTGATGATGAACGTATTCGATGGTTTGTACATCTACAATCGCGGCGACGGCCCGCCGGTGCCGTCGATGGCGCAAAGCCGCGAGGTCTCGCCCGACGGTCTGACCTGGACGCTGCACCTGCGGCCGGGCCTCACCTGGAGCGACGGCAAGCCGCTCACCGCGCGCGATTTCGTCTGGTCCTGGCTGCGTGTGCTCGACCCCAAGACCGCGTCCAGATCAGCACAATTGCTCTGGTTCATCGCCGGAGCGCAGGCCTTCAACGAGGGTGCCTCGACCGATCCCGCCCATGTCGCCATCCGGGCCCTGGACGACCTCACCTTGCAGGTCAAGTTGGCCAACCCGACGCCGTTCTTCGAACAGTTGCTCTGTGAAATGCCCTATGTACCGACACCCCGCCACGCCGTCGAGGCCTGGGGCGAGCAGTGGACGGATCCGGCGCACATCGTCAGCAACGGTCCGTTCGTGCTGGCCGATCACCAGTCGCGCAAGATCTCGGTGCTGGCCAAGAACCCGCGCTACTGGGACGCGCAATCGGTCTGGCTGGAAAAAGCCACGATCTTCCATACGGATAGCGACCAGACCGCCTTCGATTGGTACGAGGTCGGCAAGACGCAATGGCATGGCGACGTAGCGTTGCCCATGGACAAGGTGCCGGCGCTGATGGACCAGGGGCGCGTGGATTTCCGCACCGATCCGAAGCTGTGCTCGTACTACTTCAGCATGCGCGTGGACCGCCCACCGTTCGACGATCCGCGGGTCCGCCGGGCGGTTGCGCTGGCCATCGACAAGGAACGCCTGGCCTTGCACGTCCTGAAAGGTGGGCAAATGGTGGCGACGGGCGGCGTGCCCGACCTGTTCGTCAAGACCCACGGCTACCACGTGCTGGCCGGCGAACCGTTCAATCCCGAAAAGGCCCGGGAACTGCTGGCGGAAGCCGGTCATCCGCGCGGCATCGGTCTGGCACCCATCGAGTTGTACTACAACACCGGCGAGGGCCACCGCGTGATTGCCGAGTACGTGCAGCGCAACCTGCAGGAAAACCTCGGGGTGCGCGTGCAGTTGGCCAACATGGAGTGGGGGACCCTGCTCAAGACCTTGCTTTCCGGGCAGTTCTCCATCGGGCGCTCGTCGTGGTGCGCGGACTATCCGGACCCCCTGACGTTTCTCGAAGTGTTCCAAAGCGAGAGCAAGGCGAACTACTCCGGCTACAAATCCAAGGAATACGACGCGGTGCTCGACGCAATCAAGGCCGAGGTCGACATGACCAAGCGCAACCTGCTGCTGCGTCGGGCCGAGGAGATCCTGGCGCGCGACCTGCCCCTGCTGCCTATGTACCACTATACCTGGAGTTATCTGGTCAAGCCGTACGTCCTGGGCTACGAGCGGCACATGCAGGATCAGCACCCGCTGAAGTACATCCGCTACGCCACGCC
>CAYHHL010000005.1:46422-56023 GCA_964356325.1 uncultured Enterobacteriaceae bacterium | reverse complement strand
CTGGCGCCCGGTGGGCCGTTCGACAAGGAAAAGCCGTTGCCGCCCGCGGTGGTGGCCAACCTGAAGCGCACGTTCGGCCTGGCGCGCGACGTGGCCTCGCCGGTGGCTGGCAAGCTGGAGCGCTGGCTGGTGCGCCAGGGCGAGGAAGTCAAGGAAGGTCAAGTCCTTGCTGTGGTTTCGGGCCGCGAGGTCAAGGCCGATCGCGACCTGGTGGTGACGCAGGCGATTGGCACACCGGGGCGCGAGATCAAGGCGGGCGAGCCGCTGCTGGTGCGCGAGACCTCGGTGCTGGAGCAGTATCTCACGAGTCTAAGTAGTTACGCACGGTTGGAGTTCGGCGCGACCTATGCCTCGGAAGGCTCCGTGACGGTGATGCACAACCTGAAGGCCGCCTTCCCGGTCTCGCTCGAAATGGGCCTGTACGCGCTGGTGGTGGCCCTGGTGCTGGGTGTCAGCTTGGGTCTGCTCGCCGGCCTGCGCCGCAACACCTGGGTCGATTACGTGTCGATGACCGCGGCGCTCATTGCGGTTTCGGCCTCTTCGCTGGTGCTGGGCTCGGTGCTGCTGCTGGTATTCTGCGTCTGGCTGCGCTGGCTGCCGTGGGGCGGTTGGGAAGCTTTCGCCTTCGATTGGGTACACTTCCAGGTCAAGCTGCTGCCGACCGCGACGCTGGCGCTGGTGTACGCCGCCTGGTTCGCCCGCCTGACCCGCGCCGGCATGCTCGAGGTCATCAGCCAGAACTGGATCCGCACCGCGCGCGCCAAAGGCCTGTCCGAATGGCAGGTCGTCAGCCGGCACGCCTTTCGCGGCGCCATCTTGCCCGCGGTCAGCTTCCTCGGCCCCGCCCTGGCCGGCATCGTCACGGGTTCGGTGGTGGTCGAGCGCATCTTCTCGGTCCCCGGCATCGGCGAGTATTTCGTCACCGCCGCTGTCAACCGCGATTACCCCATGGTCATGGGCACCGTGGTCCTCTACTCGTCGTTGCTCATCCTCGCCAACATCGCCGTGGACGTCGCCTACGCCGCCCTCGATCCGCGCGTGAGGCAGCCATGACGACCCTGCCGTTCGCAGCCAAACCGCCGGTTGCCAAGAAGCGCAGTCGCTCGCCGTTCGCCGAAGCCTTGCTGCGCCTGCGCAAGAACCGCATGGCCATGGTCGGTCTGGCTATCGTCACGATCATGATGGTGCTGGGCTTTTCGTCGCCGCTGCTCGCCCGTTTCGGCATCGGCTTCTCGCCCGAGGAACAGCACACGTCGTTTGCCTTCGCGCCTCCAGGCAGCCGCGACGTCTCGTTCGACTTTCCCAGCTACGACGGCGACAAGTCCGCGTTCCAACAGGTGGACATCGACGGCGACGGCGTGATCCGCTGCACGTTGGACAAGGTCCCGAGCCTGGACGCCAAGCGAGCCAACGACCTGCTGCACGCTGCGCTGGGTCGCAACCTCGCCTGGCCAAACGCTTCGCAGGTCCCCCTGGCCGAGTTGCTGGCGGCGACGGCGGGGCAGTGGCGCTGTCCGGAACTGGAAACGCTGCGCGATGCCGAGCGGTTCTACACCTTCTTGCTGGATCGCCACGACCGCGCCGTGGGCCACGCCGCGCCGGTGGCAGGGTTGCGCCAGCCCGATCAACGGCTTTCGCGCGAGGAATTTCCCAACGAAGCCAGGCAGATCCAAGACCCGAAGACCGCGACCGCGGCGGAGAAGCTGGGCCTGCTGGGCGATCGCGGCTGGGCGCTGCTGACCCCGGATCGCGGCGCCCTGCTCGACCGCGCGACCCTGAACGAAAAGACCCGGCGCACCCGTTTCGACCTCGTGGACCTGCTGGGCAAGCACGACGCGAACGGCGACTTGGCCATCGATCGCGCGGAGTTCCCTGGACTGCCCCGCTTGCGCACGTTCTGGATCGGCACGGATCAGAAGGGGCGCGACCTGCTGGTGCGGCTGCTGTACGGCGCCCGAGTGTCGCTGACGATCGGCCTGCTGGCGACCCTGGTTTCCTTCCTGATCGGCGTGACTTACGGTGCAATTGCCGGCTACGCTGGCGGGCGCTTGGACGGCCTGATGATGCGCGTGGTCGACGTGCTGTACGGCCTGCCCTTCATGTTCATCGTGATCTTGCTGCTGGTCATCGCCGGACGATCCACCCTGAATCTTTTCGTGGCATTGGGCGCGGTCTCGTGGCTGAACATGGCGCGGATCGTCCGCGGCCAGGTGCTGTCGATCCGCCGACGGGAGTTCGTCGAAGCAGCGACCGCCATGGGCCTTTCCGAAGCGCGCATCCTGCTGCGCCATGTGTTGCCCAATACCGTCGGACCGGTGGTGGTGTACGCGACGTTGTCGGTGCCCGCGGTCATCCTCGAAGAGGCTTTTCTTTCCTTTCTGGGGCTCGGCGTGCAACCCCCAGACGCCAGTTGGGGATCGCTGCTTTCTGAAGGCGCGCGCCTGATGCAGGACCGGCCTTGGCTGTTGACCTGGCCTGCGGCGGCGCTGGCCTTGACCCTCTTTTCGCTCAACTTCCTCGGCGACGGTTTGCGCGATGCTTTGGATCCACGCAGCTCTCGTTGATAGACTGTCCAGGTCATCGATCAGCAGGCAGGCAAGCGCCGGGCGAAAATGCCTCGCTGGGCCGGCGTGCGCCCGATGCGACCGGGAGGCGCGATGCGAGGCAATTCTGCAGTGTTGCTGGGACTGGCGGCCGCGCTCGTGATGGCGCCCACGGTGGCACGAGCGGCCAACTATCGGCCCGGCACCGATCCCTGGTCGGCGGCGGTCTGGGCTTCGGGGCAGTTGGCCGGCAGCGATTCGGTGCGCGTGCAGTCGGGCAGTCTCGAGACAGCGGGCACGTCAGGCAGCGGCTTGGGCATCGGCGCCCAACTCCGCTGGAAGCACGCGGTCGTGGGCGTGCTCTCGGACTGGAACAGCTACAGTTTCGCGTACCACGAGAGCTGGCTGGGCGCGATGGTGGGCGGCAGCCTGGACCTGTCGCCGGAACTGCGGCTGCAGCTCGACGTCAGCGCAGGCAACCACAAGATGACCCAACTCGGCCAGGAACCGTGGCGGACTGCGCTGAGTTCGGATTCGGCCGACCTGCCTTTCCTGGGTGCGCGTCCGACGGTATGGCTGCGATTGCCGGCGCGAATGCGGGCGGCGGTGGGCTTCTGGCTGGACGTGCGGCGCGACCTGAAGACCAAGACGGTGACGGTACACTATCAGAATGACGGCGACAGCACCGCGTCCCAGGACGTGTTCAAGCTGGGCGGCGGCGTGACTTCGGTGGGCATGCAACTGGCCTTGGAGTACGAGTGGGACTTCAAGTAGCTACCTCGCGTGCAGCTTCACCACCCGCACCAATGGACCAAGTTCCGCCGTGATCTCCGTGAGTCCCCAGAACAGCTCGCCGTCGATCACCGGGTCGATGCGCCGACCGTCGCGCGCCACCACCCGCAGCGACGTCGCCGCGCCCTGGAAGTAGTCGTCGATGTGCAGCGGCTTGCCGGTCGTCATGTACGGCAGGTTCTTCAGCACGTCGATCGGCCCCGGATTGCCACACTGCACGTGCAACTTCCCTTCTTCCTTGGCAAATGGAAAGAAGCGGAACACGCCTGCCAGGTTGATGTCGATCGCGCCGACGCCGCAGTCGCGAAAGATGCGCATCGGCAGTTGCTTGCCGTCGACCCACACGTCCAGGGGCATCGGCTCGAACACGCTGTCGCTGTAGTGCCGCACGCTCACCGGCACCGGCAGGTGGCGCAGCCCCGGACTCTGCGTCGCCGCCGAAACCAGGGTCTTGACGACGACCTTGACCACGCCCAGCGCGCCCTGGCTGTCCTGCGCGTAGAACTTGTCGAAGATCCGCTGCCCCACCCCGGCCAGCGCGCAGGCGAAACCGTACTTCTCGAATGGCCGCCCGGGCAGGTCGCTGTCGGGCCCGTGAATACCCAGCAAGTGCACAGTGCCGATCGTTTGCACCTCCGGATCGCGGCCTTCGCGCAAGGTGTCGCACAGCGTCGCCAGCAGTTTATCCGCGGTGCCGACCACGCCCGCGCGCCGGCCGATGAAGTCGATGGTGCCCGCGTTGGTCGGCATGATCGCCGGCATCGGGTCGCGGTGGCCGCGCTCTTTCATCACCTGCAGCAACACGTTGACCAGCCAGTGGAACGCGCCGTCGCCGCCGTCCGCCACCCAGTACGGAATGCCCAGATCCAAGAAGTCGCGCACGACCTCGGCAATCTCGCCGGTGTGGTGGGTCCGCCGCACCTGGCCCAGGTTGCCGACGCGCTCCTTCATGTCCTCATACCGCCCTGGATTCAAGCGGTTCTTCTTCGAGTTCGGGTTGGTGATGACGCCAATCTGCGGTCCCTGGCTCATGCTCGCTCCTTGCCTCGTGTGTCACTGACGGGCGGCTCGGTCAGACCAAGCTCAACTGCACATTCGCACTGATGTTCTCACAGTCCAGACCCTGCGCCCGCAACCGCGCGCACAACACTTCGGCGCCGGTGCCAAACGCCAGCACCCGCCGCACGCCACTCGCCCGCACCAGCGCATCCAGGCCGCGCCCCGAAGCCTGCCGGGCAAACGCCAGCCCGCGCTCGGCGTGGCTCGCTGCCAGCCTGTCGCTGTCCACACCTTCGGCCACCAGCCAGCGCACGTCCACCGGCCCTGGCCCCTCGGCCTCAGCGCCTTCGAGCACGAGCACGGGTCGCCCCGGTCGCGCCGCCGCCCGCACCAGGTCCGGCAGCACGATGCCTGCCGAAGCGTAACGTCCGGCCAGTCTTCGCAACTTCGGTGTCAAAGCCACTGGCACCCGATCGCCTGCCAGCTTCAGCACGTCCAGCGCCACCGAGGCCTCGTCAAAACGCACTGCCAGCCGCGCCCCCGCCTGGACCAGCGCCACCGCGTCGTCGACGAACGCAGCCAACTGCGCGACACTACTCAGCTCCACCTCGGCAAGACGCGCGTCCACGGCGATCACGTCGGCCTCGCGCAGTTCCAAGGGAGTCGCGGTCGGCAGCGCATCCAGCCGCCCCGCCGCCGCGAACAGCAGCACCTGTCCACCGTGATGCAACCGCAATAGCGCGGAACCAGGCGAGGATCCTGCCGGCAGCAACTCCATGGCCAGGCGCGCGAGTTGGAACGGCTTGCCCATCGGCGGCGTCAACGGCGTGGTCGAGCGCGACTGCAGCAGCGTGGCGACGACCCGACTGCACAGCAACCGCGCGGTCTTGTGCGGCCGGCCGTCATAGGCCTGCAGGAAGCCGACACCGCGGCGGGTGTCGCCGTTCAGCCACAACCGCGCCCCAGGCACATGCACCCCACCGCGCGCACTCAGCAATTCGACGGTGCGGGGCGGCATGTGAACCTGCGTCTGGGGCGAGGCGTTCTCTGTTGACGCGCGACGTTGTACCTGACGCGGGCCCTGCCGTCACCGGCACGGGATCAAGCAGTTGCGCTTTTGCCAGCCGCGCGCCAGCATCCGTGCAGCATGACCATGGCTCCCCCGCAACAGCCCGAATCGCAACCTGCCGAGGCGAACCCGCCGCCCGGCGATGTGCTTGTCGTGCCTGAGATTGTGCCTTCGACTGTGCCTTCGAGTGCGCCTATCGCGGCCGGCCAGGACGGCCTGACTGCCGCGGACTTGTTCCATCCTTCGGCGATGGTGCGGCGCCTCGGCGTGTTCTCCAGGCTGTTCGCGCGGATCTTCTTCAAGCCCGTGCAGTTCGCGCCCCGGCTGAACAACGAGATAGCTGCCTGGTCGCGCGACGGCACGCTCGTGTACGTCATGCACACGACCAGCCTGCTCGACTACCTGTACTTCAACTACGCACTTGCGCGGGGTAATCTGCCATTGGCCGGCTTTGCCAACGGCGTGTCTCTGACGTTGTTCCAACCCTGGCGCCGGGCGATCGCGACCTGGTTGCGCCGCCGGGTCTTGCGCAAGCCGGCGCCCGCCGACATCGAAGTGATGCACGGCCTGCTGCGCCGCAAGCAAGCGATCCTGCTGTTCTTGCGTCGGGCGTTCTCGCTCGTGGACCTGCTCAACCCCAAGCCGGACGTGCCTTGGTTGCGCGAGTTGATCGAGGCCCAGCGCCAGTTGCCGTTCGCGCTGCTGGTCGTGCCGCAAATCCTGGTGTGGACTCGCAATCCGGACCGCAACAAGGACAGCATCATCGACGCGTTCTTTGGCGACCCCGAGGCGCCGGGTCGCATCCGCAAGATGGTGTCCTTCCTGCTGAATCACCGCCGCGCGCACGTCCAGATCGCCGAGCCGATCAACCTGCAGCAGTTCCTGGCCGATCACGAGGCCGACTCTCGGCAGGCGCGGGCCCCGGTCGACGACGCGCTGCTGGCCGAACGCCTGCGATTCCGCGTGGTCCAGGCGCTCAAAACCGAGCATCGGGTCATCCGCGGCGCGCCCATCAAAGCGTCCAAGCAAGTGCGCGAGGAGATCCTGGCCGAAGCCGAAGTCGTGCGCGATCTGGAGCATCTGGCCAAGGAGACCGGCAAGACCCTGGAGGCGACGCGGGCCGAAGCAGACGCCAACCTGTTGGAAATCGAAGCCAAGTACAAGATGTGGATGGTCTCGCTGCTGTCGTTCGGCCTGACGCTTTTGTGGGCGCGCATCTACGAGGGCATCGAGGTCGACGAAGAAGGCTTGGAACGCATTCGCGAAGAGGGTCGCAAGGCGCCCATCGTGATGGTCCCGAGCCACCGATCGCACATCGACTACCTGATCATCAGCTACATCTTCTACCGCAACGGCCTGATTCCTCCGCACATTGCCGCCGGCGCCAACCTGTCGTTCTTCCCGCTCGGCTGGATCTTCCGCCGCGCCGGCGCGTTCTTCCTGCGCAGGTCGTTCTCCGGTCAACCGGTCTACGCCCACGTCTTTCGCCATTACATCCGCAAGTTGCTGCGCGACGGCCACTGGCTCGAGTTCTTTCCCGAAGGCGGTCGATCGCGCACCGGCAAGCTGTTGCCGCCCAAGTACGGTCTCATCCGCAACGTGCTCGAAGCCGTGGCCGATGGCGTGTCCCACGACGTGGCGTTCATGCCGACCAACTTCGGCTACGAGCGCCTGATCGAGGAAAAGGCCTATCGCAAGGAACTGGAAGGCGGAGAGAAGAAAGCCGAATCGCCGGTCGAAGTGCTCAAGGCGACCTCGATCCTGGTGCACAAGTACGGGCGCATCCGCATCCAGTTCGGCCATCCGCTGTCGGCGCGGCAGTTCCTCTCCGATCAAGGGGTGTTGCAGCCGGCGGGCGAGCGCAATCCGAAGGCATTCGAGCGCGCGCTGAAGGTGTTCGGCTACCAGATCCTGGGCGGGATCAATGCCGCCGCGGTGATCACGCCGACCGCGCTGGTCTCGGCCGTGCTGCTGTCCAAGATCCAACGGGGCATTTCGCGGGCGGATCTGCTGGCTCGCGTCGGCTACCTGCTCGATCTGGCGGCCCGGCGCGGCGCTGTGCTCTCGGATCCGCTGGTCACGGCCATGCGCACGCGGCGTCAACAGTTGCGCGAGGCGGGTACCCAGGACGCGAATCGCCAGGCGATCTCCGGTGTTCCCGATCCCCTGGGCGCGCAGGGCGAGCGGGCACGGATGATGGGCGACGCGGTGGCCGGCATCGTCGATCAGGCCCTGGGGATGTTCGAGCAGTCCAAGTGGATCCTGCGCCGGCCGTTCGACAACGACGTCGTGTATATTCCCAAGGCTGCCGGGCGGTTGCACCTCGACTACTACAAGAACAACATGATCCACCTGTTCGTGCCCGACGCGCTTCTGGCGGCGAGCATCCTGGCGATGCAGGAACACCGGCCGGACATGCCGCCCGATGAACTGATGGACGAGACCAAGTTCTTGTCCCGGCTGCTGAAGTTCGAGTTCGTCTACGCGCCGGGCATGTCCTTCGAGGAGCAGTACGGGCACACGTTGGCCGATTTCTGCGCCGACGGTTGGCTGACGCACGGCGAGGATGGCCGCCTGCGCCTGACCAGCACCGTGGCCCCGGTCATTCGCCTATATGCCAAGCTTATCCAGAACTTCGTGGAATCCTACCACCTCATGGGCCGGGCGGTCGCGCACCTGGCCAAGGGGCCGATGACCGAAGCGGCGTTCGTGGACTTCGCGCAGCAGGAGGCGGCCCACGCCTTCGAACTGGGCGACGTGCAGTGCTACGAATCGATCAGCAAGGTGAACCTCTCGAACGCGCTGAAGATTTTCGTCGAGCAGAAATACGTGCAGGTCACCGTCGAGGCGCAGGGCAAGAAGAAGCAAAAGATGATGCGGATCAACCACGGCGAGGCGACCGGGGCGCAGTTGGCATGCTTTGTCCAGCGGATTTCGGCGCTGTATGCACCCTGGCGCGCCGATCGCTGACCGCTCAGGACAGCCACGTCCGCCTGGCTATTGAGAAACCTGCGCCGGGCGGGCGAATCCCGGTCGCAAATCGAAACCTTCACAGCCCCGCCAGCATGTGCTACACCCTCGCGCCGCGACTCGGACGTGGGGGCGGAACCAGATGGATTCGGCGCCAGGCTGTTACGCCGGTCGATCGACAGCGAGGAGATTTCATGAGGTTGTATCCTGGCAAGGTCTCGGCGATCGCCACCGACATGGTGCAAGGTCTCGTCGCGAACGGCGATATCGAAGTCAGCCCTGACATGACGGCCGAAGTCGTGCTCGACATCGAAAGCGTGTTGCGCGAATACATCCGTGCCGATCGCGAGATCACCGATCGGGCGCGCGACATCATCTCCAAGGATGGCCTGGAGTTCAATCAGGTCAACAAGATCAAGACCAAGCTGGCCATCGAGCGCGGCTTCGGCGTCGGCGAGGCGGCGGTCGACTACTTGACGCGCCAGATCATCGAAGCGCTGTTCCACAGCCGTCACGTCGAGGAAGTCTTCGCGGAGGACCACACGATTCGCAAGACCTTGCGCGACGTGCTCAACCGCCACCTGCACGTCGACGACGATTTGGACCAGGAAGTGCGCCGCCGCATCAAGAACCTGCAAGAAGGCACCCAGGCGTTCGAAGTCGAGTACAGCAAGGTCATGCAAGACCTCAAGCGTCTCAAGGGCTTGGACGTCTAGCCTGCCCCAGCTTGCCCCTGCCGCCTGATCTGTCCGCGGCACGAAGGACCCCAGATGGCCTACCACCTGCACCGCAACGGCCAGTCGATCCCCTACGATCTCGCAAAATTGCGCGACATGGCGAAGTTCGGCGACCTGGCTCAGGACGAGTACATCTACGTCGACGAGAAGGGCGAATGGATCGGTGCTGCGCAAGTTCCTGAAATGGCAGGGGCTTGGAACATCGGCGAGAACGAGCGGACCGTGGCGATGGACCTGCCGCCCGACTTCGCCGTCATGTTCGACGAACTCGAGGCCAAGCGCAAAGCCGCCAAGGACCAGCAAGAGACCGCGCCTCAGCCCGTGCCCCAGCAAGCCGCTGAGCCGATGCGTGAAGTGGCGCCGATGCGGGAGGTCGCGCCGCAGCGCAGCCCCGCGCCGCAGTCCCAGGCGCCGCAGTCGCCCGCCCCCGTTGCGCCGGCCATGCAAGAATTGCGCACCCCGGATCGGCGCCAGGACACCAGTCGCGCGCC
>CAYHHL010000005.1:0-46322 GCA_964356325.1 uncultured Enterobacteriaceae bacterium | reverse complement strand
GCGGTGCTCGGAGTGCCCGTGCTGCTGGTCCTGTGGGCGATGTCGATCAACGAAGCACTTAGTGAACTGGCCCAAAACGTCGGCGTGAACCTCGAGCCCAAGCCGTGGCTCGGGTTCGTCGCCCTGGTGTTCCCCGCGTTCGTGTTCCTGTTCCAGTCTGATCTCAACGCCGTGTGGCAGGCCTCCGGTGCCCGCTCGCAGCGCTAGCGCTCGCTCCAGGGCGTGCATCCAGCGCCCCCGCTTCCCGAACCTCGCTTCCCAGGCAGGACTCCCATGCTCATGCTGCGCGTCTACAAGACCCTGCGTCCTTCCCTGAACTTGCGCTGCAACGCGAGCGTGGTGCTGGTGGCGCTGCTGGCCTCGCTGAGCGGCTGCTACAACACCTACAACGTCGCGCCCGACGAGTTCCGCAAGCTGCAGTCGAGCACCGCGGTAGGCGAGGACAGCAAGCTGCAGGGCAAGATGACGCCGCAGGAGCTGGAAGTCCTGCAGAATCGCAGCGAAAACGCGCCGGTGACGGTCACCTCGCTCAAGGGCCAACCGGTCGCCGTCACGCGCGACACCAAGCTGTTCGTGCGCTCCGAGGGCGGTCGCCGCTACGAGATCACGCCGTTCAACTTCTCGATGGCTTCGAGCCAGTTGGTGGCCTCGGATCGCGATACGCTGGTACCGCTCAATGATCTCAAGGACTACCAGGTCGACCTGTTCTCGACCGGCAAGACCATCGGCATCGTCTCGGCCGGCGTCATCGGCGCCGTCGGTCTGATCGTCGCGATTGTCATCACGGCCGGCAAGAAGTCCAACGTCGAAGCCAAGTAGCCTCGCCTCGCCGCCTGGCCGCGCCGAACTCGAATCCTGGCGGCCCCTGAACCCATGCGCCCTGCCCTCCGCAAAAGCCTTTGGATCGCGACGGCTCTGTTCGGGCTCGCGATGGGCTTCGCGTTCTGGCTGACGCCGGGCTGGATCGCTGCCGAAGTACACGACCAACTGGTGCGGCGCGCGGCGAAACGTGGCGTCGCGCTGGAGATTGGCCACGTCTACCTGCAACCGCTGGCGGCGCTGACGCTGGACGGTCTGGTCCTGCGCGATGCCAGCCGCCCGGACGCGACGCCGTTTGCGCGGATCCCCCGGCTGAAGGTCGACTGGCACCTGAACGGCGTGTTGCAGCCGCGCATCTTCCTGGAAGTCATCACCATCGAATCGCCGGAGCTGTACGTGGTGCGGGACGAGGCGGGCCACACCAACCTGGAAGGCGTGGTGCAACGCTTTCTCACGCCGACCGACGACGACGAGAAGCAAGGCGGCGGACGCTGGCGCAAGTACCTCAGCAAGCACCTGCCCGATCTGGAAGTCCACCATGCCCGCGCGGCCTTGGACGACAGCGGTCACTCGCCAGCGACCGTGGCGGGCATCGACCTGCACCACCCGCGGCTGACCGACGCCAGCTTCAAGGTGCACAACGCCTCGCCGGTCCAGGAGACCGCGCACCTGGAACTGACCGCCCAGGCGCGCATCCAAGGCATCGAGCAACCCGTGGCGATGACCGGAACGCTGGACTGGCCGCAGAAGGAAGGCTCGCTGACGGTGCGGCTGCCTGGCGCGATGTCCGTGCAATGGCATGGCTATCGCGCGCAGGTCGGCAGCGTGACGGCGCGCACGGACGGCCTGATCGCCCTGACTGCGGTGCGACTGGCTCGCGACGCTACGGCCAGTGCCAGTGCGGCGGACGGCGGGCTGGCGTCGCGTTTCGAGTTGGACATCCGCGAGATCGACGTGACCTTGAGCAAGCTGCCGGGTCCCGTGCCCGAACTGCCCGAGGCGCTGCGTGGCAAATTGCCGCCGCCGGTGCTGCAAGCCCTGCGCTACGTGGCCGAAGTCGCGATCCAAGAGCCGGTGGTGGTTGCGCAACGCCAGACGGCGACCCGTGTGGCGACGCCGGGCCAGGACGACGACGACGACGAACCGGTCGAGCAGCCCACGCTGGAGCCGGGCAAGGACAAGACCAAGCCGGCAAAGGGCAAGACGCCGAGCAAGCTGGGCAAGGAACCGGCCGCCAAGGACAAGAAGGCCGAAGTCGGCGATGGCAGCGCGGTGCGGGAAGCGATCGCGGGGATGTTCGGCAAGGGTGCGGATCGCCTGGAACATCAGCTGGTTCGGTTGCGCACGGCGTTGGCGGCGATTCCGGTGCCGGTCGTGTCGGTGCACCACGGTCGGGCGCGCTTCAAGGACGAGAGCCAGGGGCCGGCAAGTGAACTATCCGATTTCAGTGGACGAATCGAGCGCAAGCCTGGGCAGAACGTCGTTTCGCTGCAGTTCGATTTCCACGTGCCGGGGCGCAAGGACACCAACACGATCGCCGGCCATGTCGACACGCGCACGGGCGACGCCGAGGTCAAGGTGCGGCTGGACCACCTGCCGATCGCGCCTTATGCCGCGGTGTTGCCCGTCGCCGTGACCGTGGAACCGACCAGCGCAGTGCAAAACGCCGACGTGACGCTGAAGTTCGCCGCCGACAAGCGCCAGATGGACATCGAGGGCCAAGGCACGCTGGCGCAAGTCAACGTCGAGGTCGCGCGCATCTCCCGGCAGCGCTTGATGAACCTGACGGTGACCGCCAAGGGTCACGTCGAGCTGGATCTGGGCCAGCAGGCGCTGCGACTGCAGGGCGGCGAGGTGACCGTCGGCAAGGTCCACGTCATTTTGGACAGCGCAGTCAAGAAGTTCCGCACCGCGCCGGACTTCGATCTTCACTTGAAGATTCCCACGGTGGCATGCCAGGACGTGGTCGAGTCGGTGCCGCAGGGCTTCGCGCCGATGCTCGACGGCATGCGCTGTGAAGGCGAATTGTCCTTTGCCATCGATGGATCGCTGGACACCGCGAACATGACGTCGCTCAAGTTCGACTTCGACGCCGCGCTGCAGACGGTCAAGATCACCAACACGGGCAAGTACATCCGCTTTGACATTTTCGACGCGCCGTTCGAGCACCATGCCCGCCAGAAGGACGCCACGCTCTACACCTTCGACACCGGGCCAGGCACAGATCGCTGGGCCACTTACGGCGCGATCTCGCCGCATTTCGTCAAGGTCCTGACCACCACCGAGGATGGCGGCTTCTTCGGCCACCGCGGCTTTTGCCTGGACTGCATCAAGTCGGCGATGGTGGAAAACCTCAAGCGCGGGCGGTTCGTACGCGGCGCCTCGACCATCACCCAACAGCTGGTGAAGAACTTGTTCTTCGTCGAGCGCGAAAAGACCATCTCGCGCAAGGTGCAAGAGGCGGTCATCACCTGGCAGATCGAGCGCAGCCTGAGCAAGCAGCAGATGCTCGAGCTGTACCTCAACATCATCGAGCTGGGCCCCAAGATCTACGGCATCAAAGCGGCAGCCCAGCACTATTTCAACCGCGCGCCCGTGGACTTGACGCTGCTGCAAGCGATCTGGCTCGGCTCGATCGTGCCGAACCCGCGCGCGTTCTACCACCAGTTCCGCGATGGCAAGGTGAGCGAGAACTGGCAGACGTACCTGTGCTGGATCGGCGACATCATGCTGAAACGCGAGAAGATCACCGAGGATGAGCGCATGCGGCTGGGCGCGTGCAACGTCGTGTTCGGCGGTGGACCGGATGGCAGCGAGGCGCCTCCGCCGGACATGGGCTTGGGCCACGAGGGCGATCCCGCGCTGCTGGAAGGCGGCGAACCTGTTCCGAAAGACGGGCGGACCGCGCCGAGCGTGCCGGTGGACGAGCAACCCTAGCCGGGGTCAAGCCTCCGCGGCGGCATCCGGGTCGAAGTCGTGCGCCTGATCCTCGGCGTTCTCGAGCACCCTGGCCACGAAGTGCTTGGCCTTCTTGCGGAAGAACCGCTTGCCGCGCTCGATGACCGGATCGAACTGCGCCAGGACCTGCGACTTGACCGCCCGCCCCAGCGCCCGCGCACTGTGATCCGCCCCGGCCGCGCCGGCCACGTCCGAATGCTGTTCCCGCGTCCAGGCGCGCAACGCCACGAGGTCGGTGATATCGCCGAGATCCTTCAGCAAGACCACCAGTTCGCCGTGGTCGACCTCGTCCAGCTCGCGCTCCGGGACCAACAACTCCAACTGGTGGCGCAGATCCTTGGCCCGCTTGCGCCAGTCGTGAATCAGCACGTGGTTGGGGTGCTTGCGCGCCGCCCGCAGCGACTTGCACGCGCGCCGATAGCTGTCGTGCAAGCCGAGGCCCAAGTCCTCCCAGGTCAGGTCGGCGCGCAAGCCGGCAGCCAGAACTGGAGCCAGGGGTTCGAGTTGCGCGGCGGCCGAACGCAACAGCGGCTCGATCTCGCCTGAACGCCGCAGTGCATCGCGCCGCGCCCACAGGTCCGCTTCCAACGCGGTGAACTGCTTGCGTGCCTTGGCCGAAAGCGCCCGCATCGCCAGCGGCAGGACCTCGACATCGCGGTGCGCCGAGGTACTGCGCGCCACCTGGCTCAGGGTCCGCTCCAGCGCCACCCGGGTCGCCTCGGGCAGCAGAGGCCGCACCAGGCGCACCAGGGCGCGCGCGCGCCGCACCGACTTGCGCAATTCGTGCACCGCCCGGGCGGGCTTGCTGCCGGCATGGCGCGCCACCGCGATTGCATGGTGGATTTCGTCCGAGAAGGCCGCCGCCACAGCGTCGTGCAACGAGACGGAGCGGTCCAGCGCCAACGGCCCGCGTTCGGGCAAGGGCTCGCGTTCGTCGTCGCCGCGGGACTCGAGCCAGGGCGGCCCGGCAGGCTCGACGGCCCGGACCGCGCGCGGCTGCTTGGGCGGTTTTTGATCCTGAACCGGGGCTTGCACGTCGGATTGTCGGCTCATCGCCTGTTCCTGTCGCAACCCTGTCGAAATGCAGGGCCGCACTGCAGCGTACCCGTTGCCTTGCCTCTGCGCCAAGCCCGATCGCGCCCTGGCTTGTTGCGCGGTGCCCGAGGCTCTACAAGTTCGCCGCGTCGTACAGCCGCAGCAAAACGCTAGCCCGCCCCCACTGTTGCGTCACCGGATGGCGAATCTCGATCTCCAGCACGATCCACTGCCCGCAGTACGGCCCCGGCAGCACACCGGTGAAGGCGATTGCCTCGCCCGGCACCGCGATCGATGCGCTCGTGAACGTCCCCGGTTTCGTCCCATCGGGCCGCACCAGCGTACTTCCCGTCAGTTCCATCGCAACCGGCTGGCACGCCAGGAACGACTTGCCGGCGATCGCCAGGGCGGTCTTGACCGGCTTCTGCCCGGGCAGCGTCGTGCGCACCGCCGCCCACACGTGGATGCCGCCCTGGACCCCGTGCACGATCGGCGCCCACTGCCCGTCCACGTAGGGCACGAACGCGCCGGTGTCGGCGTCGCTGGTCCCCAGTTCCACCTGCAACTCTGGAGGCTTGTTCGGCTTGCCATCGGGAGTCGGCCACATCAGCACCGCCTCCAGGGGCGGACAGCCCTCAGGCTTGGGCGCATCGGCAACCGTCCGGTTCGGCCCCGGCGGTCCATTGGCGACGCACAGACCGTCGGCTGTTACCACCACGTCGGGCGCCGCGTGGATCTCCTTCTCGTCCGCCGAATCCTGCGTATTTGTCGTGTCTTTCGGCACGGTCGCGGCATCGCTGATCACGGCCGCGTCGACGTCGGCAACCGGTTCTGGCGCAGCCTGCCCGCATGCGGCCAGAGCGCAACCCGCGAGGCCGATCCACCCCTTCGCCTTCATCGTTGCACCGCCCGCCCTCACTGCTGCACGGTCAGCGCGGCAAAACCGAAGCGCGCGTAAGGCATGGGCGGCAGCTCGGGCAGCCAGTCGCCGTCCGGATCGTGCAGCACGTACGTCGCGTCCGGCGCCAGGGCATACAGCGCGTCGGGGCCCTCGACCACCTGCGCGTAGGGCATCGGCTTGGCCAACGCCCACTGCTTGTCGCGGTAGCGCAGCGGCGCGCACCAGGGCGCCTTGGTCCCGTTGGCCAATACCTTGTCGTACGGGCACTTCGGACAGTCCTTGCCCTCGGGATTGCCGTTGTTCAGCACGAACAGCACATCTGGCTCGCCCGGAAAGCGAAACGCCGCGTGGGGCGACTTCTCCGTGCACGGCCAGCCCAGGTCCTTTTCGACCAGACCGCCCGCCGCGGACGCGTACCAGGTCTTGCGCGCATGGAAAAGCAACGGCACGCCGCCCAGTTGGCTGACCACCATCGCCGGCCATTTGAACGCCGCGTTGGCGTCCTGCAGCGCTTGCGGCACCTGCACGTCGGGCGCGAACACCTTGCCTTGGGCCAGATCGGCGATCCACAGCAATTCCGGGCTGCTCGGCGTGGTGATGGTCTTGGCGCGCTGCCCGCCGAGCAGGAACACCAGGTCGCCCACCTGCCGCCAACCCAGATCGACGCGCGGATGCGGCCACGAGAAAGGCGAGTCCCACTGCCCGGTTTGCAGGTCCAGGCGGCGCACCGCCCGACAGCCGACGTCGTTCTTGAGATGCGTGGGCGTGATGAGCGCCTCGTCGCAAGTCGGGAAGAAGATGTCCCAGAACTGCGCGCCGCTGTAGTCGCCGCCGGTCTCGCCACCCAGTACGTACAAGGACTTGCCGCGCACCGCGAGCGCCGGCTGGATGCGGAACTCGGGCAGGTAGGCGACCTCCACGTCCCACTGGCCATCGGCGGTCCGCAGTCGGGAAATGCGCGCGGCGTCGGCGGCGGCGCCTGCAACTGGAGGGAATTCCGTGCGTTCACCGCCGACGACGTACAGCACGGTCTGTTGGACCGCGGCGAGATCGACTGCCCCGCAAGTGCCGTTCGCGGTCGTGCACACCACCGTGCAGGTGCCGTCGCCGACCTTGCGCGCGTGGCCCGGAGCGCTGCCAGGAACGCAGACATTCGCGGGGCCGATCAGCCAGTTGCACGCCGCTGTGATGTCGGAACCGCCAGCATGCGCTGCCACCGTGACTTCCACGGGCATGGGCACCAGGGTGGTGTGGTCGGCGCTCAGGTCCACGAAGCGGACTTCACACACGGGCCGCGTGAGCGAAGTAGCCGTGGTGTCGTTGGAAGCTTCGAGCGCGTCGCCAGCGCCGCCGTCGCTGTCCACGCCGGCGTCGGCCGCGGCGCAACCGCAACCGTCCTCATGACCGGCGTCGCGAGCGCCGCACGCCGCGATCGCGCACGAGGCCAGCCACACGCCAAGACGTGCAAAGTTTCGCAAAGTTGCGGTCGGGACACAGAGCAGGACGCGGCTCCCGGTTCAGGCGATGCGCGGCAGCGGTCAGCCGCCGACGCAGCCAGGGATCTTGGTGTGCGCGCAACCGGTGGCCACCTTGCAACTGTCGGCCGTGCAAGGGTTGCCGTCGTCGCAACTGACCGGTGCGGCACCGCACTGGCCGGCCGTGCAGGTATCGCAGGTGCCGGCGGGATTGACCGGGGTCATGTCCAGGTTGATGTCGCCGCTGCCGGTCGTGACCTTGCCGCCGACATGGTGCTCCCACAGGATCCACGAGCACGCGCCCAGGTTCAGGCCGAAGAAGTTGGCGCCGGCACCGAACTGGAACGGATACATGGACTTGACCGGTGTCTGGGTGAGCAGCGCGTAGTCGTTCGGGTTGCTCGCCTTGGTGAACTTGGCTTGGCCCGGGATCATGTCGAAGAACTTCCAGGAATCGGTCAGGAACTTGGGAATGCTCTTGATGACGCCGAATTTCGGACCACCGGAGCCCTGGCCCGCGGGTCCCTGGCCGCGGTACTTGAACCAGATGTCGAAGTTCCACACTTCGCCCGCCTTGGAGGCGCCGCCGCCGTCGAACACGGTCGCCGAGCCGTACAGGTGGCCTTTGTCCGCGTACAGGTCGAACGAAGACTGCGCCGTGTTGATCGAGAACCGCGCCGTGCCGCCCGCGAAGAAGCCAGGCATCCAGAAGCCGTGCCCGCCCGATCCGGTGGCACTCGAAGGCTTGAAGGTGGTCAGCACGCCCTCGGGCAAGCACGCGCCGGTGCAGGCGTTGCCGTCATTGCAGGCGGTGCCGGACTGGGCCGCGAAGCTGCAGGCGCCACTCGCATGGTCGCAACTGTCCGAGGTGCAAGGGTTGCTGTCGGTGCACACCTTGGCCGCGCCCGGCGCGCACTGTCCGGCCAGGCAGGTGTCCTCCAAGGTGCAGGCATCGCCATCGCTGCAGGCGATCTGGACATTCCACGACGCCGTCAGCTTGTAGAGCAATCCCGCGGGGTTGCTGTAGGGCGAACCGTACCACTGCGCCCAGTTCTTGACCGTGCACACCAGAAGGTTGGCGCCCGGCTTGAGCGCGCCCGAGATGTCCCAGGTGTCCTTGCCCGACTCGAAATAGTTGAATTCCGTGACGTCGCTGCCCACCTGCATACCGTTGAGCGTGCAGAGGTACGAGTTGTCCGCGGCGATGACCAGGCCGCCCACGAGCTTCTGACCGCCCTCGGGGATGTTGAACTTGCGGCTGAACTTCACGCTGCTGTCGCCGATCGGGTCCAACACCAAGAAACTCGACCAGATCCACTTCGCGCCCGGAATGCTCGCGGTCCAACTGGTGTGCTGGTCCCACGTGCCGACCGCGGCCTTGTCGTTCGCCATGGTCTCGCCGTCGCTGACGATGGCCAGACTGCCGTTGCCATTGCTCAAGGGCTCGTGTACGCAACCCTTGCCCGGCACGCACGAATCACCGGTGCACGGGTTGCCGTCCTGGCAGTCGGCCACCCCGCCGCCGCCGCACTTGCCGCCCGCACAGGCCTCGCCGCTGGTGCACGAGTTGCCGTCGTCGCACGGGCCGTTCTTGGCCAGATGCGCGCAGCCGCCATTCGCGTCGCAAGTATCCAGGGTGCAAGGGTTTGCATCGTCACAGCCGAGCGCGAGTCCCGTGCACTTGCCGCCCTGGCACACGTCCTTTTGCGTGCAGGCGCTGCCGTCGTCACAGCCCACGCCGTCGCTGGGGCTGAAGCTGCAGCCGGTGTTCGGGTTGCAACTATCGCTGGTGCAAGGGTTGTTGTCGCCACACGTGACGGCCTGGCCGAGGCACTTGCCGCCCGCGCACGCATCGAAACCCGTGCAGGCATTGCCGTCCGAGCAGGCCGCGCCGTTGACGTTGGCATGGGCGCAACCGCTTGCCGACGCGCAGGAATCCGTGGTGCAGGCGTTGCCGTCGTCGCAGTCGGGCTTGCCCGGGCCGCCGCACTTTCCGGCCTTGCACACGTCGCCGGTCGTGCAAGCGTCACCGTCCGCGCAGGCGCCGCCGTCCAGATTCTTGTGCCAGCAACCGCTGTTCGGGCTGCAGCCGTCGGCCGTGCACGGGTTGCCGTCCTCGCATTCGGTCGCGCCGCCCGACACGCACTTCGCGTTCTGGCAGGCGTCCTTGCCGGTGCAGGCGTTGCCGTCGTCGCACTTCCAGCCGTCGGCGTTCTTGTGCAGGCAGCCGCCGCCGCTGTTGCAACTATCGATGGTGCAAGGGTTGCCGTCCTCGCAGCTGAGCGGCGCCTTGCCCGCGCACTTGCCGTTCACGCAGGCGTCGCCGGTCGTGCAAGCGTCGCCGTCGTTGCAGGCCTTGCTGGTCGGGGTGTACACGCAACCCTTCTTGCCATCGCAGGAATCCTCGGTGCACAGGTTGCTGTCGTCGCAACCGATCTTGTCACCGCCGCACACCGAGCCCTTGCACGCGTCGCCGTTGGTGCACGCATTGCCGTCGTCGCACGCCTGTCCGGCCAACGCCTCGTGCTGACAGCCATTCTTCGCGTCGCAACTGTCCTTGGTGCAGGCGTTCTGGTCGTCGCACTCGATCGCCGCGCCCGCGCCGCACTGGCCGCCCTGGCACAAGTCGTCGCCGGTGCAAGCGTTGCCGTCGCTGCATTCCTTACCGTCGGCGTTCTTGCTCACACAGCCGCTCGCCGGATCGCAACCATCGTTGGTGCAAGGGTTGTTGTCGTCGCACTTCAGTTCGCCGCCCGCCTTGCACTTGCCCGACTTGCAGACGTCGTTGTGGCTGCACGCGTTGCCGTCGTCGCAGGCATCGCCGGAATGGGCCTCGTACACGCAGCCGACGCTGGCCACGCAACTGTCCTTGGTGCAAACGTTCTTGTCGTCGCACGCGATCGCCTTGCCGGCCGCGCAGACGCCCGCCGCGCAGTGGTCGCCGCTGGTGCAGGCGCTGCCGTCATCGCACGAGTCGCCGTCCTTGGCCTTGTGTACGCAACCGGCCTTCCAGTCGCAACTATCGATGGTGCAAGAGTTGTTATCGTCACAGCCCTTCTGCTCGCCCGGCTTGCACTTGCCCTGCGTGCACAAGTCGCCTTCGCTGCAGGCGTTGCCGTCATCGCAGGCGCTGCCGTCCAAGCCCTCGTGGCTACAGCCCTTCTTGCCATCGCAGCTGTCCGTCGTGCAGGCGTTGTCGTCGCCGCAGTCCTTGGCCTGACCGCCCGCGCACTTGCCGTCCTTGCAGGCGTCGTTGGCGGTGCAGGCGTTGCCGTCCTCGCACGCCTCGCCGTCCAACAGCTTGTGGTCACAGCCCTTGTTCGGGTCGCAACTGTCCTGCGTGCAAAGCTTGCCATCGTCGCAGTCGACCGCGCCGCCGCCACCGCACTTCTTGCCCTTGCACACGTCGCCGCTGGTGCAGGCGTCGCCATCATCGCACGGCGTCTTGGGATCCGCGCCTTCGAAGACGCAGCCCACGCCGACCGTGCAGTGGTCCTTCGTGCACGGATTGCCGTCCTCGCACAGGCTGTCGTCCGGGCTGCCGGACTTGCACTTGCCGTTGTTGCAGGTCTCGCCAGTGGTGCACGCGACGCCGTCCTCGCAGGTGCCGCCCTGGATCGCGGTGTGCTGGCATTCGCCCTGCTTGCTGCAACTATCGGTGGTGCATCCGTTCTTGTCGTCACAGTCCTTGGCCGAACCGGGCTTGCACTGGCCAGCCTGGCAGCGATCGCAGTCGTCGGGGATCTTGGTCTCCTCGATGTCGACGTTGACGTCGCCGTGGCCCTTGATGACCGTCTTGCCGACGTGCTTGACCCAGTCCATCCAGGCAGAACTCGAGTAGGCCATGGTCTTGCCGTTGGCACCTTGGCCGATCTGCAACGGATACGCGCTGTTGACCGGCTTCTGGGTGAACTCGACCAGATCCGAGCCGTGCTTCATCGTCGCCTGGCCGGGCAGCAGGTCGAAATAGAGCCAGGTGTCGGTGATGTTCTTGGGCACGACCCAGCCGGCGTCCAGCTTGGGACCGCCCGAACCTTCGCCGCTCGGACCGGTGCCGCGGAACTGATACCAGAAGGAAAGCGTCCACTTCTCGCCGATCGTGCCGGGGCCGTCGCCGAGGTGGTAGGGAAATGCGGTGGCGGTCAGGTGGGCGCTGCCGTCGGCGAACCAGTCGAAGCGCGCGCCGGACTCGAGGTCGAAGCGGACGACGTGGCTCTGGTCACCGTCGAAGAAGCCGGGCAACCACAAGGCGTTGCAGCCGACCTGGGCGTTCTCGGGGCAGCCCGCGGCCTTCGAGGCCAGGAACACGGTGCGCAGGCCGGCGGGCAGGATGCAGCCCGTGCACGCATTGCCGTCCTCGCAGGTGACCGCATTGGAAGTATCGTGTTTGCAACCGATTTCGGCGTCGCAGCTGTCGGTCGTGCAGAAGTTGCCGTCGTCGCAGGCGGGGCCCTTGGCGGCCTGGCACTGGTTGGCGATGCATTGCTCGAGGCCGTTGCAGGCGTTGCCGTCGCTGCAGGGCGTGCCGTCGTCGATGACGCCGTTGCAGTCGTCGTCCTTGCCATTGCACAGTTCGGCCGCGCCGGGTGTGCAGCCCACGGATCCCTTGGGTACGCAGAACTTGCCCACGTCGGCGATCTGCGCGCACACCTGGCCGTCGGCGCAGTCCTTGTCCTTCTTGCAGGCGACCGACTTGAAGCCGTTGGGCAGCGCGTAGCCATCGGGCACCGCGGCGTCGCCGAGGTAGGCATCGGGCGGGCCGTTGCCTTCGCCGTTCGCACCGGATTGCCCCTGCTGGATGCCGCAGCCGGCCATGGCCAGTGCAAGTGCGCCCACCATCAGGCCAATTCGACACTCCACCAGGAGATTGCGAAACGCTGTACCGGCCATGATGTCCTCCGTGCGACGAAACTACCCGAGAGAGGAATGGCAAAGGTGGCCGGCAAGCGCAAGCGATGAGTGCGAGTTCGCGCTGATCGTGCTCAATCGAGCCTGGGGCGGCGATGCCCCGGCGGCAAAAAAACCCTGCTCAGGGCTTGCAACGCGGTGCGTCAATTGTAAGTTCTCTGAACTATTTATGTAATCGCGATGAACACGATCGCGCGTCATTTTGCCACCAAACCGTTGCCCCGCGGCCTGCGCTTGCGTACCCTCCGCGGCGTTGGCTCCGGTAGGTTCGGGGCAGCAGGTACGCCATGCGGTTGTTCATCATGCGCCACGGAGTCGCCGTCGACCGCCACGATCCGAACGAGGACGCGAGCCGGGTGCTGACGCTGGAAGGCATCGAACGCACGAGGCTTTCAGCGCACGGCCTGGTCACCATGGGCGCGAGCATCGACTGCATCCTGACCAGTCCCTACCTGCGCGCGACCCAGACCGCGGCGATCGTCGGCGAGGCGTTGGGCGTGCCGCGCCTGGCGATCGAGAACTGCGACGCCTTGATGCCAGAAGCCGACCCCGTGACGCTGCTGCCGATCTTGCGCGGGCTGGAAGTCGAAACCGCGATGTGTATCGGTCACGCCCCGCAACTGGACCTGTTGATTGCGCGACTGCTCGGTTCGCCGCACGCGGTGACGCAGTTGAAGAAAGCCGGCGTGGCGGTGATCGAGGCGCGTCTGCACAGCGATACCGCCCGGATCATCGCGGTTTACGAGCCGAAGACGCTGCGGCAGCTCGGGCGCGTGAAGTAGCTGGTTACCAAAGCGGTTCAGCCGGTTCCTGGAACACCGCGCCGTCGTCCAACCGCACCGCCGTCAGTTGTCGACCCCAGACGCAACCGGTGTCCAGCGCCAGCACGCCTGGGTCGATGCGCAGCCCGAGCGCGGACCAGTGACCGAACACGCAAGTCACGTCGGTGCTCTTGCGGCCAGGCGCGCGAAACCACGGAACACAGCCCGGCGGCGCGGTTTCCGGCGGCCCCGAGAAGTTGGCGCAGGCACTGCCCGTCGCCGTGCAGGTGCGCAGCCGGGTCACCGTCGCCAGGAACGCGACCTGGGCGGCCAGGTGGGGATCGGTCACGGCCTCGGGCCGCAACGTCGCCGCCAGCAAGCGCTTGTACTCGGGGCCGCGCAACACCGCCTCGCATTGCCGTGCCTGGCGCAGCGCCTGGCCCACGGTCCAGTTCGGCAACAGCCCGGCGTGCAGCAGCAAGAAGCCGTCCTCGCGGTGCAGAAGTGGCCGTGCCCGCAGCCAATCCACCAGTTCGGCCAGGTCTGGGGCAGTCAGCACGGCGTCCAGCGTGTCGCGCTTCTTGGCTTCGGCCAGCCCCGCCGCCCGGGTCAGCAGGTGCAGGTCGTGGTTGCCCAGCACCGTGGTCACCGCGCCACCCTGGTCGCGCACCCAGCGCAAAACGCTCAAGCTATCCGGACCGCGGTTGACGAGATCGCCGACCAACCACAGGCTGTCCTGACCCGGCTGGTAGTCCACGCGACGCAGCAACCGTTGCAGCGGGGCGAAACAGCCCTGGATGTCACCGATTGCATAGCGGGCCAAGATGCCTACCTCGCGCGGCACAGGGGCCGGTTCCGGGCGAGGGTGTAGCGCCGCACGACCGAGGTGTCCATGGTCGCCGATCTGCCGGTCCAAATCCCCAGGACGCCGCCTGGTACGCCCGGCATGCTTGCCGCGGTAGACCTGGGATCCAATAGCTTTCATGCCATCGTGGCGCGCGTCGTGCAAGGCGAATTGCTGGTCGTCGACCGGCTGCGCGACACCGTCCGGCTGGCGGCGGGCTTGGATCGGCACCTGCACCTGAACGACGAGGTAACGTCGCGCGCCCTGGAATGCCTCGCGCGCTTTGGCCAGGCGTTGCAAGGGGTTGCACCAGGCGGCGTGCGCGCTGTCGGCACGAGTACGCTGCGGCGGGCGACCAACGGCGCGGCGTTCCTGGAGGAAGCGCGGCGCGTGCTCGGCCATCCGATCGAGATCATCTCCGGGCGCGAGGAGGCCCGCCTGCTGTATCTGGGCGTGGCGCATAGCATTGCTGACGACGCCGGGCGGCGGCTGGTGGTGGACATCGGCGGTGGCTCGACCGAATGCATCCTCGGCGAGCGGTTCGAACCGCTGGTGACCGACAGCCTGGAGATGGGCTGCGTGGCGTACTCCGGCAGATTCTTTCCCGATGGCGAGATCAAGCCGTCGGCCTTGCGCAATGCCCGGACCGCGGCGCGCTTGGAGCTGCAGCCGATCGAAAGACGCTACCGGACGCTGGGTTGGGAGACCTGTATCGGCGCTTCGGGGACGATCGGCGCGGTGGCGGCGATTCTGCAAGAAACCGGCTGGAGCAAGGAAGGCATCACCGCTCAGGGCCTGCAAAAACTCGAGAAGGCACTGGTCGCGGCCGGCAAGCTGAGCAAGCTGGAACTGCCCGGACTGCGGCCGGATCGCGCGCCGGTGCTGCCGGCCGGGGTGGCGATCCTGGGGGCGATCTTCGAGGCGTTGGACATCGAGCGCATGACCGCGGCCTCAGGAGCGTTGCGCGAGGGCGTGCTGTACGACCTCCTCGGCCGCATCCGCCACGAGGACGTGCGCGATCGGACCGTGCAGCGCATGGCCGAACGTTGGCACGCAGATCTGGAGCAGGCGGCGCGGGTCGAGCGAACCGCGATGGTGCTGCTGCGTCAGGTCGCCGGCCCTTGGCAGCTGGACGAAGCACTCGCGCGGCAACTGGTGGGCTGGGCGGCACGACTGCACGAGATCGGCCTGCAGGTGGCCTACAGCGGTTACCACAAGCACGGCGCGTACTTGGCGGCGCATTCGGACATGCCGGGGTTCTCGCGCGACGAGCAGTTGATCCTGGCCGACCTGATCCGCGGCCAACGGCGCAAGCTGAATAGTCTGGTGCGCGACGTGCCGCCCGCGCGCGCCGAACTGACGATGCGGTTGGTGGTGCTGCTGCGATTGGCGGTGTTGCTGAATCGGTCGCGGAGTACCCGGGCCCTGCCGGCGCTGGAGTTGACGGTGGAAAAGGCGAGGCTGAACCTGGTGTTGCCACAGCGGTGGCTGGAAGAGCACCCGCTGACGGTGGCGGACCTGCTGGTGGAGGTGAGCGAACTGGGGGACGCGGGATGGGTCTTGGTGGTGGGTGGGTAGAATCGGTCAGGTCCCGCGCAACAAGACCTCCTGCCAGCACACCGCCTCCTCGCCCTCGCCCGGCACCGCCCGCACGTAGCGGCCATCGGGCTGCAACAGCCACGCCTGGGTGTTGTCCCGCAGCGGTCCTTCCAGGCACTCCTCGATCACGCGCGCCTTCAACTTCGGGTCTTCGATGGGAAACGCCAGCTCGATCCGCCGTGAGAAGTTGCGCTCCATCCAGTCCGCGCTCGACCCGTAGACCAGGTCCGCCCCGTCGGCATGGAACAGGAACACCCGCGCGTGCTCCAGGAACCTGCCGATGATCGACCGCACCGAAATCGTTTCCGAAAGCCCCGGCACGCCCGGCTGCAGGCAGCACATCCCGCGCACGATCAGGTCGATGCGCACCCCCGCCTGCGCAGCCCGGTACAGCGCCAGGATCACCTGCGGTTCGGTCAGCCCGTTCATTTTCGCTACGATGCGCGCCGGCCGCCCTTGCCGCGCCGCGTCCGCCTCCCGATCGATCCCCGCTATCACTGCAGAATGCAGGGTGAATGGCGACTGCAGCAAGTGGGTCAGCGGCCGTTCCGCGCCCAGGCCGGTCAGTTCCAGGAACACGCTGTGCATGTCCGCGCCCAACGCCTCGTCGCAGGTCAGCAGGCTCAAGTCCGTGTACATTCGGGCATTTCCCGGGTGATAGTTGCCCGTCCCCAAGTGTACGTAGCGACGGATGCCCGACTCCTCGCGCCGAACCACCAGCAGCATCTTCGCATGGGTCTTGTGCGCCACCACGCCGTACACCACGTTGGCGCCGGCGTCGTGCAGCAGGGTCGCCAGGTCTATGTTGGCCGCTTCGTCAAACCGCGCGCGCAGTTCCACCACCGCGGTGACTTCCTTGCCGGCGCGCGCCGCCTCGATTAGCGCCCCGACGAATGGGGAATGCGGCCCGGTCCGATACAACGTCTGCTTGATCGCCAGCACCTGTGGATCCGCCGCCGCCGCGCGCAGCAGTTCCAGCACCGGGCCCGCGGAATCGTACGGGTGGTGCAGCAGCAAGTCGCCGCGCTTCAGCCGATCCAGCAACGATTCGTCAGCGTTCCAGTCGCGCGGCAGCCTCGGCGCATGCGGCGGGTAGCGCAGGTCCGGACGCTCGGCCTGGTCACACAACGCCGCCAAACGATGCAGGTTCACCGGTCCATGCACCCGGTACAGATCGGCTTCGGTCAGCTCGAATTGGGCCAACAGGAAGCGCGCCATCTCCGCACTGCAATCATCGGCCACTTCCAAGCGCACCGCGTCGCCGTCATTGCGCCGGTGCAGTTCGCCGCGCAGGGCCTGCAGCAGGTCGTCGGTCTCTTCTTCGGCCACCCACAAATCGCTGTCACGGGTGACCCGGAACGGCGTGCAATCGGTCACGGTCATGCCCGGAAACAGTTCACCTATCCAGGTTTGCACCACCGTCGAAAGCAGCACGAAATCCTGGCGGTTCGTCCCCGAGGCGACCGGGTCCGGGTCCATCGGCAGCCCCAGCAGCCTGGGCAAGGCGCGCGGTACCTGCACAATCACGATGCCACTGCGCCGCCCGAACGCGTCCTCGCCGTCCAACGACACCACCAGATTCAGGTTCTTGTTCTGGACGTGGGGAAACGGATGCGCCGGGTCCAGACCGATGGGCGAAAGCACCGGCAGCACGTCGGTGCGGAAGTACAGACGCGTCCATTGCTGTTGGCGCGGCGTCCACTGCTCGCTCGACAGCAACCGAACGCCCGCCTGGTCCAACGCTGGCAGCAATTCCTGTTCCAGCACGCGGTATTGCTCGGCCACCAGATCGTGCGCGGCCTGGGCGACGCGGTGGACGATTTCCTGGGGCGTCAGGCCTTCTGGACGCAGCGACGGCACACCGTACGCGACCTGCTGATGCAGGCGAGACATACGAATCTCGAAGAACTCGTCGAGGTTGGTACTGCTGATGGTCAGGAAGCGCAGTCGCTCCAGCAACGGCACCGCCCTGTCCAGCGCTTGGGCCAGCACGCGACCGTTGAACTGCAGCAGCGACAGTTCGCGGTTGAAGAACGGTGCGGTGGCGGGCAGTTCTGCGTTCACTTTTGCTCGGCGGACAGGCGGTTCAGCTCGTCTTGCAGGCTCGGCGGGCGCTCCATCGGCGTTTCCCCGTAAGGCGTGGCCAGCCACTCGGCCGGTTGCGCGATCAGTTCCGGGCCCCACTGCGGCCCCGGCATGTCGTCAGCATGGGGACCACAAACGTCTGGCGCGGGCCACGCAGCAGGTCCGGCTCAGGCGCGCACAGGCCGGGAGTTGTTCGTGCTGTGGCAGGTGACCGAATCCGGGCCAGCTGCCGGATTCGTGCGCTTCCACGTGTCGATGAAGGTGCCGTCGCCCTTGAAGATGTGCAGGTACAAGTCGTAATCCTTGACCATCGGCACCACCGTCACGTTGATGACGCCGCCGTACAGGACGTAGTAACCGCGATCGCCCTTTTCGCCAATCACCGCCTGGAGTTTGTGCGTGCACCCACCGCCGCTGCTGTACACGTCGCGCAGCGCCGACATGCGCATCGCCCGCGAATCGAACAACGGCTTCGTGCTTTGGGTCGGATCGAAACGCGTAGTCCGCGCGTCGTTGGGTTCGAACGGGGCAGGATCCGGTTGCGCGGCGTGTCGGCATTTTACTCTTGGTGTCACAGAGTTGCTGGCTGGCCTTGCAGTCGAGCGACTTTGTGCACAGCGTGCCGACGATGCAAGTGCCTTTCTGGCAAATCGGCCCGCCGGCGCCGAATTGGCTAGCTATTGCCACTGCGAGATGATGGCCTTCAGGTCATCAACGGACGCGGTGTTGCCCTTGGAAGACAGCGCCTGCACGCCGGACGGACCGAACGCGTAGACCTTGATGAAGTGCACAGCTGCAGGCGAACCAAAGATCACGACGAACGGCGCACCGTTAAGCACGTCATGTCCGAAATTATCGTCAAAGCAGCGCGCGTGATAGTTATCCTTGTCATATTTGTAGTTGGCATCGAAGGTCGGTTCGTAGCAACCCTTCTCGATGAACCGCTCCGTAAACGTGGTGCCCACGACCTTGGCACCGCCCAGGAGTGCCTCGTCAATCTGCCACGTTGCGTCGACGCGGTTCAAGACATACTGTACGCCCGCGACAGGAGAATCTACGACCTGAAGCTTCTTTGAATCGACCACGTGACCGATCAGGATGATGTCACCTTCGATCGCAGCTTTGTACACCCAATAGTCGACCAGTTGGTCGTTCTCAGGCGCCGTAGGCTTCTGCTTCGCGTCGGGCGTTGGCGTGTCTGACGACGCAGCAGCATCTTGGCCTGCGGTCGCGCCACCGTCCGACAATTGCGAGACCGGCAATTGGTTCGCAGTTCGGTTGCAGCCGAGCGCGACGATCAGACTGACAACGAGGAAGATCGGTTTCATCTTGTTGACCTCCAGAGCGAACTAGCGGGCGTAAACGCCGGTCCATTCCTCCCAATGCGGAGAGTACTCGAGTGAGGGCCCAGTCACAACGGCAGAAAACTGCGATAAAGCCGTAAACGAGGGCCAAGCCGTTAACTGAGAACTCGTCGTCTTCGACGCTACATAGACATACGTAGGCAGAACCGAACCACGCACCAGCATCATTGTCGCGGCAACACCGCCATTCGTGGTATCACCCTTCACCGCGACCGACAATGGATCCTGCGTGTAGGCTGTAGTGCTCACCCAGGGATCACTCGTCTTGAACCCCCAAAACCAGTCGGAGTCCGTCCATCCAATCGAGGAAGAGATGAACTCCGATTGCTTGTGCCATGGCCAAGCCGCCACACAGTCGTCGTAAGTTGCGCTGGAAAGCCCGGGACCCCAAGTGCAATCCACCGACACGCCGTGGATCGATGAAGGCCCCTGTTCGTCCCAGGTATCCCAAGTGATCGTAGCGGCGGGCGTTCCCACCATTGCATACATGCGATTTGTGTCGCGGTCTACGTAAGTGAGCACAAACTTGTGCGCACGCGGTGCATAGGTGAGTGACGGTCGGGACAGCGACAGTGGCGAAATTGTAGTTGATCCGCTTACAAACTGAACTTGACCAATCGATCCCCACGTAGACCCGTCAGTGGAAGTAACGTAATACAGCTTGCCGTACGCGGTGCTGCTATCCTGTCCGCTCGCCCAAACCACCAACCACCTGCCGTTTCCGCTGCTGTCCGTGCCCCACGCGACCGCAGGGCCAGAAAGCGTCGTGGCGTTCGCGCTGGACGTCGAAATTGCTGCGGGCGTACTCCAACTAGCGCCGCTGCCCTTCATCGCAAAGATCCGATTCGTATTTGTCGACGACCCATTGCTGTATGCAATCACATATTTGGCGTTTGAGTCCGTTTCTCCAAATGCGTGTCCGGCTTCGATTGTAGTCACACCGCCGGGATTGACGAAACCGCTATTGTTCTCCGACCAAGTAGTCCCATCGTTGGTAGAACGCAGTCCGACGAGCGTCGATTGACGTATGCCATAGCCACATTGCGTTCCATTCGTACATCCACCACAGCTTGTGCCAGACGAGCAAGTGCCATTGCGCAGGCCTTCAATGTCATCTGGAGTGATTTCACGCACTTGGTTGTTATAGTCCATCTTCGCGAACTCACCGTTAGCCGGGTGTCCAAATCCCAGCACATGACCGAACTCGTGAAGAAAATTGTGGTACATGTCCTGCACGGGCCATTGAGTTTGCCCGGCTTGGTTCGCGCCGGCAGAAAAAATAAAATGCCTAGTGTAGACCGTAATCTTCCCAGGTGCACAATAGCCGGCGGCAGCAGTCCAGTCAGGGTTAGCCGCGTTTACGTCTTCGGCGACTACCAGCAGCGAACTACTGTCCTCTGTAGTTCTCGTAGTGTAATCGCTGAAATAGAACCTGTACGGCATTGCTCCCCGCGTGTACCACTCGTTCATCGCGAGTGCGAGCTGGCGCCGAACGTGGTTACGATCGATGCCGCGAAGTTCAAAGTTGGTCGGGTTGATGTACACCGGTACGTCAGCCGTCATGGGCCACATGCAGACCCGGTTGTACGCCAGCGCGCTCTCAACCGAGTTCGTCAACCCGATTGCACTCGCGGCGACAAATGCCAACAAGTACAAGCCACTCTTGGCCTTAGCCGTGTGCATTGGCACTCCTCCGACGGGCGCGTGCGTAGATCGCGTGTGCTCGCCAAGCGAGGCGCTTTCACGAGGCAACGCCCAACTAGAACGGCCTCTCAAGCTAGATGTCGCCGGAATCCGCGTATGACATCGAAACGCCCTCCGCCTGACATCGCCAGCCCTTCGCAGCCGCCGACCGCCCGCGGACCGTCCGCGCTGGCCGATTTGGCTCCCGAGCGCCAGCGTACCCCGGCGCCGCTGGCGAGTCAAGCCGAGTTGGCCAGACGCGTCCGTTCTACCCCAGGCCGATCGCAAGATCCGCAACCAAGGAGAAGTTACGAGATAAGTGCATAAACCACCCAAGCGGTCCTACTTTTGGAAGCTCCAGCATTTCGCACCGCCAGAATGGGCACTTCAGGCCCCCAGCGCTCAAGCTTGACCCTGGCGCCGCGCCCCGGCAAGCGGTTTCTTTTCATGGCGCACAACCCGGTGCATTCGCGGCCGAATCTATGGTCAGGAAGCGCAGCCGCTCCAGCAACGGCACCGTCCTATCCAGCGCTTGGGCGAGCACGCGGCCGTTGAACTGCAGCAACGACAGTTCGCGGTTGAAGAAAGGCGCGGTGGCAACCGGTTCTGTGGCGGGCAGTTCTGCGTTCACTTTTGCTCGGCGGACAGGCGGTTCAGCTCGTCTTGCAGGCTCGGCGGGCGCTCCATCGGCGTTTCCCCGTAAGGCGTGGCCAGCCACTCGGCCGGTTGCGCGATCAACTCCGGGCCCCACTGTGGCCCCGGCATGTCGTCCGGATGGGTGCCCTCGACCACGAAAGTCTGGCGCGGCCCCGTATGCATCGACGCGGCTTCGGGCCCGTAGCGGTGCTCCCACGGATCCTCGATGACGATACGCCGCAGGGACGCCCGCACCCGCTTCATGAAGTCCAGCGACCACACCTGCGCCATCTTCGGCTTGGGCACGTGGGCCTTGCGCACTTCGGTCAGTTCCGCGCCCAGATCGCTGCCCAGGCCCTTGACGCGCTGCAGGGGCAACGGATCCTCCAGATCGACGAACTTCTCGAACCGGCCGATGTTGCGCAAGGTCATCTGCGGCATGTGGTTGTGCGTCACCGCCTCGATGATCTCCTGGGGCAGTTCGTGGTCGGTCTTGGCGCGAATCGGCCGGGAGTAGGTCTGCTCGAATTCGACGCGCTTGACCACCCAGGCGGAAATGCGATCGACCTGGAAGTCGTGCGGCGCGAAAGTGGCAAAGTGATCGATGCGCAGGGACCGATCGAGCAGGGCCAGGCGCGCGGTCGAAAAGCGTTGATTCTTGCGGATGCTACGTGCCAGCGGCCAGGCCATCGGTGCCAGCAGGAGTTCCGCGCCAATCGCCTCTCGCGGCTCGTTCATCGCCCGTTGCTCCTGGTGCCAAGAACCTCAAGTTCGATCCGGGTTTGCGGTCGAGCCGTGGGCGACCCAGGGCTGAAAGCCCTGGGCTCGCGGTCCAGAAGCCCGCCTCCGCGGGCTGGGTTGCTAGTCCGCGGAGGCGGACTTCTTGAATCTTAGCCCGGGGTTTCAACCCCGGGTCGAAACCCAAGCAACCCGGAGCGAACTTCGGAGCCCGGGTACTAGTGCCGCTACTGGCCGCCGGTCTCGATGGTCTCGGTCGTCTCGTTTTGCTGATAGAACTCGCTGGTGTGCGTCCGCGCCGTCACGATGCCCAGCGCCAGCTCGATCTCGCGGGTGATGCGCTCGCACTCCTCGCCCTTGGCGCCGAGCACTTGGATCGACACCTCACCGTTTTCGTCGATCGTGAACTTGATCTCGCGCCGGCTCGCCATCGTGTCCCCCTTCGCTAGCCCTGAACAGTCAAAACGCTAATCGTTCCAGGAAGCCAGGTGTTCAATCATTCCAGGAGGAAACGGTCACGTGGATCTGGTTCTTCTCGTCGACCTTCTCTTCCTCGAGCGTATAGCCGCGCTTGGTCACTTCCTCCTTGACCGTGTGGTAGGCATAGCGCTGCACCACCTTGCGCGTGAACTCGTCCTGGTTATAACCTGCCGTCATCTCGACGAATTCCCAGTCCGCCACGAAGGTCGCGTTGCCCGTTTCCGCGTCGATGTTGACGCCGATGTCGTAGGTCTTGCTGGCGTGGATGACCAACGCGGCTTCGGTGGTCTGGCCGAGGTAACCCTTGACGTGGACAGCCTGTTCCGCCGTGGACTTCGAGAAGGCGAAGCCGAGTTCCTTGAGCACGAGCTCCAGGCGCGACAGGTTGTTGATCTTGGTCTGGACGGTCGTGAAGTGCGACATGGGGCCTCGAACCCATTGGGTCGGGGAGAGAAACTCGCGAAACGGCTACATTTCCAGGCGCGGCGAATCCTCGGCGATCGGCCGGTCGGTATCGGCGGGCGAGGCCCGGCGGGCGCGCGATTTCGACCACTCGCGCATCTCGGCCAACCGTTCGCGCATCGTCTGACTGAGCGGAATCACTTCCCTTGCCGCCGCTACCAGCCGATCGGTGTTGATGTCCACCTCGCCCTGGCCCTCGTCGAACGTATCGTACAGCGCGCCGACGATGACTTCTTCCAGTTCCGAACCCGAAAAGCCCGTGGTCACGTCGATCAGCTTGTTCATGTCGAACAGGGCCGGATCGCGGTGGCGCTTCTTGAGCTGGATGTTGAGGATTTCCGAGCGTTCGTCACGGTTGGGCAGGTCGATGAAGAAGATCTCGTCGAAACGGCCTTTGCGCAACAGTTCGGGCGGCAGCATCGACACGTCGTTGGCGGTCGCGATCACGAACACCGGCGAGGTCTTCTCCTGCAGCCAGGTCAGGAACGTCGCGAACACGCGGGCGGTCGTGCCACCGTCGCTCGAACCCGATGACTTCGTACCGGAAAATCCCTTCTCGAGTTCATCCAGCCAGAGAATGGCCGGCGCCACGGCTTCGGCGGTCTTGATCGCGCGGCGCATGTTCTCTTCGGAACTGCCGACCAGCGAGCCGAACACCTTGCCCACGTCCAACCGCAACAGCGGCATTTGCCAGGCCTGGGAAATCGCCTTGGCAGACAGCGACTTACCGCAGCCCGGCACGCCGAGCAGCAGGATGCCCTTGGGCGCGGGCAGGCCGAACTCCTTGGCCGCGGGCGTGAACGCCTGCCGGCGCTTGTTCAGCCACTCCTTCATGTGGATCAGGCCGCCGACCGACTCCATGCCCTGCGAAGTCTCGTAAAACTCAAGGATTCCGGACTTGCGGATGATGTGCTTCTTCTCCTGGAGAATCGTCTTCAGGCTGAAGCCCTTGTCGCGCACCGAGGACTTCTTGAAGACCTGGCTCGCCTCGACTTCGGTCAGCCCCAACGCCGCCTCGGCCACCTCGCGCTGTAGCGCCGGGTTCTCGAGGATCTTCGCGAAGTTCTTGCCGAAACGCTGCGATCGCGCGCCGTGGAAGGCCTGTTCGCGAACGATGTCTTCCAAGGTCTCGCGGTCCGGCAGATCGAAGTCGACGACCACCGCGTCCTTCTCCAGTTCCATGGGGATCTTGATCAGCGGCGACAGGAACACCACCGAACGCTTGGCCTGGCTCGCGTCGCTGAAGGCGTGCATCAGGTCGCGCACCCGCCGGCACACCATGGGATCGTTGAAGAACGGGTGGAAGTCGCGCAGGACGACCACGGCGTCGCGGGTCAGGTTGTTGGCGATCCAGTCCAGCGCGCGAATCGGATCGCGGATGTCGCCCGGCACATCGGCGGTATCGCAGCGAAACCCTTGTGAACACGACCACTTCACCAGTTGCCGGGCCTGCCAGTTGGTCACGTCCCAGCGATCGCGCAACTGCGGCGAGTCGAGCACGGCCAGTTCGCGCAGCCAGCGCTCGACCCGCTCCTCCTCGGCGGATACCACGTAAATCAGCTTGTATTGCGCGCGGATGAGGTAGTGCAGTTCGTCGACCGCGCTGGGCACGGGGCGGTTGGGCGAAGCGGCTACGGCGTCGGCTATCGGCGAGGTCATCGCGGGCAATTGCATGGTCATGCCGAATGGCTCCTGTAGTTTACTATTCCGACTTCACAGGCACTTACGCACCGGCCACGATGTCGCGTTTGAGCGTGCCCACCATGCGCTCCTGCTCGGTCAGGTCTTGCGCGAGCACGATGGCGATGTCGTTCATCAGTTCCAGCGATTCGGCCATCTCGGGCAGCGTCGTCTTGTGCTTCTCGAGTTGCTGGGCATACCTGCGCACCAGCGTCGCGTTGGACTTCGAGGCCACCACCGCGTCGACCAGCGCCTCCAGCGTCTCGGTGACCACGGGGCCCATCACTGGTTGCGCGGGCTTGCTGGTCTCGGCGTGCAAGAGTTCGGCCGCGCGCGCTTCGGCGTCGTGCAGTTTGCCCTCGAGCAGCTCTACCTTCTTGTGTTGCTGGGCAATCTCGGCCTCGAGCAGCTTGACCGCGCCGTGGTCGGCCTGGGCGTTCTCGAGCTTGAGCTCGGCGCGTGCCAGTTCCTTCTGCAGGCCCTGCAGTTCCTCGCGCAGACGGTCCGCCTCGCGAGACTTCGCCTTATAATCAGGGTGTTCCGTAACGTCGGCCAGCGCCGCCGGCTTGCGTTCGTTGGCGTCCTTGGCCTGCTCCAGCTCGGTGCGCATCTGATCGACCTGGCGGGTCTGCTGCAGCATCCGGTCGTTCAGTTCGTCCACTCGGCGCATGGCGTTGTGGTAATCCTGCAGAAGCTGGCGCTTTTCGTGCTCCAGGTCCGAGATGCCCACGCCCATGCGCACCTGGCGAATCTCGATGTCCTTGTCGCGCAGGTCGATACGCAACTGCTCGATCAGCGCCTCTTTTTCCTGGATGACCTCTTGCAGCAGGTTGATCTTGCGCTCCAGCCGGCTCATGTCGCCGCCCTCGCGATTGAAGCTCGTCTGCAGGCTCTCGTTTTCGTCGCGCGCCGCCCGCAGTTCGTACTCCAGCAAGTCGAGCTGTCGTTGCAACTCCTCGATCTGGCGGTCCTTCTGCGTCAGGCGCACCTTCAGGCCGGACAGTTGCTCGGTCGCGTCGTTGGCCTTCTCGCGCGCCGCGGTAATCTGCTGCTCCAGTTCGCTGACCTTGCGCTCGGCCTCGAACGCCTGATCCTCGCGGAGCCGCAACTCGCCGCGCGTCTTCTCCAATTCCTGGCTGATGAGCTGGTTGTGCTCCTTGAGCTTGACGTACTTCTCGCTCAGGCCTTCGAGCTCGACCGAGTAGCGCATCGCCCGCGGTTCGATGGCCTTGAGCTCGGTTTCTGCCCGACTTGCCCGGGCTTCCGCTTCAGCCAGCGCGGATTCCAACGCCCGGACCTTGCGCGCCAGCTCGGCATCGCCCGCACCCGCAAGCGCTGGCGCGTTGCCCCTGAGCGGTTGGGCAACGGCATCGCGCTGGCCGGTCGGCAGCGAAGCGCGCGCGGCAACGGGTCTATCTGGCGCTGGAGCGGGCGATGGCGCCTGCACGTCCAGCGGCGGCATCATCCCCGACGACGGTCGCCGCGTCTGGCCCTGCATCGCCGCCGGGACGGGTCCCGAACTGGCCTTGACCGCGTCCCCTTGCGACTGGGCCTGGGCAGCCTGCTTGGCCGCGATCGCCTGGGCCAGTCGCGAACTGTCCTCGGGACGCATGGCCCCGGTCGGCAAAGGTTTCTGGCGTGGACGGTCCTCGGGCGGCAGCGCGGCCGTGCGCTTCTTCGGGTCCGCCAAGTCGCCGTGCTTGGAGTGGATCTCGAGGACCTCACCGCAGCGCACCACGTCGCCCTCGCGGATGACCGCCCGTCGGGTCCGCTCATTGTTGATGAACGTGCCGTTGGACGATCCCAAGTCCTTGATATAATAGCCTTCGTCGTCCCAGCCGATGCGACCGTGATTCCGCGAGACGGTCGTCTCCTTGGAGTAGACCGTCGAGCCCGGGTTGCGGCCGATCGTGATCGGTTCCATGTCTGGGCTGACCGGATGCTGCACGAGCACGCCGTTCACGTCACGCCACTCCAGGTACATGGATGAAGCCCCCACGTGCGCGGCCCGAGCCGGCGCGACGCAGAATGGTACGACCACGGATGCGCTAGAGGCAAGGGGAACGCGTGGCAACGCTGCTGGCCGAACGCAGAATCACGGGTTCCGCGCTCGAATCCCTCGTTCAGAAACCCTTGGCCATGACGACGGGCATGCCCCGCTCGATCTCGCGCACCGCGCTGGTCAACACCGCGAGGCAGTGCCGATCATAGGCTTCGACCACCGTCGCGATGCCGATCTGTTCGTCAGGATAATCTTTGAGATTGCGTACTTCACCGCGCTTCAGACCGTCGCCGCGCCACACCACCTCGAAGCGGTTGCCACGTTCCACGCCGTCGTCCGCGCCGCGATCGATGTAGACGTAGGCGTACTGGCCCGCGGCCGTGGTCTCGTGGTGGAAATCGACAATCACGCCATTCAGTTCCACCTTGTTGGGACTCGGGCGAACCAGCGTCAGCGGCTCGAACACGTTGGTCACGAGGTCGCCGCGGCTGATTTCGCTGTAGGCGCGGGTCAGCAGCACGCTCGTGAGCGGCCGCTTGGAGCCCAGGACCTTGCCCTCGCCGAGAAACGAGATCTTGTAACCGACCAGTTTTCCAGTGATCGGATGGGTAACCTCGCGCTCGACCCGGTACACCACGTAGCGATCGCCGTCGCGCACGCAGGGTCCGACGAACGGTTCTTCCTCGCCCGGCTTGCCCGTCGCCGCGGCCTTCTGCTGTTCCTCGGCGCAACGGCGCATGGAGAAGCGGATGTACACCTCGTCCAAGTTACCGAGCATGTTGCGTTCTTCGCGGCTGGCCTCGATCGAACCGCTTTCCCGGTAGTCGCGCGAGGAGATGTAACCGACCCGCCGCACCAGTTCCACCGAAGGGGCCTTCGCGGTGTCGTAGCGGGAACTGGCGAAGGTCACTGCCTTTTGCGTGGCGCCCGGGGCGACGCGACGACTCAGGTAGACGGTGTCGCCGGGGTAGATGAGGTGGGGATTTGTTACCTGCGGGTTGTAGCTCCACAGCGAAGGCCAGTACCACGGGTCGTCGTACAGGCCCTCGGCGATGCTCCAGAGCGTGTCGCCCTGCTCGACCACGTAGGTCCGTTCCCCTGTGGGCGCAGACTTCTGCACGCTGATCGTCGGTGCGTCGCGATCGGGGACCGACCACTGCGCGGACGCCGACGAGGCGACGAACAACGTCAAGCCCAGGCATGTTTTGACGAAACCGCCCTTCATGACGCCTTCCCCTTCAATTCTGCCAAACAACGCGTGGCCAACTTCGCCGCCGGTTCGGTCGGAAACTTGCGCATGAGCTGCTGCCAGACCTCGGTCGCGCTGCCGTCCTCGCCCAGTTCACGGTAGCAGTGGCCCAGCTGCAGCAATGCGTCTGGAACCTTGTTTTCCTTGGGATAATCCTTGGCCACCCGCAAGTAGTACTGCGCGGCCTTGAGCCACAACGCTTGGCGCCGATAGCTCTCGCCCAGCCAGTACAGCGCGTTGTCGGCCAGATCGTGCTTGGGGTGCAATCGATGCAACTGCTCGAACAAGGCGCGCGCCGCCGCCAGATCATCCCTATCATACAAGGCCTTGGCCGTCTGGTAGAGCATCGCGGGGTCGTCGGCACGCGGGCGCGCCTCGTCCTGCGGCGGCAAATCGTCGGCGGGGCCACCACCCGAGGGCAATTCGGGCTGAGCCTCGGCCTGCGCGACTTCGGGCTCGCGAGCAGGCGGGGTCGGCCCGCGCGGTCGTGGCGATTCTGCCTGCACTTCACGCACTTCCGGACGCTTCTCGACCTTGACCGTCGGCAGCTTGGGAATCCAGGCGTTGTCCTCGCGGCTGGCCCGATTCATCCGCTGTGTATCGGCGCGATCCTCCATCACCACGAAACGATTGCGTAATTCATCGAACTGCACGCGCTGCGCGGACTGGCTGCGCTTCAACTCCTCGAGTTCCTCGCGAACGGAGCGCAGTTCGGTCTGCAGCACGTCGACCCGGGCGGCGCCACAGCCGCTCAGCGTCATGGCGCAGGCAAAAAGCAGCAAGCCTACGAGAGGTTGGCGACCGTGACGCCGGCCGTGCGGCGCAGGGGACGGAAGAAAACGCAAGGGACGGCTCCTCGGCGCGTGCTCACCCCGGCCTCGGTCTGGAGGCGGGGAAACCGGCGCGCGCTGCTGTGACGCTACCGCGCGCACTTGGCTTGTCAACATTTGCGCTGACCTGAGTCGATGCGGCGCCATTTTGCCCAGGCCTGGCGCAGATCCGGGGCGAGTCGGCTCCAGGACTGACCGAGGCGTCTGAAAACCTGCGCGGAATGGCCGACAACCGGTACGGTAATGCGGAACCTGCCGTAACGAAAGGCATGCACCCGACCGAGCAGCGCCGACGCCGGCAGCCACGGATCGGCCTGGTGCCGGGTATCGCCGCGCGTTTGCAGCCGATCGCCGTCGATCGCGACGAGCCGATGCAACAGCACCGCGCCCGATCGTTCGCCGACGAAGGCCACGAGATCGCCGACTTGCAGCGCCGCGAGCGGGACCCGCACCACGCCGGCCTGCCACGGCGGACCCAGCGGCCACATGGACCGGCCTCGCAGCGGATACCAGACGCAAGTGCTCATGGTGTATGGGTTCGGGATGTCAGGGAAAGCGCTTCGGCGTGGACACGTTTGCCGCGGCCCTTGCGCGGTCGGTACAGGGGCGCGGCGAACTTCGCGGGGACGGCTTGGGGGCCACCTCCCGCGGGGACGCTCGTCCATTCTTCCGCGGAAAAGTCTTGGCCGTTCACCGTTTCGAAGGCGCGCATCCTGGCGCGGGTGGCGTCGTGGAACAGGGCAGGAGCGTGGCGCCAATCGCCGCTGGTCTTGAACGCCTCGCCAGGGCAGTAGCCGCAAAACCCGCTGCCCGAGCAGGAGTTGCAGCCGATGCGCTGGTCGTTGGTCCAGGCGACGATTTCCTGGCGCAAGCTGGAACCGCCCCAGATCTCGGCGAAAGACTGCTCGCGCAAGTGCCCCAGCGCCATCGGCCAGGACACGCACGGCCACACCGCGCCGTCAGGGCTCACGTACCCGGTCAAGCGCCCGGCCTTGCACGGCTTGCGGTCGGGGTTTTCCGCCACGGTCATGGGCTTGTTGGGCCGCGGCCCCGCGAGTTCAGCCAGCGTGGTTTCGGCGCGCAGCCGGTCGGCTGCATTCAGATCGTGGGCATCCAGGGCGGTACTGCCGGCGTGGTCGCGGAACACGTGGGTGTAGAAGTGGAAGTCCACGCGCAACTGTTCCAGGAATCGCCACAGCGCCGGGATTTCCTCCAGGGTATCAGGCATGACCACGACGTTGACGCGCGCGGGAATGCCCGCCGCCTGCAGCTCGGCCAGGCCCGCCAGCGTCGCCTGCAGCGATCCGGGCCGCCGCGTCACCCGATCGTGCACGGACGCATCCAGCGAGTACAGGCTCACGTCGACGCGCGACACTCGACTGCGCGCCAACACCGCCACCCGCTCGGGCGTCAGGTTGCCACCGTGGGTCTTGATTCGATTGGTGAACCCGAGCTTGGCCGCGTAGGTGAGTTGGTCGAGGAAGTCCGAGCGCAGGAATACCTCGCCGCCGCTCCAGACCAGGAACATCGTCCCGGCCGCGTGCAACTGGTCGAGAAGATTGCGCATCTCTGCGGGATTGAGTTCGGGCCAGGTCTTGTCGTCGAGGTAACAGTGCTGGCACTCCAGATCGCAGCGGTACGTCACGTCCAAGTGCATGGCGAGCGGCTGGCCGGCGCGCGCGTAGGCCTCCGCCAACGCCACACTCACGTCGGCAAAGTCGTCGTCCTCCATGGGATTGCCGACACGACCCCGGATGTCTTGCACTTCGGCAGGTGCTTCAGCCACGGCAACCCTCGACGATGCGGCGCGCGACGACATCTGGCGCATCCGCCCGGCAATGGCTCAGTTCACCCGGTGGGCAAGCCTGCGCGAGGGCGATGGCGCCATCGAGGAGAAGCGGCGTCGCCACCCCGCCGGCATAGTATTGGCAAGCGAGCAGCCGGCTGAGTGCTTCATTTGATTCCAGAGGCGTCACCGCGGTTTGCGTGCGATCGGGCCCCAACGCCAGCAGGCCGCCCAGGGGCAGCGTCCAAGGCCGCGGTTCGCGTGCGCCCCGCCATTCCGCCTGGCGCCAGACTTCCCAGCCGCACACCCCACCGCTGGCAGACGGCACCAGGAACGTCAGCTCGTCGTGCAACCACGCCTGCGGAAAGCGGTTGGCCAGGGTAGTCTTGCCAGCCGTGCTCGGGCCGAACACGACGTAAGCCAGGCCATCCAGCCACAGACACGCGCCGTGCAAGCCAACGCCGCCGCGCAGCAGCACTTCGGCGTAGGCGGTGGCCAGCATCACTTCGACGGCGGCGTGGCCCCGCTCGCGGTCGTCGTCCACATCTGGAAGGCGAAAGGTCGCGGTTTTCGACGTGAAATCGACGTCAGCAGCGCTGCTCGGTGCTTCGAAGCGGCAGCCGTCGCAATCCAGGCGACTGAAGGTGAGCCGGTCGCGCGGCGTCAGCGGCTCGATTTCGACGGTGGCTTCGAGGTCCGCGGGCAGTCCCGGAGGGTCCAGCCATGGCCGCTGCCTTCCCGTCGCAAGGCCGGGCGGGAAGCGCGCGGCGACACGGAATGGTCCACAGGTCGCTGTCACCCGAACGCCCAGGTCTGCTCCCGACCCCGGCAATCCGCCGAGAATAGCCGGGGCGATGGCGCTCCTACTGTCCAGCAACGGCGCCTCCCTCACGAAATCAGGTGTCCGGCTGACCACTTTGGGGATCCGGCGGGCAGCCGGAAGCCAGCAACGCCATGAGCTTGCTTTCCACCGTCGTCAAGGTCGGCGGCACGTACGGCAAGCGCTCGTCGCCGGCATCGCCTTCCGTTTCGGCGCCATAGGTTTCAACTCGATCCTGCATGAATCCTCCAGATTGATTGCACCCGGCCCGTCGCGGCGCCCCTCAGTACACGATCATCAAGGCGCCGTCCAGCGTGGACGAGCCAACCACCAGATCCGGCAGGCCATCCTTGTTGAAATCGCCCAGCGGTTGGAACGCGATGCCGCCCCAGCCGCTGTCGGGAACCACTGCGAAGCCGGTATTGCCGGGCTTGACCGGGTCGCCGAAGCTGACATCCGCGGCCAAGAAGCTGTTCTCGCTGGGGATCGCCGAACCGGCGCGCAGGAAATCACCTGAGAGGCTGAACAGGTTGGACTGTCCATCGGGCGCCTTGGTCGGCCGGCCGTAGGCGAGATCCGTGCGCAGCGCTGACGTGCCCGGCTGGTCGAAGAAGTTGCCGATACGCGCCAGGCCGCCGATCCACGCGCGCACCATGTAGCCAAGCGGCGTCGAGTACAGTTCGGTCTGGCCGGGCAGCAATGTCGGCGTCACGATGATGATCTTGCCGAGTTGACCAGCCAGCGCCGCGCCGCGCACCCAGTACAGGCCACCCTGGGGCTGGCCAGTCAGGTTGCTCATGTGGGCGATCGCCAGGTCGGGCAACGGGTTGCCGTCGAATTCCACGACCTCGGCGTACTGGCCGAAGCTGTTGATGCCGGTCACCGGGTCCGGGCGCAGGCGAGTGGCTTGGCCATCGTCCGGTCCGGCGACGCCACCGAGGCCGGAACTGCTGAACACCAGGTTGGTATCGCCCGTCACGGTGCGGCCCTTGATCAGGAAGACCTGTTGCGGCGAGGAATAGTGGCAGATGTAGAGGTCGTCGTACTGCGCGACGGTGCCGTCACCGTCCACCATCAGGTTGCCCACGCCGGTCACGAGGTAGCCGAAGTTGGAAAAGGAAACCTGATCGCTGATTTGCATGGTAACGAGGTTGTTGTTGGCCCGGTCCGTGGCGTTGTTGACGTCGATGGTGATGGGCAGGGCCTCGCTCCACTTCGCGCTGCCGGGAACGATGCGCACGCGGTCCAAGGTCGAAGTCGTGCCGGTGCCGCGGTCGAGGATCGCCAGGTCGTTCAAGGGCAGCTTGGTCACGGCATTGCTGTCGCCGTTGAAGTTGCCGACGCCGTTGATGCGTGACACTGCGTTAGTTCCATAGTTGTAGAGACCCTTGATGGTCACCGCCGGAACTCCCGTGATCTTCGCGCCCTTCTTGCCGAGGAAGACGAGCACCGAGTGGGCGACTCCCGAGCCGCCAGTGCCGAAGCCGACCGCCAGATCGTCCACGCCATCGCCGTTCAGGTCGCGGGCCTTGGCCACAGGGCCGCCGAGACCGCCGGCGTTGGCGAGACAGACGTGGTTCGGACCGGAAGCGACAGACAAGTCGATGTCAGGCAACGTGCCGTCCGGATTACCGGCGCGTCCGTAGATGATGCACAGTTGCGCAGTCAAGCCGCCGCCCAGTGCGAATTCGCCGAGCCCGTCGCCGTCGAGGTCACCAGCGGCCCAGACGCGCGCCTTGAACTCCGGCGCGGCATAGGCGCCGCCCAGCGTGATCTTGGCGAAGCGCAGTCGGATGGCGTCGGTGCTGATCACGTTGGACAAGGCCGAGCGATTGCCGGCCGCGTCCAGCGCCTCGGCGGCAAAGTAGTACTTGGTCGCACCATTGTCCGCCAAGGGCACGAACTTGCAGGGATCTGCAGGCGCGCGCGGGTCGGGTCCGGTCACGGACACGGTTTCCGGCGTTCCGGCCGCGGCCGGCTTGGGCAGCACGGTCGCCGTCAAGGCCTTGGCATCACAAGCGTTCGTGAAATCGCTCTCGGTGACGATCGCCTTCTTGCTGTAGCGCACGTCGTAGCTGGCCGCCGTGCCCACGCCAGCGTTGTCGCCCGTCGCCGCGAAAGTCAGCTTGGCGACCGGACGGCGCGGGTTGATGTCGCCAGCGCCGAACGCATTGAGAACCAACGCGGAAGGCGCCTTCCAATCGACGACCGCGGTGAAGCTTGCGCTGCCAAGGTTGCCCGCCGAATCCTGGACAGTCGCGGTCACGACATTGGTCGCGTCTTCGGCCAGGGTCAGGAACTGCAGATCGATGAGCGCCGACTGGCCGGACAAAGCCACCGGCACCTTCGGCGAGCCCAGCGCCAGATCCGACGTCGTGGCGCCCACCAACCGCTGCAGCGAAACCACCTTGCCGCCGTTCAGGCCCGCATCGTCGATCTTGAGCTGGGCATGCGCCTGATGTCCGCCGAGGGTCGCATCGAGGTCCTTGGCCTTGCCGAGTTGCGCAACGGAGTCGCCGTTGACTGTGGGCTGGCCGAGCACCGTGGCCGCGACGAACTTGACCAAGGGATTGGAGAGGTCCGCCTTGATGGGCAACTCGCCGCTCGACCCTTTGGTCGCGGCCGCCACGGTCGCCACGGCTTCGAGCTGGAAGCTGTCGCCGTCCGCCACCACGAGATTGAACGTCGCCGCCTGATCGACGGGAGCCGCGCCGGCCACCTTGGTTCCGTTCTTCAACAGCTTGATTTCCGTGATGTTGCCGCAGGGACCCAGGTAGCTGACGGAGACCGGCACTGTGACGTTCGCGCAGCTCACGCCCTTGTTGGCGCACGACTGCGTGTTGATGGTGCCGGCCGGCAGGCCCTTGAGTTGCACGAGGCAACCGCTGAGCGTGACAGTGAAGCCGCGTTCGAGGGCCGTCACGTTGCCGTTGGCGTCGGTGGCCTTGAGGCGCAGGGCAAAGTTGGTGGTGTTGCCGAACGGGACGGTGACGAGTTGCTTGGGCTCGTTGCCGCCGGGAGCGGTCGGCGCTCCGTTAGAAATCGTCTTGAAGCCCGCACAGTTGGCAAACACTGCGTCACAGTCCGTGCCCAGTTCGAGGGTCCAGGTCGCGGCGTCGGTGGTGCCGAACTGCACGCTGACCTGATAGCCGGACTTGGCGGCGTCGGCGTCCTGGTTGTCCGCGAAGGCGGCTCCGACGGCCGGCTCGACGAACGCGAGCACTGGCGGCTTGGTATCCACGGTCACGGTCTGCGGAACCGTCGCGATGGTCGACTTGTTGCCGCAATGGTCCAGCACTTCCGCGGTCAGGCTGTGCTGGCCTTCGGTCAGGATGTTCGCGCTCGCCGGAAATAGTGCGAATCCACTAGAGAACGGCTGCGTGGCAGAAAGCGGCAGGCCCGTGTCGTGCACGGTCGCCAGTTCACCCTCCACGTCCGTTGCCTGCGTCACGATCTTGACTTCCAGCGGGTCGCCGGCCAGCACCTTGGCCTTGTTCGGCACGGCGAAACTGGCTGTAGGCGCAACGGTGTTGACGTTGAGTGCCGGCAGATCCTTGCCCTCGCCGACGTTGCCCACCAGGTCGACCGGCACGGCCGAGATCGTCGCGGTCCCTTCAGCGGCCAGCGGCACCGAGACGGTCAGCGACTTGTTCGTCGTCACGCCGGTGCTCACCTGCAACTTGTTGTTCTGCATCACGACGGAGGCTTCCTCGTCGGTCGTGACGCTGAAGATGAACTTGCCGCCGGGCTGGCCGACATCCGACGTTTCCTGCAGTTTGTCCGAGAGGCAACCCACAGGCACCGTCGCCGAAATGGGCGGCAGCAGGGTCACGACCGACGGAGCCACGGAGTCGATGAGGATGCGCCGGGTCTTGCCATTGACGAAAGTGGAGGAGAACGAGGCCGTCCAAGGCACCGTAGGCAGCGCGCTGACTTCGGCGATGAACGTGTAGACGCCGTCGGGGACCGTCGAGAGGTCGACCTGCGCGGCTTGGTTGACCAGCGTCGCAGCAGCGCCAACGATCTTGAAACCGGCGGTGGCACAAGCGGCGCTGGTCAGGCCCGGAGCGTCGCTGCAGATGCGCAGGGAGCCGCCGTTCGGAATGCCCAACGTCGTGACCTTCATCACGCGTGAAGACAACTTGTTCCATGGAACTGTGCACTTGGCCTGGTAGCAGATGCCGCCCGGGCAGTCGGCGTTGGCCTTGCAGACCGCGTCGGCGACGTTGGGCGGCAACGAGATGTTCAAGTCCGGCTTGGCGCTCAGCACTTCACCGACCAGCACCTTGGATGCGGGGTTGCCGGCCAGGTCCGCCGCGGAGAACTGCAGCTTGACCTTGAAGCCGTCGGGCAGCGACACCACGCCGCATGTCACGATGCCACTGGCCAGATCGCCGATGTCGTTGACTACGGTGCACATGACGGTGTTGGTCTTCTTGCCGCTATCGTCGAACACGTCGAACTGGATCTTGGCGCCCTTGGTGAGCCCCGAGACCTTGATCTGGACGTTGACCTGCATGCCGTCGGTCGGATCCTGGTTGATGTCGCTGTTCGCCAGCAGTGACAGGACGTTGTCCGGCGCGGGCGGCGATTCTAGCGAGAAGAACGCCGGCGCCGTGCGATCGACGCTGACCGTGACCTTGGGCGACGTGGCCTGCTGCCCAGCCAGATCGACCGCGGTGACGACCAGCGAGCACGTCGCTTGATTGAGCAGGGTCACGGCATCGAACGACACCGCTCCGCCCGCGACTGCTGCCATGTAGAGCACGTCGGCCGCGCCGCAATGGACCGTCAACGTGGCCAGCAAGCCGTCTTCGATGTTGGGTGTGGCAGCGCTGACCTTGGTGATGCAATCCGGCACGCCCGCCACGCAAGCGGCGTTGACCAGGTTGAATACCGCGCCATCGCTCGGGCTGTTCAGCGTCGCACTGGGCTTGCTGCTCTTGAACGTGACGGTCAACAGCGGCGAGTAGCCGCTCTTGCCGGGGGCGCCCGAGGCCGCGGCGCCGAACTGCACGGTGGTCACGCCGCCCACGCCGGCGGAAAGATTGCCTACCGTGAAGGTGTAGACGCCGTTGCCCTTGTCCGTGACGACGACGGTCGAGTCGACCTTGCCGTTGATCTGGACTTCGGTCAGCGCGCCGGACACGCCCTGGCCCTTACCGTCGGCGACCTTGGCCTCGAACGGCAGGGAATCGTTGACAGTCGACAGGGAAGCCGAGGGCGAAATGAACGACACCGCCGGAGCATCCGAAATGAGCGTGACAGCGATCGGCGCAAGCGTCGTCGTGTTGCCGCTCGCGTCAGCACCCGAAACCACTAGCGAATTCACGCCAGGCTGCAGCGTCACGCCCTTGAAGGTGACCTGCGTAGCCCCCGCGGCGGTAGCTTGGCAGCCGATCTTGGCACCGGATAGGGTCAGGCAGACCTGCACCGCATCGGTTGCATCGATGACCACCGTCACCTGGTAGCCGGCCTGCGCCGGTTCCGCGTCGGCGTCGTCCAGCGTCGTCAGCGTGGTCTTGGACGGTAGCGCGATCGCCAGGACCGGTCCGGTCGTATCCAGCGTCACCGTGCGTTTCGTGTCACTGCAAAGCGACTCCGACGCGACGTTGCCCAGCGCGTCGATCGCCTCGAAGCTGATCTCGTACGTCCCGTCCGGCAGGTTCTGGGCCGGCGAACCGAATTGCAGCGGCAGCGCGCTCTTCTGCAGCAGGCCCTTTTGGACGATGCCGACCGTCACCGCGTCGTACTGCACACCGGTTGCCGACTTGACCTTGGCCGTCACAGTCGCGCCATCGAGGCCTACCGCGGAGGCCGCCACGTCCAGCAATGCCGCGGTCACGGTCACGGCGGTCGCGGGCAGGACCACATCCAGGCACGGCGCCGGCAACGCGACCTGGAACGTAACTTCGGCGGTTTGACTGCCATTGGGGGCATTGTCCTTGGCGAAGCAAGTGACGCTCGTGCCCAACAAGTCGACGTCGAGCAGGACAGGCACGGAGATCGTGGAATTGGCCGCGTCGGTCACGATGGCCGTTCCGACCGGATCGCTGCCGTAGGCGCTGCCAGGCGCTGTCTTCTTGCAAAACACCGCGATTTCACTGTTGAGTGTCGGCTGCAGCGTGCCGATGACGAAAGATGTCTCATACACGGAAGCCGTTTTGACGTCGCCATCGTTCTTCGCGAGCAGGATCTGGCCGGGCGCCGGGGTCTGCACCACGAGCGCGGCCTTGCTGGCGAACACGCTGTACGGAACGGTCTTGTCCGCCGTCAGCCCGCAGGCGCTGGCCGCGGCGATGCGCACGCTGTAGGTCTTGCTGTCTGGAAACGACAGCGGGAAGTTGAAGGTGTTGTCGACCTTGAGCGTCGTCGAAGCCACCTGAACGCCGTCGATGAACAACTGGATGGCGCCCGCGTCGGCGGTGGTCAACGTCGTCACCGTGCCCACCAGGGTGGTCTGGATGCCCGGCGCGACAGGGTCGGTGTCGTCCTTGAGCGTCAACTGACCTGGCAACGGCTGTTGCACCGTGATCACAGGAGCTTCGGTGGTCACGGTCACGACCAGCGCGTTGGACTTGATCGAATCGCGTTCCTTGTGAGCCTCGTCCTCGATGGCGGCGACGATCGAGATCTTGCTGCCGACCAAGCCCTTGTCCTTCGCACTGAGCGTGACCTTGACCGCGACTGACGAACCGCCGTTCAGGGCCACCGGAGGTGAACTGACCGTCTTGCCGTCAGCATCGACGAATTCGAGGTGGGCATGGGTGCAGTCCGGAGTCGTGGTCTTGACGGTAAATGTTGCTTGAAAACCGGGTGTTCCAGGATCAACATCACCGGTCAGGCAGGCGGTGCCCGGGTCCTCGATGGTGGCCGTGCACGCGTTGCTGCAGTTCAACTGCGCACTCTTGCCCACCTTGGTGACGTCGTCCTTGGTCCGCACCACGATCGACGCCGCCACGGCCGTGCAATCGAGAGTCTGCTTGTCGAAGCGGGCGGCGCCGTTGCTGATTTGCGCAGTAGCGACGACGACCTTGTTGATCAACAGTTCCAGGTCCGTGCCGTCCGCGAGACCGGTCGAAGTCACCACCACGTCGACTTGGGTACCTACAGCGTCGGGGTACTTGTCGTCCGCCAGTTCTAGCGTCACCGAGTCGACGGCACCGGACAGCGCCGTGCCGTTCTTGGTCTCGAGCGAGAAGTTCAACGTCGGCGTAGGCTTGGCGTCAGGCGTGTCCTGCACCGAGGCGTCCGTGTCGTTGTCGCTCGCATCGGCGGCGCAGGCATCGCCCTTGCAGGGCGGTTGCGGTACCGGATCGTCGGGCGAGCAAGCAGTCACGGCGAAGGCGAGCAGCAGCAGCCACAGACCTGAAAGGCCATGCCATCCAGAGAGTTGCACCACTTCCGGCACCGAACGCGCGGAGGAGATCAGAGTCGTGGATAGCTTGTCGTGCAGTCGCGTCGTCATGGGCATCCTCTCTCGTCACTGGCCCGGTGGCCACAGCTCAACAGAATTCAAACGATTCTTGGCTCGTCAAGTCACCGGATCTTGCGTCTCGTCCGGGGCTGCGTCCAAGCGCACGGCCACCCGCTTGCCGACCAGCGAGGCCAGGAACTCGTCCACGTCGGCACCAGCCTGCTCGGCTTGCACCCGATAACGCCCGACCAGCAGCGCCACGAGGTCGTCCCGCCGCGCACCCGCCGTCCCCAGGGCCTTGAACAGATCCACGGCGGTTGGCGTTGAGATCCGGTGGAATGCGCGGTCATCGGTCACGACGAAAATCTCGCCGCCGACAGTCCGGTGCGCCGCGAGCGGATGCACCGCGTACCGGGCATCGCCGCGTCGTTGTGCCCGATGCCCGTCGCCACGGGGACTTTGGCCGGTCCCAGGCCCTGCCGTCATCACCTGGCCTCCAGCGGGGCGACGTGCCCACCACTGGGCTTGGTTGCCGCCCGTTGCACAAAGGTTGCACGCTGGGCGCAAGCGCGCTGGCAGGACCAGCGGTTGGATGAACCGGGCAGTTGGGGGTGGTGGAGGAATGGCATGTCGAGCGGATTGTGCCGGATGCCCGGGCAAGTTGGCAAGCCACGCGGAAGTCTTTGGATTCAGTGATGCGCGCCACTGCGGTCGCAATCAGCGCCGATCGGCCTGCAGCGCCTCGGCCTCGACGGTGAAGCCGCCGTGGACTTCGGCCTCGGTCGCGGCCAGATACGCGGGCGCCAGATGCAAGGCCGAGAACGCGCGATCGGGGTGGATCGAGGCCAACTGGGCGACCCGACTTGCCAGCGGATGCGGAGGTACCTGCGCTTGCACGACTTGCGCCACCTCGGTCAGCGCCTGCAGCCAGGGTCCCGCCGTCAGCGCGCTGCCCGCCGTGGCCACGCGCAATCCGGTCGCCCGCCCGGTCCAGAATTCAAGCGCGGCGAGTTGCGGCACCAACGCCAGTTCCAGCGTGCCCGGAAGCGGCGACCAGCCCACGTACACCACACCGTTGCGCGCAGGCAGCGCCACCGCCACCGCGCCTTGCTCACTGGTTGAGCGCACTTCGGCCACCAGCGCTTCCAGTGAACCGATCGCCACCGCCGGCTTGCCCAGCGCCCAGGCCAGCGCCCGTACGGTTGCCAGGCCCTGGCGCAGGCCGGTGAAGGATCCCGGCCCCACGTCGCAGGCAAACAGTTGTATGTCCGAGAGTTGTAGCCCAGCCTGATCGAGCAGCGCCCACACGTGCCGGGTCAAGGCGCGCGGTTCCGCCCGACCAGCGAGTTGCTGCAGCCCGCCCTGGAAGGTAGGCGTCTGCAGCCACACCTGGTGCAGCGTGGTCGAGGTGCTGATGGCGAGGAGGTTCACGAGATCCTGGCGTTTCCTGACGCTACTGCATGAGCTTGCGGGCCCAGTCGATCACGTCGGGCAACGCGCGCTGAGTATCGTTCTTCATCACCACGACGAATAGCAAGCCTAGGAAACTCATGCCGATGTACGCCGCTACTTGGCGGGTGCGCAGGCTGACCGGCTCGCGCTTGATCGCCTCGATCGCCAGAAAGAGCAGGTGACCGCCATCGACCAACGGAATCGGCAGCAAGTTCAGGATCGCCAGGTTGATGCTGAGCCAGACCATCAGTTCAAAAAAGTAGCCCCAGCCCAGATCCGCTGTCTTGGATGCCAGTTGCGCCATGAAGATCGGCCCGCCGACCTCCTTCATCGGCACGTGACCGCGAAACAGGCCGGCCACCGTCAAGACCGTCACCTGTACGGCTTCCGCCATCTTGTCCTGGGTTTGGCGTACGGCATAGGCCAACCGATTGGGATTCGGCACTTTCTCGGCATCCTCGTAGTCGGTCGCCGCGTTGGCACCGAAGGAGAGGGCTGGCCTTTCGTCTTTTCCTACCGCAACTTCCAGCTTGAGCGCGGCCTGGCGGTCAAACCAGCCTTGCGCGAGCACCGCTTTCGGGTCCGGCGTGGCCAGTAGCGCTTGCTCCAACGGCGTGGTCGCCTTGCGCTGGGCGTCGACCAACACCCGCAGCTTCTCGACTTCGCCCGAGCGGAATTCGTGTCGCACCGTCAGCACATGCGGCTGCGCCAGCGCCGTGCGCAACTTCGCCACCAGTTCCTGCGAGCTCAGGCCCCGGTTGGCGGGATCGCTGCGCACGTCCTCGTAAGGCTTCTTCAATACGTCGCCGAGGTGGATGAAACTGCGCGCCGGCACCCCGTCGATGGCCAGCAACTGATCGCCCGACTGCAGCCCGATCTGCGTGTCCACCGGCGAGGCCTTTTCGATCGGCCCGACCACCAGTTGCGCTGGAGTCAGCCCCGCGGCTTCGGCGCTGACTTGCACTGCCTGTGCCGGCAACACCACGGAATACGGAACTTTCTCGTGCTGGTGGTCGAAGGCATTCAAGAGTTCCATGCGCGCGACCGGGGCATGGCTCCGCATCGAGCGAACCTGCAGCGTCACCGGCTCGCGGCGCGCCAGAGCTGCGGTGAGCGCCTTGTCCATCGCGTAGAAGCTGGGCGTCGCCAGTTTGCCGACCGCCGTCACGCGATCGCCGCTGCGCAGGCCCGCTTGCCACGCCAGGCTGCCGGGCTGCACCGCCACCACGGAATTCTGGGCGTCCGGACGCACTTCGATGCGACCCACCGTGTCGATCAAGCCCAGTTCGGGCACGCGCACCTGGCGATACACGCTCGGGGTCAGGGTCAGGGCCTGCTGCTTGCCGTCGCGATCGAACACCACGCGGACTTTCTTGCCGGGCCGCGCGGACATTTCGTGCTTGAGATCGTCGAACGTCTGCACCGGCACGTCGGCGATCGTGAGCAGGCGATCCCCAGCGCGCAGGCCCGCTTGCGCCGCAGGACCGTCGGGCAGCACGGTGCCGAGACGCGTGGAAACCACCATGCCGTCCAGGAGCAGCGAGCCGAAGAAGAGGATGACGACCGGCAGCACGAAGTTCGCCAACGGCCCCGCGGCGACGATGAGCGCGCGACGCCAGACTGGCTTGTTCGTGAACGCCTCGGGATGATTTGCAGTTTCTGCATCGGGCGGAGCGCTGGGATCGTCGCCCAGCATGCGCACGAAGCCGCCCAAGGGCAGCGCCCGGATCGCGTACTCGGTGTGACCGCGCTTCCATGCCACGACGGTCGGGCCAAAACCGATCGAAAACGACAGGACGCGAACGCCCATCCAACGCGCGACGATGAAGTGGCCGAACTCATGCACGAGCACCAGTACGACCAACAGCAGCGCGAAATACATGAGGAACATGCACTCTCCGTCCGGCGCGAGCGACCGAGGAATCCGGGGCACCGTGCTCCACGCCGGGGCGAGCAAGCCAGCACAGTATAGCGCATCCGGACGGGTGCGCATTCCATGACGTTGCGGCCCAGGTGTTTGCAGGGCCGTGGTTTGCGCGGTAGATAGCATGGTTGGGCGCGGCGTACGCGAACTCGAGGGACACGGCATGAACACGGCGATGCGGACGGCCATGGGCTTCACGATGGCGAGCCTGCTGCAATTTGGCTGTACTTCCGAACCTTTGAGTGAGCACACCGCGAGCGTCGGCATCCTGTTCGCCGCGCTGAAAGACTGCCTGGACACGCCCAACGGCAGCGGCCAGGTCCCGGCCGAAATCGACCGGCTCGTGCTCAAGTGGAGCAACGAAGAGGGCAAGACTGGCACCGACTCGATCAAGCGCGGCAGCGTGACCAAGGGTTTCTGGCTCGTGAAGTTGCCGGCGACCCCCAAGCTCGAAATCGACGTGTATGGTTGCGACAAGGACAAGAAGTTGGTCTGGCGCGGCCACAGCGGCGGCTTGTCGGTCGAAAGCCAGAAGGAAACCAAGGCGCGCGTGTTCCTCACCCCCGTTTCAGCGCTGACCGGCGCCCAGTTGGCGTGCACGGGCGGGGCGACCGGTAACGGCCTTCTGCAATCCGGACGCGCACTTGCCGGAGGCGCGGTCCTGGTCGGCGGCGATGTCGCGGTGGTCGGCGGCATCAACAACTGGTCGTTCGCCAGCAGCCTCGGCGCAGGCGGCACTTCGGTCGACCTGTTCGATTACCGCCTCGGCACCTTCCGCAAGGGCCCGGAACTCGCCGTCGCGCGCATCCAGCCGCACGTCCACGCGATTGGCGCCACGCAGATCCTGGTGGCGGGCGGCGTGACCAGCGTCGTCAGCAAGGTCGGGAACTGCGGCGTGCCCGTGTGCTTGATGGCCCCGCAAGACCTCGCCGCCGCCACCCCCGGCGTCAAGGCCGAGGTCGTCGATCTCGCCGGTGACCAGACGGGCAAGGCCAAGGAATCCAAGGCAGACGTCGGCGTCGGCGCCCTGCCCTACAGCAGTTCGATCCATCTCGGCGCGGAGTTGCTGTTCGTTGGCGGCATCAAGGCCGGACAGGCGGTCGCCCAGGCCACGCGGCTCGGCAATTTCGCGGACCTCGCGGCGGGCGGCCCTGGCGCTAGCACGGCCATCGTGCTGAAGACCGCGCGGATTCGCCCTGGCCTCCTGAAGTTCCCCGACGGCACAGCTATCGTGTGGGGCGGCGCCGTCTCCAAGAAAGTCGATGACTTGGGGGAACTTCTCGCGACCGGAGCGACCGCCAGTGACAAGCTGGCGGTCACGGGAGACGCGGCGTTGCTGGCCCATCTCAACCTGACGACGATCGGCCCGGTGACGGCCACGTTGGCACAGGCCGACGACACGCTGACGTTCCTGGTGGCTGGTGGCGTGCCGGTCGAAACGCCATTCAAGGCCGTGGATGTGCCCAGCTACCTCGTGATCGTCAATCGCACCGCCAAAACCGCGGAAATCAAGCCGATTGCCCTCTCTGCCGGGGCTCTGAAGGCCGGTCTGGGCACGACGGTCGCGCAGTTGCCGGGCGGTCAGGTGCTGGTCGCGGGCGGCCTGCTCGACACCAAGCCGGTGCCGGGGGTGTGCGACAAGGGTGCGGAATGCATCCTGAAGGACTGGACCGTAGTTCGCCTGGCCGGGCCGCCGGTGGAGACCACGGTGACGTTGCAGGTGGTCGCTTCGGGGCAACTGGCGGGACCGCGCTTCGGCATGACCAGCCTGACTCTGCCCGCGGCGGCGCTGCTGACCGGTGGGCAGTCGCGGCTCACTGAAGGAGACGCCAGTCCAGACGCGGTGTTGGACAATGCCGGGCGGATCGTGACCGTGGCCCCGGACGACGCGGCGGCGATCTGCGGGCAGTAGTCGGAATTCTCATCGCCTTGCGCCCTTTGCAGCTGCCTGGGGCGCTCCAGGACTGCCAGCATGCGACTTTCCATCGAAAAAACCGCGCTCTTGCGTGAGCGCCAGCGTGCCGACGGTCGCGAGCGGCCGCGCCTGCCCGAATGGCTGCGCGCGCCCCTACCCGGCGGCGAGCGCTATGCCGGGATCAAGACCCGCTTGCGGGAACGCGGGTTGTTCACCGTGTGCGAAGAGGCGCAGTGCCCCAACGTCGGCGAGTGCTGGAATCACGGCACGGCGACCCTGATGTTGATGGGTGAGCAATGTACGCGCGCGTGCAAGTTCTGCGCGGTGAAGAACAATCCGCATCCGGACGCACTGGACCCCGAGGAGCCGCGCAAGGCCGCCGAACAGGTCGAACTGATGGAACTCGACTACGTGGTGATGACGAGCGTGAACCGCGACGACCTGGACGACGGTGGCGCCGCGCATTTCGCCGAGACGATTCGCGCCGTGAAGGCCCGCAACCCGCGCACCTTGGTCGAGGTGCTGACTCCTGATTTCGAGGGGGTTCTGGCAGACGTGGAGACGGTGGTGGACGCCGCGCCGGACGTGTTCGCACACAACGTCGAAACGGTGGAGGCCCTGTCGCCCAAGGTGCGGGATCGGCGCGCGAGTTATGCGCAGAGCCTGAGGGTGCTCGCCCACGCCAAGGCGCATCGACCGCAGACGGTAACGAAGTCCTCGATCATGCTGGGATTGGGCGAGACCGACGCGCAGGTGGAGCAGACGCTCGTGGATCTGCGCGCGCACCAGGTCGACGCGGTGACGCTGGGACAGTACCTGCGGCCGTCGCCGTGGCACCACGAGGTGGTGCGGTTCGTGCCGCCCGAGGAGTTCGAGCACTGGCAGAAGCGCGCGGAGGAACTGGGGTTTCGCTACTGCGCCTCGGGACCGCTGGTGCGTTCTAGCTACCGGGCGGGGGAGTTCTTTTTGCGGGGATTGGTGGAGCGGGCGGGCGCGTAGGCGGCTCCGGGTTCGGGTTCGGATTCGGGTTCGGGCCAGGGCGGGTCTGACGCTCCGTTGTCGCTCTATGACCCGCCCGTTTTCGAGGAATCGAAGCTATCCGCTTCTCAGCCCTCGAAAACGGGTTCGGGCTCGGGCTCGGACCTATTTGCAGCTGCCGATGATGCACTGCTTGCCAAACCCGCAGGCCGACGACGTGCCGCAAGTGCAGAATCCACCTGAGCACTTGTCGCCCTGGGCGTTGTTGCACGCCTGGCTCGTTCCACACAGACAGATGTCGACTTCCGTATTGGTCTTGCTGAGCTTGCAACTCGTCCCTGCCACGCACGCGTAGTCGCCGACGCAGGACATGGCACCGCTGCCGTTCGCCGCGCACTGGTACGAGCCGACCGCGCAGCCATCGCCGTTCTGGTCGCACTTCTGGCCTTTTTGCTCGAAGCCGTTGTTGTCAGTCACGCCGTCGCAGTCGTCGTCCTTGTTGTTGCACACTTCGATGAGATTGCTCTTCGTTTCGTTGCCGCACACCGGCTTGAAGTTCGCGTCGCAGGCCACGATGCCCAGCTTGCACTTGTCGCTGTCCGGCCCGTCGCACGGTTCGCCCACGCTCATGTTGTCGTCGGTCACGCCGTTGCAGTCGTCGTCCGCGCCATTGCAGATCTCGACCAGGTTCTGGAACACCTCGTTGGCACAACTCACGCTCTTGCCATCGGCCGTGCACGACCACGAACCGTTGGCACAGCCGTCGCTGTCCGGCCCGTCGCACGCCTGGCCCAGTTCCGGGTAGTTCTCGTCGGTCGTGCCGTTGCAGTCGTTGTCCTTGCCGTCGCAGATCTCGACCGTCGGACCGCTCGAGCCGGCCGCTTCGTCGCAATACAGGCCCTTCTGGTTGCCATCGCACACGAAGATGCCGCCCTTGCACTGGTCCGCGTCGGTGCCGTCGCACGCCTTGCCCTTGTTGGGGAACGGGTCGTCGGTCAGGCCGTTGCAGTCGTTGTCCTTGCCGTCGCAAGTCACTTCTTTGGCCTCGAAGCCAGACCCCGAGTAACTGCACTGCCATTTGCCCGACGTGCACACCGCGGATAGGGCTGGCGCGCACACGCCGACCTGGTTGCACGTCGACTTCTTCTGGTCCAAGCCTTCGTCGGTCGCGCCGTTGCAATCGTCGTCCTTGCCGTTGCAACTCTCCGGTTTCGCCGCATTTTTCGGTCCATCCGGGTTCGTCGAGCACACCGGTTTCAGGCTGACGCACACGACCTGGCCCAGCCCGCAGTCGCCGATGCCCGAGCAGGGCGCGCCCACTGGCAAGTCATTGTATTTCAAGGTGTCGTCGGTCTTGCCGTTGCAGTCGTTGTCCAGGGCGTCGCACTCCTCCGCGGTGGCCTGGCTGCCGGTCGCGTCTTGGTTGGTGCTGCACGTGGCACTCTCGTTCTTGCTGCAGACGACCGTGCCGTTGCCGCACTGGCCCACGCCCTTGCACGCCGCGCCCAACTTCAGGTTTTC
>CAYHHL010000004.1:66956-78111 GCA_964356325.1 uncultured Enterobacteriaceae bacterium | reverse complement strand
CGCCGTGCGCAAGCTGGCAGGCAGGGAAATTCACCGCGCGGCCGGAGTATTCCTGCACCCGAACCCGAACCCGAACCCGAACCCGAACCCGGAGCCGAACCCGACCCCGAACCCGACCCCGCTCCCGTGCCCAGGGCGGGTCTGACGCTCCTTCGTCGCTCTATGACCCGCCCGTTTTCGAGGAATCGAAGCTATCCGCTTCTCGCCCCTCGAAAACTCGCGCCGCCTGCGACATGCTCCCCGCCCATCCAGGAGGCGTCATGCCAGCACCCCAGGTCATCATCATCGGCGGCGGTCTCGCGGGTTGCGAATGCGCGTGGCAACTGGCCGAACGCGGCATCCAGGTCCGCCTGCACGAGATGAAGCCGCACCGCCGCACGCCGGCGCAAACCTCCGATACGATGGCTGAACTCGTCTGCAGCAACTCCCTGCGCAGCGACAACCCATTGAATGCAGTGGGGTTGCTCCACGAGGAACTGCGCGGTCTCGGTTCGCTGTTGCTGCGCCTGGCCGACCTGCACCGGGTTCCGGCGGGCGACGCCCTGGCGGTGGATCGCGATCTGTTTTCCGAAGATGTCGAGCGCCACATTCGCCAGCATCCGCGCATCGACGTGGTCGAAGGCGAAGTCGGGCAACTGCCCCTCGAATCGGGCGTTCCCGTGATCGTGGCGACTGGGCCACTGACGACCGACGCGCTCGCTGCCGAACTGGTACACCTCACCGGTCGCGAGCGGTTGGCCTTCTACGATGCGATCGCGCCCATCGTCGCGGCGGAATCCATTGACATGACACAGGTCTTCGCGGCGTCGCGCTGGGGCAAAGGCGAGGGCGCGGACTACCTGAACTGCCCGATGGACAAGCCGCAGTACCTGGCGTTCATCGCCGCAATGGTGGCCGCCGAGAAGCTGCCGCTGCAGGACTTCGAGAAGGGCGTGCACTACTTTCAGGGTTGCCAACCGGTCGAGGTGATTGCCGAATCCGGGCCGATGAGTCTGCGCTTCGGGCCGATGAAACCGACGGGTCTGGACGATCCGCGCACCGGGCGCTGGGCCTACGCGGTGGTGCAGTTGCGCCAGGAGAACCGCCACAAGACCGCTTACAACCTCGTGGGTTTCCAGAGCAAGATGCGTCAGGGCGAGCAGCGCCGGGTATTCGGCATGATTCCGGGTTTGCAGGACGCCGAGTTCTTGCGCTATGGCTCGGTGCACCGCAACACCTTCTTGGACAGCCCGCGCTTGCTCGACATCGGCATGGGACTCAAGGCGGTGCCGCGCCTGTACTTTGCCGGGCAGATTACCGGCGTCGAAGGCTATGTGGAGTCGACCGCGTCCGGGCTGTGGGTCGGTCTGCGCCTGGCCGCGGAACTGCAGGGGCGCGAACTAGCGCCGCCGCCGCCGACGACATCGCTGGGGGCGATGCTGCACCACGTGGTCGATGAGTCGGTGCCAGAATTCCAGCCGTCCAACATCCACTTCGGCCTGTTTGCGCCGCTGCCTGAGAGCGAAACCGGCAAGAAGCGCCAGAAACCCGAGCGCAAGCAGGCGATGTTGGACCGGGCGCGGCTCGATCTGGCGGCCTGGGCGAGCGCGGTGCCCGACCTCCAGCTTGACCTGCCTGTGCACAAAGCCTGTGGACAAGCGATCGTTCCGTAGCGAATCCGATCTGTTGCGATCGTGGCCAGCTTGCGGATCATGTTAGGCTTTTTGCCTGTGTCAAGAATGCTGCATAGTTGCGATCTGCGCATTGACGGCGATCGCCGCGACCGGTACCCACCGCGCAGCATGACCTGGAACCGCACCATTCCCGTGCCACCGCGCGGGCCCGTCCTCAACAGCCAGCGCCGGCGGCGATCGGGTCTCGTTTCGATGTCGACGTTGGGTTTCCTGGTCCTGTGCGCCACCGGCTTGTGGGTGGTGCGCGTCATCGGCACCGATCTGGACAAGGGCCGGCACGTCGACGCCAAGCACGAACCCAACGGGCAGGCCGCGGCGGAAGCGGCCAAGCGCTTGCTCGGACCCGGTGGACCTGCCGCGGCCGTGTTGCCTGGCCGCAAGCCCGCGCTTCTGGAGGGGCACGGCCGCCTGGATCCGGTGGCGCAGGCGTTGCTTTCCGGTGCCCGCGACCAACTGGCGCGCAAGGTGGCTCCGGTCCTGATTGCGGTCGACGATCCCCACGCCGCCAAGGCGAGCGCCTTCGATCTTGTGGACCGCGGTCTGTCTGACCTGTTGCCGTTGCGGACGGCGCTGTTGCGCCACCGTCAGCGCGAGCCGCAGCGCTACGGTCTGAACTCGCGGCCGCTGAACAGTGCCGATGATCGGCGCCGCGCCCTGACCGGCGAAAACCTTGGCATTTTCCTGACCGCGTTCGCCACCCAACTGGGCGAGCAGGCGCCACTCGAAGCCGGCGACGTCGTGCTGGTGACGCGCAACTCGGGCAAGATCATGCCCGCGGTCGTCAGCGATGCGGTGGACGACAACGGTGCGCCCCTGGTCATTACGTTGGATCCGTTCGACCGGGCGGCTCGCGAGCAGGGGTTGGGCAACTACACGGTCAAGCAGCGGTTCCGCCTGCGCAACGCGGACCTCGAGCGCATGAGGACCACCCTGGATCTCGGAGACTTGCGCACCTCCGGACCGATTCGCGCGATGTGACGTCCGGTGACTTGGGGACGGGAACCGCGCAGAAATCACCAGTTCCCGCGTCCGACGATGACACCTCCCGAGAGGCGAGCACGCTGGAGGGCGTGGCGTCCGGCCTTGCGAGGTCCGGCGCTGGAGGTGGCCATGGTCCAGCCGCACAGCCAGCTTCTTCGTCAGAATCTGCTTCGGCAGAATTCGGTGGATGCGATTCGGGATGTGATCGCACCGTTTCCGGTGATGCCGCCATCGCCGCCCCGCGAGCCACAAAGTCCGGAAAAGACCGAGCTGCCCCGGCGCTGGCCGCCACCCGAGACGCCCGAGGCGCCCGCCGACGTGCCCATGCCGGGGGTGACCGATCCGGGTCGCCCGCAGCCAGGGATGTGAGCCATGGGGACCACGCACCTGGCGCATGCAGCGGCGGCTTGGACCGGAAGCCCACGGGATCTCGAGCGGTTCGCCTCGATCGTCGGGGAGCGCCGCTTGGTGCTCCTGGGCGAAGCGAGCCACGGGACCCACGAGTTCTACGCCGAACGGGCGCGCATCACCCGCTTCCTCATCGAACACATGGGCTTCCATGCGGTGGCCTGGGAGGCGGACTGGCCCGATGCCCACCGCGTCGATCGGTTCGTGCGCGCGCTGGACCACGACGCTCAGCAGTCGCTCGATGGCTTCAGCCGGCGCTTTCCCGAGTGGATGTGGCGAAATCACGAGGTTCTTTCCTTCGTGACCTGGCTGCGCATGCACAACGATCGGGCGCGCCAGCCAGCCGGCGTGTACGGCCTGGACCTCTACAGCCTGCACGAATCGATCGCGGCGGTGCTGGCAACGCTGCAACGGCTGGATCCGGAGTTGGCGAATCGGGCCCGGCAGCGCTATGCGTGTTTCGAGACGTTCGGTGAAGATCCGCAGGCCTATGGCTATGCCACGGCCTACGGCATCGAAGACGCGTGTCGGGATCAGGTCGTGGCCGAACTGCTCGAACTCCAGCACGCCGCCGCCGCGCAACGGGTCGCCACGGGCGAGGACTGGTTCGATGCCGAGCAGAACGCGCGACTGGTGCAGGACGCCGAGGCCTACTACCGCGCGATGTTCGCCGGCCGCGTGACGAGTTGGAACGTGCGCGATCGGCACATGGTCGACAGCCTCGCGGCGCTGGAGCAACACCTGTTTCGCCGCCTCGGTCGAGCCCCGAAGATCGCCGTGTGGGCCCACAATTCGCACCTGGGCGACGCGACGGCCACCGAAATGGGCGAGCACGGCGAATGGAATGTCGGCCAACTTGTGCGGGCCCGGTGGGGCGACGCGGCGCTTCTGGTCGGGCAAACCACCTTCACGGGCACGGTGACGGCGGCGACCGATTGGGACACACCGACGCGACACATGAGGGTGCGCCCGGGCTTGCACGGCAGCATCGAGGCTCTCTTGCACGACCTGGGCGTGCCGCGGGTGCTGCTCGACCTGCGCGAGGACGCGGTGCCGGAGTTGCGCCACGCGATGCTGGAACGGGCGATAGGCGTGGTGTACCGGCCGCAAACCGAGCGGGCGAGCCACTACTTCAGGGCGGTGATCGCGCGCCAGTTCGACGTGTTGCTGCACCTGGACGAGACCCGGGCGCTGCAGCCGCTGGATCCCGGCCAACATTGGCACGACCCAGAACTGCCGGACACCTTTCCGTTCGGTGTCTGAACGGGAGCAGGTGTGGACGTCTCGCATGGCGCGCTGCTGGGCCAATCCCTAGCCGCCGCGGCACCGGCCCTTGTCGTGGCCACGCCCGCACAGCGATACTGCCCAGTTCGGGGTGATCGCAATGCTCTACATCCACCGCAGCAACCACGTCGAGGCCCTGGCCGCGCAACTGGCCGACGTCCTGCGCCAATCGCCGCTGCGCGAGCCGATGACGCCCGAGCAGATCGCAGTGCCTGGTCGCGGTATCGAACGCTGGTTGTCGCACGCCCTGGCGCGGCACCTGCGGGCGACGGCCAACATCGAGTGGCCTTTCCCGGCGTTGGCCATCGAGCGGGCGATCGCGGGCCTGGCGGGCGACACGGTGACGGCGGGGCGGCGACTGAACGGTGCGTGGCAGGCCCAGACGCTGGCCTGGGCGGTGTTGGCGGCCCTGCCGGCGCGGCTGCAAGACCCCGAGTTCACGCCGTTGCGCACCTGGATCGGCGCAGTGGCTGGCGAGGCGATCGACCCGACTTTTGCCACGATCGACCGACGCCGCTTCCAACTGGCCCAGCGCATTGCCGATGTCTTCGATCGCTACGCGAACTGGCGACCGGACCTGGTGCTGGCCTGGGACCGCTACGAAACCAATGTGTTGGAACTGTCCGACGCCGACGCCTGGCAGCCGATCCTGTGGCGCGACGTGCGCTTCCGGATGCGCCAGCGCGGTCTGGGCCTGGCGGGCGAACCGCTGTACGTGCGCCTGGAACAGCTGGAGCAGGACCTGCGCAACGGCCTGGCGCCGAGGCCCGACGACGCGCCGGAGCGTCTGATTTTGTTCTCGATCTCCACGTTGCCCGAGCTGCACATGCGCGCCGTGCGGGCGTTGTCCCTGCGCATGGATGTCCACCTGTTCGTGCTGACGCCTTCGCAGGAGTTGTGGACCCACGTGCGGGCGAAGGCCGACATCGCGCGGCGGTTGCGGCGGGCGGGGCGCGAGGCGACCGCGCAAGACCTGCTGCTGGAGGAGGGCAATCCGTTGCTGGCGTCATTGGGGCGGTTGGGTCGCGATTTCCAGTGGTTGCTCGAAGCGACCGAGCCGGGCGAGACTCAAGTGGAGGAGCCCGAGCCGCGCTTCATCGAGCCCGGCGAGGCGACGCTGCTGGCGATCCTGCAATCGGACGTGCTGCACCTGCGTCATCGAGGTCGGCGCGTGGCCACGGCGACCGGTGACGAGCCCGAGATGCCCTTTGCGCCTCTGCCATTGCGAGAAAACGACGATTCCTTGCGCATCCACGCCTGCCACGGGCCGACCCGCCAGGTCGAGGTCTTGCGCGACGAACTGCTGGCCCTGTTCGCCGCCGATCCGACCCTGCAACCGCGCCATGTCGTGGTGATGACGCCCGATGTCGAGACCTTCGCGCCGCTGGTCGAGGCCGTGTTCCAAGCGGGTCAGCCCGACGGCGACCTGACCTGGAGCGACGTCGGTTTTCCGCGTATTCCCGTGGCGATCGCCGACCGCACCCTGCGCCACGAGAACCCGGTCGCCGAGGTGTTGTTGCGTGTGCTGGACCTCGAGCGGGCGCGGGCGACGGCCAGCGAAGTGCTGGACTTGCTGGCCTTGGACCCGGTGCGCCGCAAGTTCGGACTGCAACCCGAGGATCTGCAACAGATCCAGGCGTGGATAGGTGAAGCGGGCATTCGCTGGGGCCTGGACGCCGAGCACCGCGCGCAACACGGCCAACCGCGCGATCCGCAAAATACCTGGCGTTTCGGGCTGGATCGCCTGCTGCTCGGCATCGCGATGGCTGACGAGCACGGCCACCTGTTCGCGGGCGTGCTGCCGTTCGACGAGATGGAGGGCGGCCAGGTCGCACTGCTCGGCAAGTTGACGGCATTTTGCGAGGCGCTGTTCGACCTGGGCCACCGCCTGACCGCGCCGCGCACGCTGGCACAGTGGCAAGTCGCGCTGACCGAAGTGGTGACGCGGCTGACCGAAACTGCCGAGAACCAAAGCTGGTTGACCCGGCAGGTGCTCGACGCGCTGGCTGCCCTGCCCGACGAGACCGGCGAGTTGCCGGCGCCCCTGACGGTAGACGCAATGCACGCGCTGCTCGAAGGGCGCTTCTCGGTGGCGACGGCGACCAAGGGCCTGATGACCGGCGCGGTGACGTTTTGCGCGCTGGTGCCGTTGCGCAGCATGCCGTTTCGCGTGGTGTGCCTGCTCGGCCTGGACGAGGACGTGTTTCCGCGGCGCACGGCGGCATCGGGCTTCGATCTGGCCTCGGCGCATCCGCGGATCGGCGATCGGACGCCGCGCGACGACGACCGTTACCTCTTTCTCGAAGCGATCTTGGCGGCGCGCGACAAGCTGCGGGTGTTCTTCACCGGGCGCGATGCCCAACGCAACCAGGGGCGGCCGCCCGCGGTGCCGGTGGCCGAACTGCTCGACGTCGCCGAAGCCAGCGTGTTCGTCAGCCAAGGCACGGTCAGAGAGCAGCTGGTGCACGAGCATCCGCTGCAGCCGTTCAGCCCGCGCAACTTCGGCCTGGATACCGCGAACCCATTGAGTTTTGACAAGCGGATGCAAGTGGCGGCGGGGCGGCTGCTGGGCGCGCGGTTGACCGAGATGCCGCCGCTGTTCCAGGCGCCGCTGCCGGCAGCGACCGAGACGATGCCGACACTTGCGGTCTCGTTGCGCGATCTGAAGGCGTTTTTTGAACTGCCGGTGAGTTTCCTGTTGCACCGTCGGCTGGGCCTGTACCTGCGCACCAGCGAAGGCGCCGTGGACGATCGCGAGCCGGTGGAATTGAACAAGCTGCAGGACTGGCAGGTGGGCGACGGCATCCTGCGGCGCCGGCTGGCCGGGCAGCCTGAAGCCATGGTGCAGGCGGCGTTGCGGGCCTCGGGGCTGTTGCCGCCGGGCGCGCTGGGCCACGTTGCGTTCACGGACCTGGAGGTGACCGCGGCGGACATCCTGCAGCGTACCCAGGCCTGGCAACTGGGGACTTCGCGGTCGGTGGCGGTCGATGCGCAGCTGACGGTGCCGGACCAGGGCGAGGTGCGCCTCGTCGGCACGGTCGACCCGGTCTGGGCGGGCGGTCTGGTCGCGCACCGCTTTGGCAAGATCCGCGCCAAGCACGAGATCAGCACGTGGATTGACCACCTTGCCCTGGAACTGGTCGAACCGGAGCTGGCGCACACGTCGGTTTTTCTCGGCACGCCGCAGGGCAAGGACGGCGGGGAAGTGACGTTCGGACCGCTCGGCCCCGACGCGACCACGCGCGAGGCGCATGCTCGGCAGCATCTGACTGAACTCGTGCGGCTTTTTCTCGCCGGACAGCGCGTGCCGCTGGCGTGGTTTCCCAACACGTCGTTTGCCTACGCGACGAAATGGTTCGATCCCAAGCTGACCGACGACGAATCGCGAGCCAGGGCGGCGGGCAAGGCCGCGAACGACGAGTGGAAACGCGGTAAAGACACCGAGGATGCCCACACCGCGCTGGTGTTTGCCGACCTCGAACCGTTCCGGCCGCACGTCGCGCTGCCCGCAGGTGCCGAGTCGATGGGCTTGGATTTCCATACCTTGGCAATGACGATCTGCACGCCGATGCGCCAGGTCCGCAACCTCGGCGCCGCCGACCCACAGGCTTCGAACGAGGGTGCGGTCTCATGACGTTGCCGAGCGGAAACCTGATCCTGACGCCGTACCAGCCCACCGCGCCGATCGCCGATGGCATCGCCTTGCTCGAAGCCAGCGCTGGGACGGGAAAAACCTTCAGTATTGCCGATCTGTACGTGCGCCTGGTGGCCGAGCGCGATCTCGACGTCGGCGCGATCCTGGTGGTGACCTTCACCAAGGCGGCGACGGCGGAACTGCGCGAGCGGATTCGCCGCCGGCTGGGCGACGCGGTGCTGGCGGTGGACAAGGCAACGCTGGAGCCGAGTTACCTGCCGACCTCGGAAGTGCTCGGCCACGTCGTGGCGCTGGGCCGTCGCACCGGCACGCTGGTGCCGCTGGCCCGTCGGTTGCTCGCGGCGCGGGAATCGTTCGATGAAGCAGCGGTGTACACGATCCACGGCTTCTGCCAGCGCATGTTGCAGCACAACGCCTTCGAAAGCGGCGTCGACTTCGATCTGGAGCTGATGGCCAACGTGCGGGAACTGCTGGCCGAAGCGGTGGACGACTTCCTGGTGCGCGAGGTGCATGACGCGCCGCCGTGCCTGGTGCGCTTCCTGCAAGGCGAGGGCATCCACCGCAAGCGCTTGACAGACCTGGGCAATCTGGTGATCGAGCACCCGGGGCTGGCGATCGAACCGGAAGCATCGCCGCAACCCCTGGCCGAGGTGTTTGCGGTCTGGACGGCGCAAGTGGAGCCGGTGGCGGCGCAGTGGCAGGCGCAGGCGCAAGAACTCGTCGACCTGCTGGTGCTGGCGACCGAACGCAAGATCTTGCACGGCAGTCGCTGTTCGGCCAAGAAGACGCGCGCCAAGGCGAATGAGCTTTCACAATGGTTCCACGATGGTGCACCGCCGACCGCCGATGGCCTGGAGACTTTGCGCTACTTCACCCCGACCGGGCTGCGCGCCGCCTGCAACAAGGGCAAGGATCCGCCGGAGCACGCGTTGTTGACGGCGCTGGGCGGCCTGCACGAGCACTCGCTCGCGGCCAGGCAGGCGGCCGATGGCTTGTTGCCGCGCTTTTGTCAGTGGTTGAAGGCCGAACTGGAGGTGCGCAAACACAGCCGCCGCGTGCAGACCTACACGGATCTGCTGGGCAATTTGGACGCTGGCCTGCGCGGTCCGGCCGGGCCCTCGCTGCGCCGGACGATTTGCGCGCAATACCAGGCAGCGCTGATCGACGAGTTCCAGGACACCGATCCGGTGCAGTGGGGCATCTTCCACAGTCTGTTCGGACCGTTGCCGGGCGAGTCTGGCGAGACTGGCGAACCGAGCGGGCCGCGCGCGCCGCTGTACCTGATCGGCGATCCCAAGCAGGCGATCTACAGCTTTCGCGGCGCGGACTTGCACACCTACCTGGAGGCGCGCGACGTGGCGGTGGCGGGGCGGCGCACGCTGACGACCAACTGGCGCTCCGATCAGCCGATGGTCGAGGCGGTGCAGCACTTGTTCGCGGGACCCTTGCCTTTTGCCGATCCGCGCATCGGCCGGCCCGACATCGCCGCGGCGCATCAGGGTACGCGCTGCCAGCCTTCAGGTGCGGCGCTGACCGTGCGCTTCCTGACCGACGCGCGCCTGCGCCACACGCTCGGCGATCCGGACGCCGATCCCGAGGGGCGGGCGAACCCGAACGCGGAACTGCTCAACCTCGACGAGACGCGCAAGGCCCTGCTGCGCCACGTCGCCCAGGATCTCGTGCAGTTCCTGCAGTCCGGCGCGACCCTGAAGCATCTGGACGGCCAACGCCGCGTGCAGCCGGGCGATCTGGCGGTGCTGGTGCGGACCAACTGGCAGGCGAGCGACGTGCAGAAAGCGTTGGCCAAGGTGGGCCTGCCGAGCGTGATCTCCAGCAGTGGCGACGTGTTCCAGTCAGCGACGGCGGCGGATCTGGCCTGGGTGCTGGCGGCAATCGCGGCGCCGGGCGATACCGGAGCGCTGGCCGCGGCGTTGGCGACTGCCCTGCTCGGCCTGGACGCGGGCACGATTGCCAGCCTGGAAAGCGACGACCGGCTGCGCGAGTTGTGGAGCGACCGGCTGCGCTCGTGGCAGAAGCTGTGGCAGGACAAGGGCTTGATGTGGATGCTGCGGGCGCTGCTGGCCGATCCGGTGGCGGTGGATCCTTTGGCCGCGGCTGACTTGCCCAGCGAAGTCTCGATTCCCGAGCGGCTTTTGACCCTGCCCGAAGGCGAGCGTCGCCTGACTGACCTGCTGCACCTGACTGAATTGACCCACGCGGCGGCAATTCGGGGCGCGCTGCAGCCGCCGGGCGTGCTGGCGTGGCTGGCCCAGGAGCGGGCGGCGGACAGCGACGACACGCGGGAACTGCGCCTGGAGACCGATTCCGCCGCGGTGCAGATCGTCACCATGCACAAAGCCAAGGGGTTGCAGTACCCGTTCGTGTGGTGTCCGTACGCTTGGGACGGGCCGCCCGACGTCGACGACAAGAAGCTGCTGTTCCACGACCCGGACCACGGCGCGCGCCTGACTCTGGACTTGCGCCTGGACCGCCAAGATGCCGCGAAGATCAGGCACCGGGCGCTGGCCGAGCTGGAGAACCACGCGGAAAGCCTGCGCCTGCTGTACGTGGCCCTGACGCGGGCCGAACATCGCACCGTGGTCTACGCGGGCCGGCTCAAGGACTACGGCACCTCGCCGCTCGCCTGGTTGCTGCATAGAAGCCTGGTTGCCGCGCAAGCTCCTGATCAGACGGCGGAAGGCTTGCGCGCCGGCGTGCAGGCCTGGCTGAAGGCGGCCGACGAAGTGCAGGTGCTGGCCGAGATCCGCGCTGTCGTACAACCCTGCGAGGCAATGTCGGTTTCCCTGGTGGAAGCGCTGGCGCAGGTGGCGTGGCAGGATCAACCGGAGGTGGCGCCAGTGCTGTCGACCCGGCAGTTTCCGGCGCGGCGCCTGGATGCGTGGTGGCGGCGGGCGAGCTACACCGCGCTCATCCGGCCGGGGCGTCAGGAGGACGAACGGGCGGCGCGGCGGCAACTGGAGAACGCCGACCAGGCCGGCCAGGCAGAGGACCCTTTGTCAGACGCCGAGTTGCGCGACACGGCGGCGGTCGCGAGCGAGCCGGCGGTGCTGCCGGCGAGTGCCCAGGACGTGCCGCTCGCCGATTTCAGCCGGGGCAAGGATGCCGGCAACTTCTTGCACAAGGTCATGGAACT
>CAYHHL010000004.1:6397-66856 GCA_964356325.1 uncultured Enterobacteriaceae bacterium | reverse complement strand
CGAAACGCTGGTTTCTCGCCGACTACAAGTCCAACTGGCTGGGCGAAAGCCAAGGGTCGGTGCGGCGCTGCACGCCCTGGCACTACCGGCGTGAGCCGATGCAGGCGGCAATGGAGCACGCGCATTACTTCCTGCAATACCACTTGTATACCGTGGCGTTGCATCGCTGGCTGTCCTGGCGTCTGCGCGGCTACGACTACGACACGCATTTCGGCGGCTGCCTGTACCTGTTCGTGCGCGGCATGACCGGTCCCGAATCCAGTGATTCCGCAGGGGTCTTCTTCGATCGACCGGCACGCGCCTTGGTCGAGGGCCTGTCCGAACTGCTGTCGCGCGGAGGCTCGCGATGACAACGCAGGAGCTGAGTACATCACTGGATCTGCAGGCTTTCGTCGAGGCGGGCGCGATTGCCGAGCTGGACCTGCACCTGGCGCGGACCCTGGCTCGGCTGGGCGGCGAGACCGATGCCCGCGTGCTGTTGGCCGTGGCGCTGGCCAGTCGGGCGCCGGGGCGTGCGCACATCTGCACGGATCTCACGCGGTTGAATCAGCAAGAGGCGACCGAACCGGCGCTGCCCTGGCCGCCCTTGCCAGCCTGGCAGACGGCGCTGGCCGGCAGTCCGCTGGTGAGCGACGGCAACCGCGCCGGCTTGCCCAAACCGGTGGTGCTGGACGGGACCCGCGTGTATCTGCAGCGCTACTGGCGCTACCAGGAACGCTTGCTGGCCGCCCTGCAACAGCGCGCCGCGCAGACCTGTGCCGACATCGACCGGGCCCTGTTGCGCGACGGCATCCAGCGCTTGTTTCCCCAGGAGCAACAAGCTACGGGCCAGGTGCCGCGCCAGGTGGTTGGCGCGCTGATGGCGGTGCTGCGTCGGCTGACGGTGATCTCGGGTGGGCCGGGTACGGGCAAGACCACGACGGTCAAGCGGATCCTGGCGTTGTTGCTCGAACAGGACGACGCGGCGCGCAGCCACTCCGAGCACGCGCGCCCACCCCTGCGCATCGGGCTGGCGGCCCCGACCGGCAAGGCGGCGTCGCGCATGGTCGAAGCACTGTCCGAGGGGCTGGAGCGGTTGGACACCGCGCAATCGGTGAAAGACCGCATGCCGCGCGAGGCCTCTACACTGCACAAATTGCTGGGCTATCAGCGCCGGAGCCCGAGTCGCTTCCGCCACGACGCCAACAACCCCTTGGCCGTCGACGTCCTGGTGGTGGACGAAGCCTCGATGGTGGACTTCGCGATGATGACCCGCCTGGTCGAGGCGGTGCCGGCGCACGCGCGCCTGGTCTTGCTGGGCGATCGCGACCAGTTGGCTTCGGTGGAGGCGGGCGCGGTGCTGGCCGACATCTGTGGGGAAGGCGGCGCGCTGCGGCTGTCGGCGCTGTTCGCGCGTGAACTCGCAGATCTGTTGGGTCAGACCGTGGCGCACGACGGCGGGCCGGATCTGGCCGCGGGCATCGGCGACTGCATGGTGCAACTCGATCATTTCTATCGGTTCGGCGCGCAATCCGGCATCGGCACGGCGGCGCGCACGGTCATCGGCCTGTTGGACGGCGACCTGCCTCCAGGGACTCGAGCCGTGGAAGAACGCCGCGCCGACCGGGTGTTGGCGCTGCTGGGTGGCAAGACCGAACCGGCCTTCCCGGACGTCGACTGGGCACTGCCCACCCCGGACGGCCTGGGCGAGGCGATTCGACCGGCGATCGTCACGCATTACGGGCATATCGTCGCGGCGGCGCAGGCGGGCCAGCCGGCCGAAGCGTTGCAGCGCCTGGGCGAGTTGGGCGTGCTGTGTGCGCATCGCAGCGGGCCGCTGGGCGTCGCCGGCGTCAATGTCCAGGTGGAATCGTGGCTTGCCGAAGCTGGGCACATCCCGCCGCGGCCGCAACGGCAGGCGTGGTACGCGGGCCAACCGCTGCTGGTCACCGAGAACGACTACGCCTTGGGCCTGATGAACGGCGAAGTGGGCGTGGTGGCGAGGGATCCGGATGCGGAACTGGCGTTGCGCGCGTTCTTCTCGGACGGTCGCGGTGGAATTCGGGCGGTGCCGTTGGCGCGGTTGCCGCAGCATGTCACCAACTTCGCGATGACCATCCACAAGAGCCAGGGTTCGCAATACCGCCATGTGATCGTGGTGTTGCCTGCGCGGCCGTCGCCTATCGTGACGCGCGAACTGTTGTACACCGGGCTGACGCGGGCCAGTGACCACGCGACGGTGGTCGGCCCGGCGGAGGTGATTCGCGTGGCTGTGGCGACGCGGGTGCAGCGGGCTTCGGGGTTGGGGGAGAAGCTGTGGGGGATGGGCGAGTAGCTACTGTTGACCTGCACGCAACAACCGCTCCGCCAAAACCAACACATCGACCGGCCAGAACTGCCGAGGCCGGGGCTTGTGCACCGGAATCGCTGGGAAACCGAAGTCCGTAGCGCGCAGCGGCCGGCAGGTCAGCACCGCCGTTCGCCACTGCAGCGGCAGCCCCTCGCGGCCGTACACCGCCCCGACCAGCGCGCCGACAATCGCGCCGTTGGTGTCACTGTCGCCGCCCCTGCGCACGGTGTCCACCACCGCGGTCACCGCATCCGGGGCGTGCAGCAGCTGGAACCACGCGTTCTGAAAGGCAGTCCGCACCCAGCCCATGTGGCTCTGGTAGTCCGCGGGCGGCGCGAGTTCGGCGGCCCGCAGCAGCGTCAGGATGTACTCATGCACGCCCGCCTGGATCGCCCACGCCAACGCGAAATCATACAACTGCCGAGGTGTATGCGGCTTTGCGATGGCCTGGGCCAGACTGACCGCGAACACCGCGCTGGCGTCCTGGCACACCTGGTGTGGATGGGTCAGGCGGGCATCGGCGCGGGCGTGTTCAGCCAACTGCCCGGGCGGCAGGGCGTGGCCCCAGATGCCGAGCGGTGACACGCGCATCAACGCACCGTTGGCTTGGCTGTCCGGATCGGCGGCTTCTTGCGCGTAGTCGCCCGCTTTAGCGTCGTCCTTGGGGATCGCGCCCAAGGCCCGCCGCGTCGTCGCGCCCATGTCGAACGGCCGGGAATCATGCCAGAACCGATACGCCCGCGCAGTGACGTGGCGATCGAACGTGCCGGTTTGCACCAGGCTGCGGGCGAGCATCCACGCCAGTTCGCTGTCGTCAGTCGGTTGTCCGGCCAGCGTGTTCCAGGCGCCGCCATCCTGCAGAGTGCGCGGAAACTCCGGGTAGATGCGGGCGATCTCGGCGGCCGGGCGGAACTCCACCAGGCTGCCGAGCGCGTCGCCCGCTGCCTGACCGAGCAGACAGCCTTGGGCGCGCTGCAGGATGCCGACATCGGCGATCAGATCGCCCGGGCGCAAGCTTGCGAGATCCCAGGGTTCCGTGGGTGTTGTGTGGCGACGCAGCTTGTGCCAGGGGCGCGCGGCCAGTTCCTGCACGACGGCCAGTCCGCCGCCGAAGCAGTGCCTGGTATGCGCGGTGCCGTCGCGGCTGTAGGTGACCGGCAGGCCGAGCTCGTTGACCAGGTCGCCGCCGACGCTCCGCAACAGCGCGTGACCGGCCGCGACGTCCCAACCGCCTGGACCGTTAAGCGAAATTGCCGCGACGCCGTCCCCGGCCGCGACCAACGCCAGGCGGTAGGCGATGCTGGCCACGGGCAGATAGCGCGCCGGTGCGACGAGCCCGGCGTTGTCGGCGGGACTGTTGTCGGCGTCCTGCGAGACCACGACCACGTCGGTTCGGGTCAAACTGTTTGTAAACAATGACCTATGCGCGACCTTGCCATTGCGCCGCAGCGGTCCACAGCCTTGCGCCCAAGTGAACAGATCGCCCGCGTGATCAGGAGCGGTCGGCGCGTACACCACCCCGAGCACTGGCACGCCGTCGCACAAGAGCGCGATCGACACCGCCGGCCCGCGCCAACCGCGCAAATACGCGCGCGTGCCATCGTTCGGATCGACCAGCCAAAGATGCTCGGCATCGCTGGCCGAGCCTGCATGCCGCCCGGTCTCCTCGCCGCGGAAATCCCAGGGCGTCGCGGCCATCAAATGGGTGCGAATCAGGATCTCGGCCACGTCGTCGACGTCGGCGTGATCGCCGTGGCCGCGCGGACCGTCCGGTCGCGACTGTTCGGCCCGCAGCAGTTCACCCGCCGCCAGCGCTGCTTGGGTCGCCACTGCCAGGGCGTGCGCATAATCATGGTGCATTTCAGGGGCCCTCGTCTCGTTGGCGCAACGATGGATACCGGCGGCAGGTCGAGATGCTCGCGGCAAAGGCCAGCCGTGACAAGTAGCTGCGAGCGCCCGTCGCCAAGGGTTGCCCAGCCTCGGGCTCAGGCGTAGCCTCGCGGTGCGCCTTCGGCCTGCATCGCCCGGCGCACTGGAGTGCGCATGAAGTCGAAATCGCAAGGCAATCGCCACTTCACCTGGATCCTGATTGGCAGTCTGGTCCTCTGGACTCCGACGACGCTCTGGGCGTTGGACGAGGCGCCTGCAGCGGCACCCGCACCCGCACCCGAACCCGCACCCGAACCCGAACCCGAACCCGATCCCGAACGCGCGGTCAGTCCACCACCTCCCGCCGATCTCGCGCCGCCCTTGCCCAAGCCGACCCAAGCTCACGCCCCCGACGTCGAACCGCCGCCGGAGATGCCCGGCCCCGCGCTGCTCATCACCGGCTGGTCGATGTTCGGCGCCGGCGCGATCTACAGCGCGGTCTTCGGCCTGCTCTGGGCGAATTCAGACACTTGCCTCGGTCTGACCGTCAACTGCCGGACCCAGGAACGTTCGCCGACCTTGCTCGCGTATACGGCAGTCTTCGGCGTGGTCGCCTTCACCGGCCTCGCCCTGGCCCTCATCGGCCACCAGCGCCGCGCTGAAGCCCGTGAACTCATCGAGTTGTGGGAGAGCGAGCACGGCAAGCGCCCCGATCTCGGCCAACGCCTGCGCCTGAACGGCCAATGGTCGCCGCTCGCCTTGAGCGACGGAGGCCTGGGCCTGGGCTGGTCGAGCCGCTTCTGACCCATCCCAGCCGGTGACGGCCGGACACCGCGCAGGGCCTTGCACGCCAGCCCCGGATGCGCCACCTTGCGCCGCCCCGAATCGCGCGCGAGGTCCCCATGTCCGAGAGTCCAGTTCCGCAAACGCCCACGTCCCCGCTTCTCAACCGCAAAGCCCTGACGACGGTGGCCGGTTTCGTGGCGGCGTTCTGGCTGATTGCCATGATGACCGGCAGCAAGATCGTCATCGGCATCGTCGCGGTGCTGACCGTGGCCGTAATCGGCGGCCTGATTTACGTGTGGCGGCTGACCACCAAGCAGCGCGCGATGCTCGACCTGCTGCAAACGGCCAGCGCCTCGCCCGAGGCCCGCAAGCACGCGTTGGCCCAGCTGGAAGCGCAGGACAAGGGCGGCAAGGACGTGGTCAACCAGATCGCCCGCGCCCAGTTGCTGGCCCAGGACGATCCCGACGCCGCGCTGGCGATGCTCGAGTCGATCGATCTTGCCAAGGTGCCGGCGAGCGCGGCCGACGAGGTGCGGACCTTCCGCGCGCAGATGTATCTGTACAAGAACCGGCCCAAGGACGCGCGCAACCTCGCGGACGACATCAAGGTCTCGGCGGCGGGCAACGCGCAGTCGCGGGCGATGATGACGGCGGTAGTGGCGGAAGCCTGGGCGCGCACGGGCAAGGCCGACGCGGCACTGGCGCTGCTGGAAGACGTCAAGCTGGACGATCCGGAAATCGCCCAGGTGCGCATCCCGCTGATCTTCGCCCGTGTGTACGCAAACTTCGGCACCGGCAAGAAGGAGCGGGCGCGCAAGGATCTCGAGCTGCTGATGAAGACGGACATGAACCTGATCGGCCGGTTCGCCATGCCCGGCCAGGGAGCGCCGTTCGAACTGCAGAAGATTGCTCAGGAAGTGCTGCGCTCGCACCCCGAGATGCGCAAGATGGCCAAGAACCAGCAGCAGGGTGCATTCCGGCGCGGTCGCTGATCACGGCGCCAGCGTCTGCGCGTGCCTTTGGTAGGGCGCGGCTGCTATGGCCCTTGCAGCACGTTCACCGGCACCGTCGTGTTGTTCGGGAACGTGCCGATGCCCAACTGGCCCCATTCGCCATTGCCCCAGCACCAGACCGCGCCCGTCGCCGCGAGCCGCGCACACATGGTGTAGCGACCTGCGCCGAGACCCTGGACTCCGCTCAAGTTCTTGACTGGGCTGCCCAATGCCGTGGTGCCGCCGCCCGCCGCCGCGCCGGTGCCCAACGCGCCGAACGCATTGGTGCCCCAACACCACACCGTGCCGTCGCCCTTGAGCCCGCAACTGTTGGCCTCGCTGCCGACGACCTTGACGAAGCCGGTGGCCCCGGTGACGGCGACAGGGACATTCTGCGGTAGCTTCAAGCCATTGCCCAGTTGCCCTTCGGCGCCGCGGCCCCAGCACCAGACCGAACCGTCGGACTTGACGGCGCAGCTGTGATTCCAGCCCGTGCCGACCGAAACCACGCCCGTGAGGTTGCTGACCGCGATGGGCGCGCCCGTGTACGCCGTGTTGCCGACCTGGCCTTGGTTGTTGCTGCCGAAGCACCACACCTTGCCATCCAGGGCGAGCGCGCACGCGTGGTAGGTGACGCCGGCGATCTGGGCGATGGCTGGCAATCCCGTGACTTGTGACGCGGTCGTGCCCCACTTCCACACGGTGCCGTCCGCCTTGAGGCCGAAGCTGGCCTGTCCATTCGCAGCGAGGCCGACCAGGGTGGACAGGCCCGCGACCGTGACAGGCGTCAGGCTGGCGGTGGTGTTGCCGTTGCCCAACTGGCCGACATCGTTATAGCCCCAGCAGCGCGCGGTGCCGTCGCCCAAGACCGCGCAACTGTGGACCACCGACACCGCGACAGCGCGCGGCGACGTGATGCCGGTGACGACCAACGCCTTGCTCTGATTGACTTTGTTGCCGTTGCCGACCTGACCCAAGTCGTTGCGGCCCCAGCACGACAGCTTGGTCGCGTCCGTCAGGCTGCTGCACATGTGCTCACTGCCTGCGGGCTGAAACGGCGTCAACTTGCACGCGCCAGAACTGCAGGTGCCACCAGGGCAAAGTCCGGACAGCATCAGGCCGTGCAGGCAGCCCGCGGCCTTGCCCGTGGGGATGCAACTGTCGGTCGTGCAGAAGTTGCCGTCGTCGCAGTTGACCGGCTTGGGCCCGGTGCACAAGCCGCCCGAACAGATGTCCCCGGTCGTGCACGCGTTGCCGTCACTGCACGGCGCGGTGTTGAGCGCGTGCTGGCAGCCGGCGCCCTTGCCCGATGGGATGCAACTATCGTTGGTGCAAGGGTTCGCGTCGTCGCAACTGGGTATCGTCGTGGATTTGCACACCCCGCCCGCGCACACGTCGCCGCCCGTGCAGGCGTTGCCGTCGTTGCAGACCAGGGTGTTGTTCACGTGGGTGCAACCGACTCCGGTCTGGCAAGCGTCGGTCGTGCAAGGGTTTGCGTCGTCGCAGTTGAGCATCGCCTTGACCGCGCACTTGCTCACGCCGTCGCACTGGTCGCCCACGCTGCACGGGTCGCCGTCATTGCAGGCAGTGCCGGCGGTCAGCGGCTTGGTCGTGCAACCCTTGGCGGCTTCGGTGCAAAGCGAGGCGAAACAGGCCGCGGGCTTGCCACACGAGGGTGGCAGGCCGTTGCCGCACTTGCCCGCGCCGTCGCATGTCTCCCCCAAGGTGCAGTACAGCGTGTCGTTGCAGGCCGTGCCCGCCTTGTACGGCAGCAACTTGCACACAGGGTTGCCGCCACCGTCGACCGCGCACACCGCGTCGTTGCAAGTGTCCTTGCCGCCGGAGCAATCCACCAACTTGGTGCCCAGGCACTTGCCCCCGGCGTCGCACTGGCTGGCGCTGGTGCAAGGGTTCTTGTCGTCGCACAGCGCGCCCGACGTGATGGTGAACACACACTTGGCCAAGACGCACTCGTCCTTGGTGCAAGGGTTTTTGTCATCGCACGTCGCCGCGGACTGGCAGCCGCAAGCGTTGTCCCACGGCCCGGACGCGCACTTGCCGGCGCCGTCGCACTTGTCGCCGAGGGTGCAGGCCTGGGCGTCGTCGCAAACCGTGGTAGTGGCCTTGGCCTTGACCTCGCACACACCGCTCGCCGGATTGCATGCGTAGTCCGCGCAGGTAGTTGCCGCCGGGCACAACACGGAGCCGGTAGCCTTGCACACACCAGCGGTGCAGATCTCGCCCTTGGTGCAGGCGTTGCCGTCGTTGCATGCCGCGGTGTTGTGGGTCACGGCGCACGTGCCCTTGACCGAGTCGCACTTCTCGTCCGTACACGGGTTCTTGTCGTCGCACACCAGCGGAGCGCCGGCCTTGCACACGCCCGCCGCGCAGACGTCGCCCACCGTGCACGCCACGCCGTCGCTGCACGCCAGGGTGTTGTTCACGTGCAGGCAACCCTTGATCGCGTCGCACGAATCCGTCGTACAAGGGTTCTTGTCGTCGCAGCCCAGCGCCGCGCCTGGCTTGCACACGCCGCCGCTGCAGACATCGGTCGCGGTACACAAGCTGTTGTCAGTGCAGGCCGCGGTGTTGTTCGTCGCCGCGCATTTGCCCGTGGTCACGTCGCATTTGTCGTCGGTGCAGCCGTTCTTGTCGTTGCACACCACCGCGCTGCCGGCCTTGCATGCGCCGCCCACGCAGGCGTCGCCCGTCGTGCACGGGTTCTTGTCGTCGCAAGCCAGCACTGCGCCTGGCTTGCACGAGCCGCCCGAACACACGTCGTTCTGCGTGCATGCGTCGCCGTCCGTGCAGACCGCGCTGTTGTTGGCGTAGACGCAGCCGCCGGTCGCTGGGTCGCACTTGTCATCGGTGCACGGCTTGTTGTCGTTGCAGACCGTGGTCTTGCCGGGCACGCAGGCCCCGCTCGCGCAGCCGTCGCCGACCGTGCAGGCGTTGCTGTCGCTGCAACCCAATGTATTCGCCGTGTTGACGCACTTGCCGGTCGGGCAACTATCGGTGGTGCACAAGTTCTTGTCGTCGCAATTCGCCGCGCTCGCGCAATTGCCGCCGCAGCCGACGATTGGCGTCGAGGCGCAAGTCCCGGTTTTCGCGTCACAGCTGTCAGTCGTACACGCGTTCTTGTCGTCGCAGACCTTGGCGGCTCCCGGCTTGCAGGCCCCGCCCACGCAGCCGTCGCCGGTCGTGCACGCGCTGTCGTCGCTGCAGGTCGCGAGGTTGTTGACCAACAAGCACTTGCCGCTCACCACGTCGCATTTGTCGTCGGTGCAGGGGTTGCTGTCGTCGCAGATCGTCGCCTTGCCCGCCACGCAGCTGCCGCCGTTGCAGGTGTCGCCGGTGGTGCACGCGTCGCTGTCGTCGCAGGTGCCGGTGCTCGCGACCGCCAGGCAGGTGCCGTTGGCTGGTGTGCAACTATCTGTGGTGCAAGCATTGTTGTCGTCGCAAGCCAAGCTGGCTCCCGCGGCGCATACGCCGTTCTGGCAGGCGTCGCCGACCGTGCACTTGTTGCCGTCCTCGCAGGCGACCGCGATCGCAGCGTGCACGCAACCCACGCCCTGTGAACAGGAATCTGTCGTGCAAGGGTTGCCGTCGTCGCACGAGATCGCCACGCCGAGGCAGGCGCCGCCCTGGCACGAGTCGGCGCTGCTGCACACGTTGCCGTCGTCACAACCCTCGGCATTGGCGGCGTTCGCGCACTTGCCGGTCGCGCAGGCGTCGGTCGTGCACGGGTTGCCGTCGTTGCATTCGGTCTCGTTCTGGCAGTTGCCGCCGCAGCCGAAGATCTTGGCAAACGCACAACTTCCGCTGCTCTTGTCGCACGAGTCGATCGTGCACGCGTCGCTGTCGTCGCAGGCCTTGGTCGCGCCCGCAACGCAGGCCGAGTCCAGGCAGGCGTCGCCCTCGGTGCACGCGTTGCCGTCGTCGCACGGCGCGGTCATCGGCGTGTGGCTGCAACCACTCTTGGCATCACAGGTATCCGCGGTGCAAGCCATGCCATCGCTACAGTCCAGCGGCTTGCCCGCGCAACTGCCGTCGGCGCAGACATCGGCCACGGTGCACACGGTCCCATCGTTGCACTGCACGCCGTCGGGTTGGTTCTGGGTCTTGCACTTACCGTCGGCCTGGTCGCACTTGGCGCTGGCACAGTTATCCGTGCTGACGCAGGGCTTGGCCGCGCCCGACAGGCATTGCGTTTCCTGGCACAAATCACCGATCGTGCAGGGATTGTCATCGTCGCAAGGCGCGCCGTTGTCAGCAACCTGGCTGCAACCGAGCTTGGGTTCGCACAGGTCCAAGGTGCACGGATTGCCGTCGTCGCACTTCTTGCCGGCGCCCGCGACGCACTTGCCGCCGCTGCAAGTGTCGCCTTCGGTGCACAAGCTGCCGTCCGAGTCGCACGGGCCGTCGCCGGGCGCATAGGTGCAACCACCCTTGCCGTCGCAGGAATCCGTGGTGCAAGGGTTGCCGTCGTCGCAACTGCCCTCGTCGGTCTTGCCGTTGCAGTCGTTGTCCTCGCCATCGCACACTTCGGTCGCGGCCTTGGGCGCCTGGCACGCGCTCAGCCCGGCCGCCTCGCACACGCGCTTGCCTTTGCAACTGCCGATGATGTTGCCGCTGTCATCCTTGCCTACCGCGACGCACTTGGTGCTCAGCTTCAGTTCGACCGCGGCCGGGCTGCACGGGCAGGTTCCGGCGCCGGTGCCGCCTGGATCCGATTTGCGCACGCACTGTTGCGCGCCGGCCCCCTCCATGGACTTGGCGGTCGTGCAGGCGTAGCCGCTCGGACAATCCGTCTCCGACTTGCAGGCGACACCGCAATACCCACCCTGGGCGTCTTCATCGATGCACACCGAGCCCACCAGGCCGAGCGACGCGCACTCCTTGGATTCGCTGCACGGATTGCACAGGTGGCCCCATTTCGGCACGCACATCGTCACGGTGTCGGCGCCAGCCTGGACCGGGGTGCAGGAGAAGTCGTTCGGGCACGAGTCGACGCACAGCACCGCGCACTGCTTGCCGGCGGGCGTGTCGATACAAAGGCTGTTGAAGCAATCCGTGTTCTGGGTACAGGCACAGCCGGGCGGGCCGGGGCACTGCGGGGCGATGTCGAGCGCGGGGAGGTCGGGACCGCCCGCTTGATCGCCAGGCTCGCCGCCGTCGGCCAAATCGCCAAGACCAGCCAGATCGTCTTGCCCGCCTTGCAAGGTGGAATCGGCGTTCGTGCCGGGGCCGCCCTCGTGCATCGTGTCGCCGCACGCGCTGGCGGTCACCGCGACACAGAGAGCGGCAATCCACCAAGCACCCACGAACACTGAATTTCCACGAGTCATGAGGCCTCCCAAACGCGCCGATTCGAAGCTTTGCCGTTACAGACTCTGCCTGTCACGATCGCCAGAAGCAAGCGCCGTTTCGCGCGGCCCGGGGGGGGGGCGAGTGTCTCGCCCTGAGCCACGAATTGTTTCGCGTGTGCCAAGTTGGCGCGCTGCAAACTTTCCTGTTGTGCTGCAGCGTGTCCGATCGTACAGCCAGTAGACCGGTTCGAGCGGTCTCCCCCGCCGCAACGCCCGGCCGGTGCCTCCTTGCGCTTGCGGTCGTGCGCCGCGGACCTGGAGGTGGATCCCCACCCCCTGCGGCGGGGCCTTGGGCCTTGGCCCGGAGGTTCCGTCATGCGCTTTCGCTGCCCCGCTTGCCAGCGCCAGTTTCGCCTCACCCAAGACCGGATTGCGCCGCGCACCTCGGCCCACCTGACCTGTCCCGGATGCCACACCTCGCTCTTGCTCGCGCGCCTGGACGACCACGAAGTCCTGCAGGTATCGGTAGTGGCGGCCATCGCGCCAACCGCCGCTGATTTCTTTGGTGATCCGGGATCGCGGACGCCATTGCCGCCTCTGACGCTGCCCCGACGTGGGAGCTCGCCGGTCCAGCCAAAAGCGGCCGGCGACCCACCCGATTATACGAAACTATTGCAAGAATTCAGCGTGTTGTTTCGCCTCCACACCCAGAAGAAACGCGCGGGCCTGCGCACGGTCCTGGGCGTGGTCCTCGGGGCGACGGTGGCGCTGGCCGGCGCTGTGCTGGCTTTGTCGGACGCGACGGTGCGGGACGTGCTGGTCCAATGGTCCACGCAAGCGATCGCCCGCGCTGCGCCGCAAGAGGCGATCGAGACGCCCCAGCTCGTAGCTGAACCGGAGCCGCCGCGCGAGCCGATGTCGTGGCCGGGTCTGGACGCGGTCGTGGCAGCGCTGCCGCGGCTGGAAACGCGAGTGGCGACGCCGATGCTGCCCGTGGCGCCAGCGATTCTGCTGCCTGAGCCAGTGCGTTTGCAGCCGGAAGTCGCCGCGGCGATCGCGGGGCCGCCCATCCCGCCGCCCAAGCTGGCACGCCGCGTCCCTGCCGTGGTGGCGGTGCGTCCGGCGCTGCGCGAGCGCCAAGTTCCCCCGGCGGTTCATGCCCTTGTACCGGGCGGTCAGGCGTCGTTGGCGGGGCACCCGAAGCAGTTGGGGACGCGACCCAGTGCCGCGCCGGAGCCCCGCCCGCGCGAGCGCGAGCCCCTGTTGGACGAGTTGCTGGACGAAGAGCTGGAACGCCAACGCGGCGCCGGGCCTTCGACGCCGCCGCCGCCGGAACCGTAGGCACAATCGACGGGACGGCCAACCGCGCGTAGGCTGGAGGTGTGTACGGGCCACGCGGGCCTGTCGCGAAAGTAGTCGATGGCGCAAGTGCTGCCGCGGTGGTCCATGATCGAGCCGTCCCAGTCCACCGATTCGTGTGACCGCGGCGCGGAGGCCTATCACGACGGCGTCGAGTTGCTGTTCCCCGATCTGGCCGGCTTCGTCACGGTGTTTGACGCCGTGCCCGACGGTGTCACCATCTTGGACGCGAGCGGCAAGCTGCGCTACGCCAATCGCGTCGCGATGTCCTACCTGGGCCTCGATGCCGCCTCGGCCAGCGGCGTGAAGACCGGCTTCACCGAGCAGACCTATGAGTTGTTCCAGGTAGATGGTCAGCCGCTAGCCGCCAAGGACTTGCCATCCCAGCGCGTGTTGGCTGGTGAACGCCCGCAGCCACTGGAATTTCTGTTGCGCCGCCGTGAGACCGGGCAGGAGCAGTGGCTCGTGCAGACCTCGACGCCGATCTGCGATTCGCCCGGCAGGGTGGTCGCCAGCATCAATCTCTTGCGCGACACGACCGCCGTGCGTCGCGCCGAGGCCGACTTGCGGCACAGCGAGGAGCGCTACCGACGCCTGGTGGAACTGTGTCCGGACGGCATCATCGTGCATCAGGACGGCCGCATCATTTTCGCCAACACCGCGGCGGCGCGGATCATCGGCTATGAGGCCGGGTCGGACCTGGTCGGTCGCGCCGTGCTGAGCTTCGTGCCCGAGGACGTCCGCCCCATCGTGCTGGAGCGCATGCGTGCGATGCTGGAACACGCCGAGGACGTGCCGCTCATCGAGGAACGCTTCTTGCGGGCGGACGGCAGCGAGGTCGAGGTCGAAGTGGCCGGCATCCCGTTCCGCTACGGCGAGCGGGCGGCCGTGCAATTGGTGGTCCGCGACGCGACCCTGCGCAAGAATGCCCAACGAGAACAGCAGCGCGCGCTAGAGCAGGCAAGAGCCTCCGAGGCGGCCTTGGAGCGAGAGAAGGAGTGGCTGGCGGTAACGTTGCGGTCGATCGGCGACGGCATCATCGCCACCGACACGGCGGACCGCGTGACGCTCCTCAATCCGGTGGCCGAGACGATGACCGGCTGGCCGCAGCCCGAAGCGGCGGGGCGGCCGGTGGGCGAGGTGTTCCGCATCTTGCACAGGAACACGCGCGAGCCGTTGGCGGACGTCACGGGGCGCACGCCGGACGCCAACGGGGCGGAACATGCCATGCTGGTGGCGCGGGATGGCGGCGAACGCCCGATTGCCCTCAGTCGCACGCACATCCGCGATCACGCCGGCGAAAGGCTCGGCACCGTGTGGATCTTCCGCGACGTGTTGGATCAGGAGCGCGTGGAGCAAGAACTGCTGCGCGCCAGCAAGCTGGAGTCGCTGGCGGTGCTGGCCGGCGGCATCGCCCATGACTTCAATAACCTGCTGACGCCGATCCTCGCCAACCTGTCGCTGGCCGCGGCCGAGATCGACCCGAAGCATCCGATGCACCAATGCCTGGTGGACGCGGAGAAGGCGGCTCTGAGGTCGCGCGACCTGACCGCGCAACTGCTGACGTTTTCCAAAGGCGGCTCGCCGATTCGCAAGCCGATGTCCCTGGACGGGGTGGTGCGCGAATCGGCGAGCTTCGTGCTGGCCGGGTCGAGCAGCCGCGTCGAGATCGACATCGCCCCGGAACTGCTGCCGGTGGACGCCGACGCCGGCCAGTTGAGCCAGGTGGTGCAGAACCTCGTGCTGAACGCCGCCCAGGCGATGCCGGCCGGGGGCACGGTGCAAGTCCTGGCCGACAACGTCGAATTCGCCCAAGACGAAGGACCGCTGGGTCCTGGGGCGTTCGTGCGCATCCGCGTGCGCGACCACGGCGCCGGCATCCCCGCGGACGTGCTGCCGCGCATCTTCGACCCGTTCTTTACCACCAAGACCCAGGGCAGCGGCCTGGGCCTGGCGATGGTGTACGCGGTGGTGCGCAAGCACGATGGCCACGTCAGCGCCGAGTCGGAGCTGGGTCAGGGCACGACGTTCACAGTGCTTCTGCCCGTCTGCACGGTCACGCCCGAGCTGCACCCGGTCCAGACGGCCGACACCCTTGGCGGCCACGGCCGTGTGCTGGTGATGGACGACGAACCGATGCTGCGGGCCACGGCGCGCACTGTCCTGCAAACACTGGGCTATGAGGTGCAGTTGGCGCGCGACGGCGACGAGGCGATCGCCCTGTACCGTGCGGCGTGGCAGGCGGGCCAGCCGTTCGACGTGGTGGTGCTCGACCTCACCGTGCCCGGCGGCATGGGCGGACGCGAGGCGATGCAGCGCCTGCGCGAGTTCGATCCGCTGGTCACCGCGGTAGTGTCCAGCGGCTATGCGGATGACCCGGTGATGTCACGTTACCGCGAGCACGGCTTTGCCGGCGTGGTTGCCAAGCCCTACACCGCCCGCGATCTGGATGCCGTGTTGCGAGTCGCATTCCGGATGCGCCTTGCCAACTCGCGCCCGTAGCGTCACTTCCCGCCGGGTTTCGCGGCCTTGAGATAGCCCATCAGTTCCGAATCGGTTCCGAGCACCAGGCCCGTGTGGGTTCCGCCTGCCCGCCCCGCGCCCAGCAATTGCGGATAGGCCTCGAGGGTTTGCAGGAACGCGTAGAACTCCGGGTCCTGGTTGTAGGCTTGCGCATAGATCCCGGTCGACTCGGCTTCGGCCTGCCCGGCGATCTCCCGCGCCTTGCGATAAGCCTGCGACCGGATCTCGCGCAGCTTGCGCTCCATGGTGCCCTGGATCTCGGCCGCCCGGCCTTTGCCTTCGCTGCGATATTGTTCGGCGACCTTCTGTCGTTCGGCGATCATCCGCCCGAACACATTTTGCTGCACTGCCTCGATGTAGTTCAGGCGCTTGAGCCGCACATCCACCAGTTCGATGCCGAATTCGTTGCGGATGAGCCCCTGCGAGCGCTGCCAGATGTCGCGCTGCAACACTTCGCGGCCCTTGTGCACAACCATTTCGTCATGGGTCTGCGTGGCCATGCCCGGGATGGCGACCGGTCGCTGGTCGGGCCGCACCGCCTCGATCAGGTTGTTGTCCGAAATCACCAGGCGCAGCGCGGAGTCCAGCACGTCGTCCAGCCGCGTCTGGGCGCCCGTGAGGTCGTGCACCGACTGGTAGAACTTCAGCCCGTCGACGATCCGCCAGCGCGCCGTCGCATCCACCCAGATGAAGCGCTTGTCCTTGGTCGGAATCTGCGCGCGATCGCTGTCCCAGCGCATCATTCGCTTGGAAAAGCGCCGCGTTTCGTACCACGGCATGGCCCAGTAGACGCCCGGCTTGGTGCGCGCGCCGCCCACTGGATCGCCGAACTCGGTCATGACGACCTGCTCGTACTCGGCGACGACCACGACGCATCGGCCCAGCACGATGGCTGCGGCGATCAACAAGACCACCACGATCACGGCATTGCGGTTGCTCATCGCGCCACCTCGGCCTGCGGTGCGGCAGGAGCAGCAGGAACTTCGGCGGCAGCCTGGGCAGGCATCGCCTTCTGACCGTCCTGCTTGATTTGCAGCAGCGGCAGCACTTGCGTTCCAGCGTGGCCGTCCACCACCGTCAAGTCGTCGACCGCCGCCAGCACTTCGGCCATCGTCTCGAGATACAAGCGCTTGCGGGTCACGTCAGGGGCCTTCCGGTACGCCGTCAGCATCTGTTCGAACCGCGATGCGTCGCCTTTGGCCCGGTTGATGCGTTCTTGCCGCAGACCCTCCGCTTGCTCGACCGTGCGTTGCGCTTCGCCCTCCGCCGATGGAATCTCGCGGTTGTAGACGGCCTTGGCCAGGTCGATGAGCCGCTCACGGTCCTGTTCGGCCCGGTTGACGTCGTTGAAGCTGGCCTGCACCGGCTCGGGCGGCGTGACGTTGCGCAATTGCACGGCGACGATCTTGATGCCCGACTTGTACTTGTTCAGCGCGTCTTGCAGCAGCCGCAACGCGTCGACCTCGATCTCCTGGCGACCGACCGTCAGCACCTGATCGACCGTGCGCGAGCCGACGACTTCGCGCAGCACCGCTTCGGAAAGGTCACGCACCGCCTGCTCGGGCTCCTGCAAGTGGAACCAGAAATCCGTCGCGCTCGAGATGCGGTACTGCACCACCCATTCGACGTCGGCGATGTTCAGATCGCCGGTCAGCGACAAGGACTCCTGGATATACGGGGCCTTCTGGAATTCGCTGCGCACGCCCGCCTTTACGGTGCGGAAACCGAACTCTTCCTTGAGCACGCGCCGGGTAGGCAGCCGCTTCACTTCGTCCAGGCCGAACGGCAGCTTGAAGTGGAACCCGGGATCCTCGACGCCGTGCAGCTTGCCGAGCCGCAGCACCACCGCCTGTTCCTCGGGATCCACCTGATACATCGAGCTTTCGAACAGCAGGATGGCCAGCACGCCGACGACTACCAGCAGCAGCCAGTGTCCCCAACGCGCCGGCAGTTTGAAGGGCACGCTCGGACGACCGGGCGGGCGGACAGCTTCGGGATTCCAGGCCATGGCAGTCTCCAGGCTCACGTCAGCGAGGCGGGGAGCATGGCACAGGTGCAGCGGTTTGCCAGCGCCGCCTAGAACACCAATCAGGAAATGATGCGGACCGTTGGAGCGGAGCCGGTGCGCCCGCATCGGCGCACTCGGCGACCCAGCCGGCAACGCGCCCGGCCAATCGGAAACGGAGTTTCTGATTGGCCCTCTAGCACGGGGCTTGACGGCGTCGGCGGCGTGTGGAACTTGGCGGGCGCCAATGGGCCGGAGGGTCGATGCAGGGACGACATGCAGGGGTACTGGCGGGGCTGACCTTGCTGCTCGGTTGCCCGATGGTGCCGCCCTTCACGCCGCCGGCGCCGGACAGTTGCGCCCAGGCCGCACCCGGGCAGATCGCCGGGTTGGAGGTCGGGCCGGGCGACTTCGACACGGCAAAGGCCTTCGTGGCGTGGCACACCGACGACGCGGTCCAACAAACGTTCGGGGGCCAGGGCAGCATGATGCTCGGCGTGCGCCTGCGGGTGACCGGGCCCGACGTGCTGCCAGGGTGTCTGCCGCAAGTGACGCGGTTGCTCGCGGAGAACGGTTCGGAACTGCAGAAGATTGCCACGTCGCTGAAGACCTATGCCGCGGCCGATGGCAGCAGGGTGACACGCACGCTGTGGCTGCCGGGCAACTTGCCGAACCGCTTCCGCATCGAGGTCCAAGCCGGCGGGCTGACCACGAGCCGGGACTTGCGCCAGCCGTGGGCCCCGGTGCAGGGCGATGTCGTGGGCCAGGATGCCGGCGCAGATTGAACAATGGTCAGAGCGGCGAAGTTTTTGACAGCGGAACCGCGCGTTCTATGCTCGAGCCCTCGCTCGCTGCCTTGTTTACCATAACTGTTGACATACATGGAGTTTATCATGTTACGCTGCCATCTTGCCGCGCTCCTGGCCGGCACCCAACTCCTCTTCGCATGCGCGACCGAACCTGGCACCACTGCTGGCGTTCCCGCGGGCACGGCGGCGACCGGTCCGATCCAGATCGTCGAGTCGGGCAAGGTGATCGATAGCGCCAAGGGCTACTTCCTGCCGCTGAACAACGGCACCAGCACCGTGGCGTTGTTCTCGCAATCGACCGCGCGCTTCACCTTCAACAACGTGTCCAGCAAGGCGTTGACGATCCAGACCATGCAGATCGTCCCCGACGCCGGCGTGATGACTGAGGAATTCTCGCTCACCGACACCGAGCTCAAGCCCGCGCCGCTCGACGCCAGCAACGTCAAGGTCGACGTGGGCGAAGGTTTCGACTTCCAGGTTCGCTTCTATCCGGTGGCGGGCGGCGATCGCGGCGCCAAGCTCGAGATCGTCACCGACGCGGGCAAGTACACGCTGCCGCTCGCGGGCAAGGGCCAGACCGCGGTCGGACTGCTGAGCCGCGGCACCGTCGCTTGGGAAAAGCTTTTCGGCGGCGCCACTTCCAACGAACTGACCACGGGCCTGGTCGCGGACAAGGCCGGCAATTTCTACTTCGCCGCCAACCACACGGCCAAGGCGACGCCGGAGTTGCTGGTCGGCAAGGTGAACGCGGACGGCAGCCTGGCCTGGGCCCGCATGTGGTCGGGGCAGTTCAAGGACGTGAGCAAGGACCCCGGCCAGAACAACGAGTCCGGCGGCAGCGCTGACGCTCTCTCCCTGGACTCGGACGGCAACCTGTACCTCGCCGCTTCGGTCTCGGGCAGCACCAGCAACAACACGTTCTTCGCCTGCGTGCTGAAGATCGACGGCAGCACCGGCGCGCTCGCGTGGCAGAAGGCGTTCGGCTTCGGCGCCAAGATCACCGGACCCAAGCAAAATGCCGAGGCGTACGGCGTGGATGCGAGCGGCACCAATGTCTACGTCACCGGGACCACGGGCGCCAACAGTGACGGCGCCGAAGCCATGGTCCTGTTCCTCGCCCTGGACAAGGCCGACGGCAGCGTGAAGGCCAAGACCGCGATCGACGTCGCCGCCACGGTGAACGACCGCGGCTACACCGTGCGTCCTGACGGCAAGGGCGGCGTCTACATCGGCGGCAGCAGCGCCAAGAGCGCGTTCTTGCTCAAGTTGGACGACGCAGACAGCACCGCCAAGGTCGCGTGGGCCGAGACCGTCGACCTGGGCACCGGCGGCAACGTCAACAGCCTGGACGTGGACAAGGACGGCGGCGCCCTGGTAGCGCTGGACCGGCGCGGCACCGACACGTTCTTCACTGTCGCCAAGGTCGGCGCGGACGGCAAGTTCGCCTGGAGCAAGGTCTATGACGCAGGCGGGCTGGGCGATCGCACCAACGTGCACGTCGTGCGCGTGGTCGGCGACAGCGTCTGGGTGGGTGGACGCACTTCGGCCAAGAATTACGACACGGTCCAAGGCGACGCGCTGATCGTGAAGCTGGCGACCGCCGATGGCGCGCTGGGCTGGGCGACGTTCCACTACAGCGGCAAGGGTCCGGAAACGATTGCAGAACACCGGGTCAAGGGCTTGGCGGTGGTGGGCAACTCGCTGCTGATCGCGACCCAGGTGTTCACTGGCAACATGAACGGCGTGCGCTATGACGGCTACTGGTACGACGGCCTGGGCACGCTGGCGGACTTCAGCCCGGTGGCGACGTCGGTCCAAGTCAAGGCGAATGAACTGAAAGATAGCGCGGTGTTGGATGCGAGCACGCTGGGCGAATGGAAGGCCGTACCGGCGGACCTGAAGCTGCAGGACGCCCGCGCCAAGACCGATGGCAAGGCGCCGGACAGCGACGTGATGTTGACGCGGATCGAGTTGAAGTAGGCGGGCAGACCGTGGCGGCGGTGCGCCGATTGCATCGCCGTTGCACCGAGTAGCCACGGTAGCTACAATGTCGAACATGAAGGCCGTCGGCACCAAACAACTCAAGAACGAGCTCAGCCACTACCTGCAGTTGGTGCGCCAAGGCGAAACCGTGCTGGTGCTGGATCGGGACACGGTGGTCGCGGAGATCCGCAGGCCGTCTTCGCCGATGCTCAGGGGCGCCGATCGCTGGGAAGTCGTGCTCGACGAACTCGAAGCCGCCGGATCCTTGCAGCGTGCCTCGGACCTCGAGGGCGGGCTGGACACGCTGCTGGGTCGAAGGGCGCCTGTGCCCGACGCCAGCGCGCTGATTCGGGACGCACGCGATGATCGTTTCTGATATTCCGGCGTATTTCGATAGCAGTGTGCTGTTGTCCGTGCTGCTGCAACAGCCTCGCGCCGGGCAGGGGGCGGCGTTGTGGCAGCGGCATCGGCGCCGCGTGTCGTCGGTCCTGATGGAAGCGGAAAGCCGCACGGTACTGCGCCGTGCTGCTCGTGCAGGCGTACTGACTTCGAGCTTGCGCGAGGCCGAGCAGGATCTGGACTCGGCGCTGCGGCAGATCGCCATGCACGCCGTGGACCGCGCGGTGCTCGATGCGCTGGCCAGGCTGCCGGAACTCGGGGCCTGCCGGACGTTGGACGCGTTGCACCTGGCGACCGCCGCGACGCTGCGCGATCACATCGGCCACCATTTGCTGATTGTCACGTTCGACCTGGAGATGGCTGAAGTGGCACGCAACCTGGGATTTGCCGTGGCAGGTTGCGACGTAGCGGCGCTGTGATGGCACGCGGGCTTGGCGAGGCCCTTCGCTGACCACGCCCGGGCGCCCTGTGCGGAATCCCACGCGTCAAGGCGCGAAGAACCTCGGATCCTTCAGGAGCGCCTTGTCGAACGTCGCCACCCGCTCGCACCCGCGCGCCACTGAGCGCACACGGATCAGGTAGTCAGCGAAGTCGCCCTTGCCGCCTTCGAAGTCTGCCAAAGCCTTGCGCACCAACTCCACGTCTTCCAACTCCAAGTGGCTCGCGCGCACGAGGTTCTTCAGCGTAGCGATGACCTCCGGTTTGCCGATGCGGTAGGCGACCTGCAGCACCCAGACCACTTCGCAGACGACGATGTGCGCGATGAACAGCATTTCGCCTTGGTCGGCCGCGCCTTCGATGAGCCGGGCCGCGCGCGCGGACTGCTCGGCATCATCCTCGACCAGGTAACGGACGAGCACGTTGGTGTCCAGGGCGATCATGAGCGCGTGCCGGCGTGGCGGATGGCCTCGTTCATGTCTTCGACGCGAACTCCCTTGCGTTTGGGCTTGAGTGAGCCGCGCATGCTGCGGATGTCGACAGTCTGGGGCTCGATGATGACCCTGCCGTCGTCCGCCTCCCAGAACACGACGCGGTCGCCGGGGCCGACGCCGAGAAGATCGCGAATAGACTTGGGAAGTGTGAGCTGGCCTTTGCTGGTGAGGGTCGCTGTGGGCATGTTCCTTACCTTTGGTGCGATTCCTTACTTCAGGGTAGCGGCGGCGTGCTCGCTTGGCAAGAGCTGGTCGCGCCGGCGTGCAGTAGCCGGCGTATCTCCTTGACCCCACGCGCAGCGCCCGCGAGCATGACGCGCCGTCGTCCCCCTCGCGAGGTCCCGTGTCCGCTGCCCCACCCGTTCGCAAGCCCGAAATCCTCGCACCCGCCGGCGACGCGCAATCCCTGCTTGCGGCCTTGGCCTGTGGCGCCGATGCCGTGTACTTTGGCCTGGATGGCGGCTTCAACGCCCGGGCGCGGGCCGGCAACTTCTCCCTGGAGAGCCTGGCCGCGACCTGTGCGCAGATCCACCGCGCCGGCGCCAAGGCCTACCTGACGCTGAACACCCTGCTGTTCGAGTCGGAACTCGCGACCCTGGAAGCGATGTTGCGCACCATCGCCCAAGCCGGGGTCGACGCGCTGATCGTCCAGGATCCGGCGGTCGCGCTGTTGGCCCGGGCGATCGCGCCGACGCTGGATGTCCACGCCAGCACGCAGATGACCATCTCCAGTCCGGAAGCAGCGGCCTTTGCCGAAGGGCTCGGTTGCACCCGCGTGGTCGTGCCGCGCGAGCTGTCGGTCCAGGAAATCCGCCAGTTCCGCGCCGGCACCCACATCGAGCTCGAGGTCTTCGTCCACGGTGCGCTGTGCATGTCCTGGAGCGGCCAGTGCTTGACCAGCGAGGCGTGGGGCGGGCGCTCGGCCAACCGCGGTCAGTGCGCGCAATCCTGCCGCATGCCCTACGACCTGGTGGTGGACGGCGCGACCCGCGATCTGGGCGACGTGCAGTACCTCTTGAGTCCCAAGGATTTGTCGGGGGTGAGGGCGATCCCGGACCTGTGCACGATCGGCGTGGCAAGCTTGAAGATCGAAGGCCGCCAGAAGGGCTCCGAGTACGTGGCGACCGCGGTGCAGACCTACCGGCGCTGGCTCGATGCCCAAGGCGAGGCGGGCCACGTGCCGCTGCAAAGGCTGGGTATCCATACGCAAAATCTGGCTTCCGACGTGGCGCGGATGACGCTGTCCTATTCGCGCGGCTTTTCCGACGGCTTCTTGGGCGGCAGCGATCACCAGACCCTGGTCGAAGGCCGTTTCCCGAAGCATCGCGGGGTGTTGCTCGGCGTGGTCGTGGAAGTGCAGGCGCGGGGCGTGCGCATCGTCAAGACGGCACGGCAGTCGACCGGCGGGCTCGGCCTGCAGCCCGGCGAGAGCTATGGAACCATAGGAAAAGATGCGGAACCCATGCTGCCGGACCTCGGCGCGATGGCCCAAGTGGAGCCGCGGCCGGGCATGGGCGTCGTGCTGGAGAACGGCCATCCCGAGGACAAGCAGGAACCGGGCGGGCCGCTGTTCCGCGTCGATCCGACCTCGGACGGTTGGCTGCTGGGTTTCGGCCAGCCGGGCCCGGACCTGCGCAAGGTCGCGATCGGCCATCAGGTTTGGCTGACGAGCGACCCGCGCATCGGCCTGGAAGTCGATCGGCTGCTCAAGCAGGGCGAGCCGGAAGGGCGCATCGCAGTGACGCTTCTGGTCAGCGGTCAGGCCGGCGAGCCGTTGCGCGCGACGCTGAGTTCGCCGCGTGCACAAGCCTCCGGGCAGACCGAGGCGTTGCTGCAACTGGCAGGAGGCGGGGGCCTGACCGAGGCGTTGGTGCGCGACAAGCTCGGCGCGTTCGGCGGGACTCCGTTTCGTCTCGCAGGTTTGGAGTGGAACCTGGCGCCCGAGTTGCACGTCCCGGTCTCGGCGCTCAAGGCCCTGCGTCGCCAACTCGCGGCCGACTTGCTGGTGCAGCTGGAAGCGTCGTTCGCGCATGAGGTCGATCCGCGCCCGGCGGTGCAACGCCTGCTGCACGTCGCGCCGATCGAGACGCAAGCACTTGACCTGGCGACGGAACTGCGCCCGCTGTGCCGGACTGACGCGCAACTCGACGCCGTGATCGCGAGCGGTCTGGCCGAAGTGGAACTCGATTGGATGGATCTGGTCGGCCTGACCCGCGCGGTCGACAAGGCCAAGGCCGCCGGCCTGAAGGTGACGATCGCGACGGTGCGGGTGCAGAAACCGGGCGAGGACGGTTTCGATCGGCGCATCGCCCGCTTGCAGCCCGACGGCGTGTTGGTGCGGCATTGGGGCGGGCTGATGCATTTCGCGGGGTTGCCGACCGGGGGCCGTCCGCTCGTGCACGGCGACTTCTCCCTGAACGTGACCAATTCCGTGACCGCGCACCATTTGCTGGCCCTGGGCGCCGACACCCTGACCGCGGCGCACGATCTGGACGAGGCGCAACTCCACGCGCTGCTCGACCGGATTCCGGCCCACAGGCTGGTCGTGACGGCGCATCACCACATCCCGACCTATCACACGGAACACTGTGTCTATGCGCACTTGCTGAGCACGGGCAAGGACTACAAGACCTGCGGGCGGCCCTGCGAGCAGCACGAGGTGGCGCTGAAGGATCACCTGGGCCACGCGCATCCGGTGGTAGTGGACGTCGGCTGTAGAAACACGGTGTTCAACGCCCAGGCCCAAAGCGCGGCGGGCGCGGTGAAGCGGCTGATGGCGCGCGGCGTGCGGCGGTTTCGCGTCGAATTCGTGCGCGAGACCCGCGAGGAAGCGGCGCGGGTGCTGGCGGCGTGGCAGGATCTGCTGGCTGGACGCTGTAGTCCCGCGGAGTTGCACGCGAGGGTCGGCGTCCACGAGCAGTTCGGCGTCACGCGCGGCACGATGCGCACACTGGCTGGGGCGGCGTAGATGCGTGATCTCGAGCACTTGCGGGCGGAAATCGATGGCACCGACGCGCAGATCCTGGCGCTGCTGCAGCAACGGGCGCGGCTGGTGGCTCAGGCCTGGCAGTGGAAGCAGGCGCACGGCGTCGAGCGGCACGATCCCGAACGCGAGGCGGCACTTCTGGCGCGGCTGCAGGCGCTCAACGCCGGATCGGGCCTGGATGCCGCGGTGGTCCAAACCGTGTTCCAGGCGCTGCTCGGGGCGCGGATCGACGGCCGCTAAGCTTGCGTGCGCAGGCGACTTTCAAGCAGCGCCCGCACCGTCGGCAGCGCGCGCACCAGCTGCAACGCCAGGTCCGCGTGGCCGGTGACGTAGCCATTGCCGATCATCAACTCGACGTCCGCGCCCACGCCCTCGGCGCCCAACGCCACCCGCGTGAACGAGGTCGCCATGCCGAAGAACAAGCACGTTCCCCGCGACTTGCAGGCCAGGATCGCGCCCATCTCGGTGCCGGGCAGGCTGGCCATGTTCACCACGGCGTCGCACAACTGACCGTTCGTCAACGCCAATGCCGCCTGCCGGACCGCGAGCGCATCGGCCGCGTCCACCGCCCGCGTGGCATCGGTCAGGCCCGCCTCGGCGGCTTGCTCGAGCGGGGCTTCGAAGCGGTCGATGGCGTACAACTTCAGGTCAGGCCTGGCTTGTCGCGCCGCCGCCAATGCCAGCACGCCGGCCTTGCCCGCGCCGATGCACAAGAGCGATCCGCCTGCGGGCAACCGCCGCACCAACCGATCGACCAGCGCCGGCGCGCCGCAGACGTCCAGCACCGACAGCACCAGATCTGCCGGCATGTCCTCGGGAATGACCGCCGCGATCGCTGCCGACGCCAGCAGCGCCTGACCGACGACCTGGACCTGGTGGGCGTGCGGCTTGACTTCGACGATGCGTTCCAGCCGCAGGGGCGTCAGCGTCAGGGACACCAGAGTCGCCACCCGCGTGCCGATCGGCAAGCCCGCCAAAGGCCCGGCGTATTCGGGACCGATCGCCGCAATACGGCCGAGCAGCATGCCGCCCGAACCGGTCACCGGGTTGTGCATCTTCCCAGCGTTCTGGACGATTTCGAGGATCTGCTCGGCGACCGGTCGGCCGGTGGCTTCGAGCTGCACGAACGACGCCGCGTCGATGTTCAGGGTCTCGACGTCCAGGAGGATCTCGCCGGCATAGGGCGGCAGGCTCGGGTCCAGGCATTGCGCGGCTTGCGGCAACAACCCAAGCGGGGACACCACCCGTTGCGTGCCGAGCGAATCGCCACCTGGACGGAAGTGTTCGTTCGCCATGGTCTATTTCGTAGCCTGGCTGAATTCGAAGGCGTTGGGCCCCGAACGGACCTGCACGTTGCGCTCGAACGCTGCCGACGTCTTGGTCTTGCCGCAGCGCACGATGTGCTTGCCGATCAGTAGCTTGGTCCGCACCAGTTCAAAGCCGTGCATCTGCCCGTCGATGAAGATGTCCGCGCCGGCCGGACACCGCACGCTGACCTGCGCATCCGGCTCGTCCCGCTCCAGGCGCAGCGCCACCGGCTTGGCGGCGTCGGTGCGACTCGAATGGATCACTGCCATCTGGGGCTTGAAGCCTTCGAGCGTGACGCTCAGATCCGCCGCGCCGAACGGGACCAGCACCTTGGACGGCGTCTTGAAGGGCAGTTCCTTGCCGTTGATCGCGAGCGTCGCACCCGGCGGGCTGGTCTCGACGTTGGTTTCGCTATGGCTCAGGCGCAGTTGCACCAGCACGTTTTCCAGGTAGGTGAGCACGATCTGACGCTGGCGCGGATCCAGCGGCGCGCGCAAGGTCTCGTTCAAGAAGGGATACGCCTCCTCGTATTGCCGCAACGTGTAGTACATCGAGCCGACGTTGAAGATCGCGTTCGACAGCGGGAACAGCTTCAAGGCCGCGCGGAACTTGTCCAACGCTTCCTCGTACTTGCCCAGCGCCACCAGCTTCTTGCCTTCCTCGTTCAGGCGAAACGCCGCGCTGTCGGCCGTCTCACCGGCGCGCGGCGGGTCCGGCTGCGTTTGCGCCATCGCCAGCGGCGCTTGCAACAGCAGGAGGGCAAGGACGAATGGGCGGATCAAGTGGCGCATGGCTTCGTGTCCAATCGGTTGCCTACGGGGAGCGTCCGGGAGCGGGACGCAAGGATTGCCGGGCGGCGGGTCACCACGGTAAACCGGTCGAGGCGCCGTCGCAACCACGTGACGGGCGTCTTGCTGCTGAAGGCAACGTCGCGGGTCGGCCGCTGATTCGACGCTGCCGGCCACGACTATACCCGACGCGGCAGGATCGCGCACAGAGCTACGAGATCACGCGAACCAGGCCCGCAGCCCCTCGGCCAGCGCCTGCAGCGCCGCGTCGTCGCCGGTCTCCAGGCGGAACTGCGCGGCTTCCTTGCGAAACCACGTCGCCTGCCGCTTGGCGTAGTCCTGATGGGCCTGCGTCAAGAGTTTGGCAAAAAGCGCTGCCGGCATCTGCACTTCGAGAGCGTGAACCGCCTCCCGGTAGCCGATCGCCTGCATCGCCGGGGCGTCGGGTGGCAGACCCGCCGCCAGCAGCGCGGCCACCTCGGCCAACAGGGGCCCCGCCATCACCGCGGCACGGGCCTCGATGCGGGCGTGCAGGACGGCGCGGGGCGGTTCCAACACCGCGAGAAAGCAAGCATACCTGTCGGGCAGCCGCGCGTGTTCGGCGTGGAAGTGCGAAAACGGCCGCCCGGTCGCGCGCCAGACTTCCAGGGCCCGCAGCACGCGCTGGCGATTCTGCGGCGGCGTGCCCGCGGCATAGGCGGGATCGATGGCGCTCAGTTCCGCGTGCATGGCCTGGGCTCCGCGCCGCGCATGCTCGGCCGCCAGCTCGGCGCGAACCGTGGCTGGCACCTCGGGAATCGCCGCCAGGCCGCGCAGGAGCGAGCGCAGGTAGAGCCCGGTGCCGCCCACCAGCACCGGCCACGCGCCGCGTTGCAGGACCGCTGCGATCGTCGCGTCGGCCCGTTCGGCATGGCGCGCGGCGTTCCAGGCCTCGGTCGGTTCGATGGCGTCGACGAGCCACGTAGGTACCGCGGCGCGTTCCTCGGGCGAGGGCTTGGCCGTCCCGGCGTCCAGGCGCCGGTAGACCTGAAGCGCATCGAAGTTCACGACTTCGAGAGGCAGGCCGAAGCGTTGGCGGAGCGCCACGACGGCCGCTGTCTTGCCCGACGCGGTTGGACCGGCCAGCGCGGCGATCCTCAAGTCCTCTGGAACCACTTGCCCATCTCCTCGAACTTCGCCCGCATCACCACCGGCCTGCCGTGTGGACAATACCCAGCCAGATCCACGCCATCCATCGCCGTCAGCAGATCTTGCACCGCTTCGGCGGTCATCACGTCGCCCGCACGCACCGCGGCATGGCACGCCAACGTCGCCGCGGTCCGCTCCAGCTTTTCCGTCGTCGATTGGCCCTGGCCGCCCGCCAGCAGCGACGCCGCCAGGGCGCGCACTTCGGCCGCCAGATCTCGATGCAAGGCGACTGGATGCGCGCGGATCCGGACCATCCGTTCGCCCGAAGGCTCGACGTCGAAGCCCAACTGGTGCAGCAGTTCCGCGGCTTCCACCAGCGCGCCCACCTCGGCCGGCTGCAACGGCACCGTCGCCGGGATCAGCAGACGTTGGCTGGGAAAACCCTGATCACGCGGGGCTTTGACGAAGCGTTCGAACAGGATGCGCTCGTGCGCGGCGTGCTGATCGACGACCACCATGGCGCCGTCGGACTCGCACACCAGGAAGCACAGGCCGATCTGGCCGACATAGCGCAGGCTGGCGAACGGCCCAAGCCTGGGCAGCGGCAGGGGCATTTCCATCGACCGTGCGGGCGGGTGTGTCGGCTGGCGGGACGCGCTCGGGCTCCACGCCGCCTGCGGACTGGCCCACCGCTGCGTCCCGGACTGCCAGGAACTCGTCTGCCGCACACCCTGCCGGTCGAGCGGATCCTCAGCAGGTACCGTCTGTTGTACGTCGTTCTGCAGCGGTGCGATGACCCATGGCGTCGCCGCCAGCATCGGTCGGATCGCGCGGGTCACTGCGGCATGGACGGCGTGGCTCGACACGAAGCGCACCTCGGTCTTGGCCGGATGCACGTTGACGTCGACGGTGTGCGGCGGGCAGTCGATCGCGAGCATCCCCGCAGGATAACGCCCTCGTTCCAGCAACGTACCGTACGCGGCGGCAATCGCGTGCTGCAAGGTGCGATCCTGCACTGGCCGACCGTTCACCAGCAGCGTCAGGTGCCCCGGCCCCGAATGCGTCAGCCCCGGATCGGTCAACAGGCCGCGCACGCCGTAGTCCGTTGGATCCGCGGCGTCTTCGATGGCATGCAGCCGCGCCGCGACTTCGGCGCCGAGCACCGCCCACGCCCGCCGCTGCAGGTCGCGATCCGGCGGATAGTCGCAGACTTTTCGTCCGTTGTGGGTCACGGTCAGGTGCAGGTCCGGTCGCGCCAGCGCCAGGGCGTCGACGAACTTGAGGATCTGGCCCAGCTCGGTCGCCGCCGTGCGCAGGAACTTCAAGCGCGCAGGAACGTTGAAGAACAGGTCCTCGACCACCAGCGAAGTGCCGACCGGACAGCCCGCCGGTTCCTCGCGCAGGGCCACCGACCCTTCACCGTGCAGGCGGATGCCTACCGCCGCTTCGGGCCGCCGCGTCGTCAGCGTGACCTTGGCCACTGCGAGAATCGACGCCAGCGCCTCGCCACGGAAGCCGAACGTGCCGATCGCCATCAGTTCTTCGGCCGTGCGCAGCTTGGACGTGGCATGGCGGGCAAAGGCGAGTCGGGCGTCTTCTAAGCCCATGCCGTGGCCGTTGTCGACGATCTCGATGCGCTGCCGACCGCCCTCCTGCAAGCCGATCTGCACCCGGGTCGCGCCGGCATCCAGACTGTTTTCAACCAGTTCCTTGACGACCGAGGCCGGCCTTTCGACCACCTCGCCCGCAGCGATCTGGTTGGCGACCAAGGGATCCAGCAGGGCGATGGTGGCGTGTGCAGCAGTCATGGGCCGCGCAACGTAGCACGAAGCTGGCGCGGCGACAGCGGCCATCGCGGCTGCGGTCACGTCGATCGCAGCCACTGGCGGTCAGTTCGTCAGAAGCTCGCTCACGCGCTGGGCTTTGTCGCGCTGCATGAACGGCCCCAGGCTTTGCGGCACGGTCGGGCTGCGCGACAGCTGATCGCGCTCGATCTCGCCCCACTCCGGATACAGCCAGGCGTAAGTCTGTGCCGTCGCCGTGACTTGCATGACATACGCCCGCGTCGCCGGGTAGGGAATCGACTCGACGAAGGCATCGGTCTGTTGGCCCGCCCACTTCTTGTGCCACGCCATCACCGCGTACGGACCGGCGTTGTAGGCCGCCGCCGCCAGCGCCTGGTTGTTGCGATACAGACCGAGCAGTTGCGCCAAGTACAAACCGCCAATCTGCAGGCTGTACGCGGGCTTGAACAGCGCGCCCTGACCGCCCCACGGCACCTTGTTCAGGTCGGCGATCGCCTTGGCCGAGCTCGGCAGCAGTTGCACCAGGCCATACGCGCCCGCCTTGGACGCCGCGGTGGCCACGAACGCGCTCTCGTGGCGCATGATCGAATACAGGAAAGTCCTCGAGATCTGGGCATTTTGCGCGCCGTCGACCACTTCGGGGAAGAACGCCTTCGGAAACGATTGCCGCCAAGCCGCCGCGGTCGAATCGTCCGGTCGCGCCGCCCGCCGGGTGTGCCGCTGCATCACCCCGTAGGCCTGGCGCCGCCGCCCGTCGAGTTCGAACAGGGTCGCCAGCAGGTGGATGCCATCGCGCGGCAGACCGTGGGCGAGTTGGGCCTGCAAGAGGTTTCTCCCTTCGTTCTGCAGACCTGCGCGAATGAGCAGCACCGCCTCCTCGAGATCCGGACTGCGCAGGACCCGCAAGCGGTCGAGCGAGACGGCCTGCAGGTTGGCGTCCGCAGGGCTCGGCGGCGGGCCTTGGATGCGCGCTGCCCGATCGCTGTCGATCTCGCGCACCCGGTCCAACGCCAGCACGCCATAGTAGGTTTGTGCCCAGGTAGTTGCGACCGTGGTCCAGGCGTCCAGCGCGGCGTCCATCTGGCCCATCTGCTGCAGGCACCGGCCCTGCCAGTAGATCGCCTTGGCCTTCCAGGGCTGCTGGGCGCCGGTGTACAACTGCCCGAATTCTTTTTCGAGTTGCACCAGCAGTTGCAGCGCCGGCGCATGCTCGCCAGCCAGGAACTTCTGCCAGGCCAGGCCCCACAGCGCCAGTTCGCGTTCGTTGGCTTGCGGGTGCTGATCGAGCAGGTTCTGCAACGCCTGCTGGGCCTCCTGGGGCTGGTTCACCGCGTTGTACAGCCGATGCAAACGCTGCAATGCCCGGGCTTTGACGTCCGCGTCCGCCGCCAGGATCCGTTGCAGCGTCGCAATCGCCGCCTTGTCCTGGCCGTCCTTGCCCAGCGTGTCACCCAGCACGTACAGCGCGCGCGCCTGCAGCAGTGGATCGGCCAGGCGCTCCACGGCCAGGTTCAGCAGTTCAATCGCGCGCTTGCGGGTCGGCTTTTCGCGGGCCAGCAGCGCGCCTTGGACGTACGGCCGCAGTCCCGACAGCGCGTGCGCGGGCCGCATCACCGGGGCCGGCGCGGGCGCTTCCGCGGCATCGCTGGCGTCCTCGGCTGGGGCATCGGCCGCAGTCGGCACGAATTCAGCCGTAATCGCGTCGGCTTCACGCAGCCACGCCTTCAATTGGCCAGCCTTCACCTCGCGCCGACGCAGGATGCGTTCGATCTGATCGCTCGGGCTCGGCGCCGCGTCCAGATCCTGCAACCGCTTGGCAGCCTTGGAGGAATACGACTCCTCGTCCATCCGCCACGCGTCCCGGTACCGCTGCACCGCCTTGTCCGCCTGACCGCTGCGCCGCGCCACGTCGCCTTGCAGCAACGCCATCAGCGCGCGTTGGTCGTGGGCCAGCAGTTCGGGGTGCACACGCTCCAGGGCATCGCGGGCTGGACCGATCTGGCCGCGCTCGAGTTCCAGCCGCGCCATCTGCAGGTTGGCCGCGTCGCGCTGCACATGCCACGGCGCCACCGCTGCCAACTGCGCCAAGGCCCCGTCGATATCGCCACGCTTGATCGCCAGTTCCGCCAGGCGCTGCCGGGCCCGCTGCGCGAACGGTCCTGCTTGCGCCAGGCGTTGCCAAGTTTTCTCGGCTTCGGCGGCATTCTTCATGCCTTCCTGGGCCATCGCCAGCAAGTGCAGTGCCGCCATCCGCACGACCGGACGCGCACTCGCCACGATTTCCGGAGCTATTTTGAGGACCTGACCGTACTGCCGCTTGCGCCACGCTTCCAGAAGGGTCTTGTAGCGCGGGTCGAGCTCGGTCAAGGCCGCGAAGTCGTACAGGTCCTCGGTGCTGGCTATCCGGGCCGCCGCCGCCGGGGCTTCGATCGGCTCGGCAATCGCATTTTCCGTTGCACTGGCGCTGACTTCTTCGTCGGCGGGATCATCGGCCAGCGCGGGCCGGGCCAGCGTCAAGCCGAGCACCAGCAGCCACGGCCAGGTTGTCCAACGGACCAAGCGCATCGGCCGACCGTACGCCCCGCGCCGCCAGCCGGCAAGAAAACCCTGTGCGCGATTACGGGAGCGGCAGCAACAAACTATCACCGAGTGATCTGCTAATTAGTGCTACTTCACGCACTTGTTGGCCTTGAGCTCGTCGTCGCGCAGCTTGATGAACTCGGGATCCGGATCGTTCAAGATCGCGATGTCCCACTTGTCCTTGGTGAAGAACATCTCTTCTTTCAGGCGGTCCTCGGCATCGAGCTTGAGCGCGTCGGACTTGCCCTTGAATTCAGGCGCTTGCCTGAGGCACGCCAACGCCTTGAGCAGCATGATGTAGCGGTTGCGCAAGGTCTTGGGCTCCGGCACCAGATCGAACGACGCGTTGTCGATCACGAACTTGCCATCGGGCGTGCGCTTGAACTTGCGGACCGTCCAGCCTTCGCTCTCCAGTTTCTTGGCGTCCACTTCGGGCGGCGCGGGATCGTCGAAGAACAGCACCTTGCGCGTCTTGTAGCCCGCAGCAGAGATTTCGATCTCGTAGGTGAAGCTCGACAGGTCCGTGGTCTTGATGTGCGTTGTCGGGTCGTCGATCGGATTGCCCTCCGCGTCGTTCACCTGGGTTTCCTTGCGCTTCTGGACTTCGACGGCCTTGGCGAAGGTCAGCCTTTCGCACGCCGCACCTTTGTCCGCGGAAACCGGCGCGCACTGTTCCTTCTCCAGCAGCGGCAGGGTCTGCAGCGTCATCGGCAGCGTGACCTTCTTGGCCGGTTGCGGCCACCACGTCAGCGGCCCCGGCAAGGTGATCATCTTCGGCGGCGGAGGCGGCACTGCGGCCTGACCGGCGACGGCGACCGGGGCGGGCGGCGGCGGCACGCTCGTGTCGATGACCTGGATCGAACCGACCGGGTGCTTGGCCTTCCAAACTTCCTCGGTCACGAACGCGATCGTCGCCTTGCTCTGGCCCTGCGCGTCCGCCTTGCCGGTGGTGAAGTCGCCGATCTTCTTCTCTTTGAACGTCCGGTTGTCGCCCACGCCGTTCTTGGGCATGCAGCGCTTCTGCACCTCCGCCTTGCCCACGGCCTTTTCCGTACCGCCCTGGCAGTCGTAGTTCGCCGGGCAATCCGCCTGCTCCTTGCACGGCACGCTGCCGGTCACGCGGCCGACGTACGACTTGCGGTCCTCTTCGTAACGCTTCTGCACGATGAGCACCGAGGTCTCTTCTTCGGGCGTGAAATTCAGGTCGAACTGGCCGGCGCGGTTGCCCATCAGGTCGTTTTCCTGCTGGGCCTCCTGCTCCTCGATCTTGGCCCGGCGCGCTTCGTCGGTCTCGCACTTGTCCTTCTTGCCCAAAATGTTGCACTGGAACGCGGCGCTGCGGATCGGGTCCATGGCGATGAAGCCGGCGATGCCACCCAGCACGAGCAGCAGGCCGCCGAACGCGATCAGGCCCAGGGGCAGCGGCCGTGACGCCGACCTGGCCCCGGCAGCCGGCTTGCCCAGCGTGTCGTCGTGGTCGTGGTCGTGGTCCTCGTCGGAGTCGGCGTTCAGGAGTGAGGCAATCGGATCGGCGAATCCGTCTGATTGTACTGAACTCGCTGGCTTCGCAGCCTTGGCGGGAGCCGCGGCAGCAGCTTCGGTGACAGCTGGGGCGGCCTTGGCCTTGACCGGCTCGGGCGTGGCAGCCGCGGGAGCCCCGGGCACCTTGGCGCCGCAGGACGGGCAGAACTTGGCGGCCTGGAGCAGCGAGGCGCCGCATTCAGCGCAGAACTTGGGCGTGGTGGTCGACATCGGCTTGCATTCCTTGCGGGCGGCGGACGAGCGCGCGGCGCGGGATGCTGGCAAGGGCGCGGGAAGGCGTCAATCCCTCTGCGTAACGTGGTCGCAATGTGGATGCATCCAGGCCGGGTCCATGCCACACTCAGAGCCTGTGAATCTTCCGATTCAGGGCTCTTCGCCATCATTTTTGTCCAGTCAGCCAAGAACTGCTTGAAGTGAATTCAAGCAGTTTCGGCCGCCAGACAGTCCGCAGCCGCGGCCTGGAGATCTTGTGAACGATGCTTTCACAATCTCTCGGCCCATGCGAAAACTCCTGGCGACGCTTGTTTTTCTCAGTGGCTGTGCGCACTTGCTGCCGCAAGCCACGACCTTGCGCAGCGCGCCTGACCTGGGCCGCGCCGCCACCGTGCAGGCGTGCTGGCTGGAATTCGCCGACAGCCTGGGCTTCACGGCGTCCGGTGTCCTGATCCGCCACGACCCGGGCACGCTGCTCGTCGATGCCGGACAGAGTCGTAACTTCACAAATGAAATAGAGAAATTACCTTGGTCGGAACGGCTGTACCTGAGTCTGGTGCCAGGAGCGCTGGTGCCGGAGAAGTCCGTGGCCGCAGTGCTGCAGCAAGCCGGTGTCGACGTGGGCACGCTGCGGGCGGTGCTGCCGACGCACGTCCACAGCGACCATGTCGGCGGGCTGATGGATCTGCCCGACGTGCAGGTTTGGCTGGCACCCTTGGAGATCATGCACTTGCGTACCGTGACGGACGCCGGGCCGTTCAACGTGCTGCCCGATCACGCCCGGCGCTTGCTGAAGACCGCGCAACCGTTGGCGTTCAAGCCGGGGCCGTATGAGGTGTTCGAGGCGAGCGACGACGTGTTCGGCGACGGCTCGGTGGTCGTGGTGCCGATGCCGGGGCATACGCCGGGCAGCGTCGGTGTCTTCGTCAACACGCCGCGGGTCCGCCTGCTGCTGGCCGGCGATGCCTTGAATACTGTTGAACAACTAGAGCCAGCGCGGGGCAAGGGGGCGCTGTTGCGGCGCACGGACCTGGACCCGGCGCAGGCCGATGCGGCGGTGACGAGATTGGCCAGCCTGCATGCGCAACTGCCGAGCCTGCGCATCCTGCCGGCCCACGACCGGGCCACCTGGCTGAAGGTGTTCGGCGCGCCGGGCAAGTGCTTGAAGTAGGCGGAAGTGCCTAAACAGCAAGGGTTTGATCGGTGCACGGCTGTTGTGTTCCGCGGCCGTGGGTCGCATGGACGACCGCCGCTACGACGTGCTACCGTGTTGCGCCCCTTGCCCGCCGATCTGGCCGCCGGAAGACCCAGACGAGGATCCCGAACGGATGAACGCAACGCCCGCCCCGACCTTTCAGGAAGTCATCCTGCGCCTGCACCACTTTTGGGGCGCGCGCGGTTGCACGCTGACGCAACCGTATGACCTCGAGAAGGGCGCGGGCACGTTCAACCCCTCGACGTTCCTGCGCGCGATCGGCCCCGAGCCGTGGCATGCCGCCTACGTGGAACCCTCGCGCCGCCCGACCGACGGGCGCTATGGCGAAAATCCGAATCGTCTCCAGCACTACTACCAGTATCAGGTCATCCTCAAGCCGTCGCCCAAGGACGTGCTCGAGCTGTACCTCGACTCGCTGCGGGCCATCGGCGTCGATCCGCTCGCGCACGACATCCGTTTCGTCGAGGACGACTGGGAAAGCCCGACGCTGGGGGCCTGGGGCCTGGGCTGGGAAGTCTGGCTCGATGGCATGGAAGTGACGCAATTCACGTACTTCCAGCAGTGCGGCGGCCTGGATTTGCCGGTGGTCAGCGCCGAGATCACCTACGGCCTCGAACGCTTGTGCATGTATCTGCAAGGCGTTGAAAGTGTATATGATCTGGTGTGGACTTTGGCACCGGACGGCCGGCCGGTGACCTACGGCGAGATCCACCACGAGGACGAGGTCCAGTTCAGCGCGCACAACTTCGAGCACGCCGACGTGGCGCTGCACCTGGACCAGTTCAACCGCTTCGAGCAGCAGGCGCTGGCCTTGTGCGAAAAGGACCTGGTGTTACCGGCTTACGACTACGTGATGAAGGCGAGCCATGCGTTCAACGTGCTGGACGCGCGCGGGGCGATTTCGGTGAGCGAACGCCAGAAGTACATCGGCCGGGTGCGCAACCTCGCGAAAGCCGTGGCGATTGGCTACGAGACCCTGCGCTATCGCCTGGGCCTGCCACTGTGCAGCGCCGACGAGCGCCCGCAGTGGATCGAGGAGCGCGCCCGCAAGATCGCCGAGGAACAGGAACGCCTGCGCCTGGCCGCAGAGAAGGCTGAAGCCCGCAAGAACAAAGGCGATGGCCAGCGCGAGGTGGCAGCATGAGCACTGCGCCTTTGCTGATCGAAATTGGCTGCGAAGAGATTCCAGCCGGCGTCGTACCGGTCGCGGGCCAGGCCCTGCTCGACGCGCTGGTGCAAGCCTTGGAGCATGCGGGGATTTCCCACGGTGAAGCCCGCTGGCTGGGCACGCCCCGTCGGCTGGTCGCGCACATCGAGGCCGTGGCCCTGCAGCAGCCGGATCGCACCGAGGTGATGACCGGTCCGCCGTGGAAGGCTGCCAAGACGCCTGACGGTGCCTGGAGCAAGGCCGCGGAAGGATTCGCCAAAGCCCAGAACGTCGAACTGGTGGATCTGGCGGAGATCGACACGCCGAAGGGTCCCTACGTCGGCGCGCGCAAGACGACGCAAGGCCAACCGACTGCCCAGGTGCTGGCGGATCAGTTGCCGCTCATCTTGCGCAACCTGCCATTTCCCAAACGGATGCGCTGGGGGCGGGAGCGCGAGGCGTTCATCCGTCCGGTGCACTGGTTGGTGGCGCTGCTGGGCGACGCGACGCTGCACTTCACCTTTGCCGGCGTGCACAGTGGCCGCCAGAGCCAGGGCCACCGCTTCTACGCGCAGCACCCGGTGGAGGCGACGGCCGATCTGGCTGCGTACCAGGCTCGCCTGTTCGACGCCAAGGTCATGCTCGATCCACAAGCGCGCCGCCAGACAATCCTGCGCGGTATCGAGCAGTTGTCGCGCGAGGTCGACGGCACGTGGGTCGAGGACCAGGCGACGCTCGACGTGGTGGTGCACCTGACCGAATGGCCGGCGCCGCTGCTCGGCCAGTTCGACCCGGCGTTCCTGGAGATCCCCGCGCCGGTCATCCGCACCACGCTGCGCGAGAACCAGAAGCTGTTCACTCTGACCGGCAAGGACGGGCAGTTGCTGAATCGTTTCATCGCGGTGGCCAACACGCTCTCCGAACAGAGCCGGGCCTCGGTGGCGGCGGGCAATGCGCGCGTGGTGTCGGCGCGGCTGGCGGACGCGCGCTTTTTCGTGAAGGAAGACACCAGGCACCCGCTCGAGAGCTACCTGCCGCGCCTGGGCGATCGCATCTACCTGCAGGGTCTGGGCAATCTTTCGGATCGCGTGGCGCGGGTAACGGTGCTGGCCGGGGCGATCGCGCGGCGTCTGGCCCCCGACAGCGTGGCCCAGGTCGAACGCGCCGCGCTGCTGTGCAAGTGCGACCTGGCGACGCGGATGGTCTTCGAGTTTCCCGAGTTGCAAGGCTTCGTCGGCGCGGACTACGCACGGCGGGCGGGTGAGGAAGCGGCCGTGGTGACGGCGATTGCCGAGCACTATCAGCCGCGTTTCGCTGGCGACGCGGTGCCGAGCGGCGTGCTGGGCGCCTGCGTGGCGCTGGCCGACAAGATCGACGCCGTGGCGGGCTGTTTCGCCCTGGGCCTGCTGCCCACCGGGACGCAGGATCCGTACGCGTTGCGGCGTCAGGCCCTGGGCGTGTTGCGCATCCTGGCCGAGGGTGGCTACACGCTGCCGTTGAGCGAACTGACCGCCATGGCGCTGGAAGTGCTGAACGACAGCCAACGTGGCGGCGATCGCAAGGTCTTCGACGCTGAGGCGACCGCGAGCGCGCTGGACACGTTCCTGCAGGCGCGCATGGTCGCGATGTACCAGAACGACTATCCGACCGACTTGGTGGAAGCCGTGCTCGACGCGGGCCACGACGCGGTGCCGGCCGTGCTGGCAAGGCTGAAGGCTTTCGACAAGTTGCGTCGCGACGGCGAGTTCACGCCGCTGGCGGCGGCTTTCAAGCGCGTGGCCAACATCGTGCGCAAGCAGGGCGGCGAACTGGCCGCGGACGCGCAGATCCACGCGGGTCTGTTCGTGATGGACGCCGAACGTCAGTTGCACGACGCGGTGCAGGCCAAGGCGTCCGAAGTGCGCCATTTCGTGAACGACGGCGACTATGCCTTGGCCCTGGATTCCCTTGCCAGCATCAAGCCTTCGGTAGATCGGTTCTTCGACGACGTCATGGTGATGACCGAGGACACCGAACTGCGCCACAATCGCCTCGCCTTGTTGCGCAAGTGCGCCGGGCTGTTCGACGAACTGGCTGATTTTGCACGTATCCAGGCTTGATTCAACCCGGTTTTCGGGTCTGATTCATCCGGGTTTGATTCATCCGGGTCTGATTGAGGAGGCTACTTTGCGGCAAGCCCGTATCCCGCATCTGCTGGCCCGCGCGTGGATTTTGGCGAGTGCTGTCCTTGCCGGCGGATGCACTGACAACCCAGGGTTGCCGCAGGACAATCTGCCCTACGCCCGCTATCCGATGTCGCTGGCTGCCGACGAAACCGGCCGCTTTCTGCTGGTGTCCGCGGGCAATTTCGACCGCACCTTCCGCGCTGGCACCTTGCGCATGGTCGACACCGCCACGGACCGCTTCGTCGCCGGCAACCACGTCGAGATCCCTGGATTCTGTGGCAACATGGCGCTGCTGCCCGGCCCGGCGACCGCCGAGCACGCGCTGCAGGCGTTGGTGCCCGCCCGCGAGGATGACTCGCTGACGCTGGTCGATCTCGGCCCCGGACCGGTGCCCAAGTTGGCGTGCGGACAGGACAAGGACACCGGCCTGTGCGATGGCAAGCACCGGATCGGCGCGCTGAACGAAGCCGTCACGGTCGGCGACGATCCGATCGACGTTGCGCTGGAACCCTTGCCAGATGGCCACTTTCGCGCGCACGTCGTGGCCACGACCGATGGCCGCGTGTCGATCTTCGATGTCGATCCGTCGGTCACTCCACCCAAGCTGACGCCGCTCGACGCGCTGTTCCTGGGCGCCGGATTGTCCGCGGTGGTCGTGGCGCCGCTGACCGGGCACGTCTACATCTCGGACACGCGCGCTGCCCAGCTGCACATGTACCACATGGAAAAGACGACAGATCCAAAGAAGCCGTGGCGCGCGGTGCTGGATCCCGGCGTGCCATTGCCGGGCTCGGCGCTGCGCGACTACGGTCGCGATCTGGCGCTCTCGACCGACCAAGGCACGCTGTACATCGCGTGGCGCAGTCCGAACGCGATCCTGACTGTCGACATTTCGCCTGGTTTGGACGGAGTGCCGAACAACCGCCTGGTCGACCTGCTGCCCATCGGTGCCGGGCCCGCGCAACTGGCCGTGGCGCCGACCGGTCCGAAAGGCGGCGATCTGGTGTACGCGAGTTGCTTTTCCGCGGACTCCATCTGGGCAGTGGATCCGGCGCGGCGCGGTTACGAAGCCATCGTGAAGATGACGCATTCTCCGTACGCGATCCAAGCGGTGGACGTGCCCGGCCAGGGCTGGAAGCTCTACGCGGCCCTGTTCAACAAGCAGGACAAAGAGAACGTCGCCGTCATCCCGCTCGAACTCGGCGCGACCGGCCGCCACAAACTGGCGCATTTCGTCGAGGTGGCCCAGTGAACCGCTCGCGCACTCTCGGTTTCACCGCCGCTGCCCTCCTGGCCTGCCTGGCCGGGTGCACCACCACCACCACGCCGCTGCCGCGGGGCACGACGGTGCCGCGCAGCCTCGCCCTGGCCTGCATCGGCGCGGGCGGCAAGACCGTGGCCCTGGCCGAATGCCCGGGCGACAGTGGCATCCGCGCGCTGGTCGGCGGTGGCGCGCGCGGCACGATTTCCCTAGCAGCGCCAGTTGCTTATCAGTGGCTCGACCTGGACCCGGCGGTGCCCGGCTACACCGGACTGCGCATGCCCGAAGGCAGCTTGCCGGGCCCGATGGCCGTCGACGCACCGAACGGTCACGCCTACGTCGTTTTGCAGATCAGCCGTCAGATCGCGCGCCTGGACGTGACCGCTCTGGCCGCCGGCAAGCTCAAGGTGCTGGACGTACAGTCGCTGCCGTTCGACGCAGCCGATGTCATTCTCGTCGGTTCCGCGCTGTGGCTGACCGATCCCAGCGGGGGCCAGATCGCCCGTCTCGATCTGCCGGGCTTTCCGACCGCGGCGGCCGAGGCGTTCCCGACCGGTGCGTCGCCCCTGAACCTCGCGACCGCAAAGGGCAAACTGTACGTCGGCAACCTGGTCCAACGGCACGTGACGGTGGTGGATCCGAGCACCGGCAAGGTCCTGTCGCGCATCGGCATCGGTCCCATGTGCAGCAACGGCATCGACGACGACGGCGACGGCCAGACCGACCGCTCCGACACCGGCTGCGACGGACCGGGCGATGCCACTGAAATTCCCGATGAAGTCACGCAATCAGGCGATCCGCTCAGCGCGTGTCGCAACGGCCTGGACGACGACGGCGACGGCAGCACCGACTTCCCGACCGACCGCGGCTGCACGGGCTTTGGCGACGGCAACGAATCGAGCGAACTGGTCACCGCCATTGCCTTGCCGTGCGCCAACACCCTCGACGAAGACGAGGACGGCGCGACCGACCTGGACGATGCGGACTGCTACAACCGCGCCTCGACCAGTGAAGCGAGCAGCCACGACGCTCCGGCGGCCCTGCTCGCGGCGACTTTCCAGGGCGGCTACGTGGCGGTGGCGGACAAGTCCCGGCGCATGCTGCTGATCATCGACACGGCGACGGATACCCTCATCCTGCCGCAACCGGGCAGCACCACGCCGTACCTGCGGGCCTCGAAGGCCGGCTTGCGCAACGGCGACCTGGGCTTGCCCCTGCCCGGCCTGCCTGGCGCGATCGCCGCGGTCTCGCTGCCTGTCCAGGTCACGCCGGTCGGGACGGGCCCGACCAAGGTCGAGCCGACGCGGCTGGATTTCGTGGCGGTGGCCCTGGACGGCGCGGGCTTGCTGGTGGTGCAACTGGAAGCGCCGGCGCTGGACAAGGACGGCAAGCTGACCGGGGCGACGCAGCGGGGCATCGGGTTTCTGCCGGGACCGACGCAGAATCCGACGCAGGCGGCGCGGCCTTCGCTGTTGCTGCAGGGCATAGCCCAGGAACTGCCGCTGACGATCCCGAGCCAGTACGCGAACTTCGGGCCGTTGCGCCAGGACGACAACTTCGGCTTGAAGTTCACGCCGGAGGTACTCGAACACCGCAGTGAGATCTGGCACTTCGAGCGCGAGGGCGTGCTGCCCAACGGTGAACGGAGCACGGGCACGCTGCCGGCGGCAGGCCAACTAGTCGACGGTCTGGTCAGCTTCTGCGACATGGGCGCCTTGACTGGCGATTGGCTGCTGGTGGACGAGCCGGCCTGTCAGGGCCAGGCTGCGCGCACGGTCCGCTACCCGATTACGGCGGTCCACGCGGATTCACTGGACTTCGACGCCGGCAAGGGCGTGGTCGACGTGCCGGTGACGCGCGCCAACCAAGAGAGCTGGACGCCCGCGCTGGAACTGGCCGTTCCGCAAGGACCCGCGCTGGCCTGTCTGCCCGCAGGCGGCGTGCACTACACGGTACGGGCGCAACACTGGCTGGTCAGCGGCACGAAGTCGGGCCTGTCGAGCCGGCGCCCGGCGCTGGGTGCGCAATGTGCCGCGCTGACTGACGAAGAGACCAAGGCCGCGCGCCTGTTCGAGCCCAAGGTTCCGGTGGACGACCAGCCGTATTCGCCGCCGGATTGCCCGCTGACCCAACTGCCCGCGGAGATGACGCCGTCGCCGTACCAGAATCTGGTGTTCAGCACGCAGATCCTGCCGGCATGCGAACAGGGCCCGGCCACGCGCCGGCTGTTGCCGTCCCTGCGCGGCGCGACGTGGAGCTTTCCCGTGTTCGCCGGCTTCACGCCGCGGGCCTCGGACGTGGGCGCGGCACCGGTGGCGGCGCAAAGCGGTCCGACGCTTTCGCTGGTCTATGTGGTCGACGAGGGCCTGCCGGCGCTGTTCGCCATCGACCTGCGCACCGGCGAGCGCGTGCCGGGCGACAAGCAACCACTGCAGTAGCGTCCCGGACAGTTGCGTAGTTTTGCGTAGTTACGGGTGAGGACGGACGGTTTCGACCCGTACGTCCAGCGCGCCGTCCAGCAGCAGCACTTCGACCACAGCTCCGGGCACCACGCCTGCCACCGACTGCAGCGCCTCGCCACCCGCTCGCCGCACGATGCCGAAGCCGCGTTGCAAGGCCGCCTGCGGACTCATGGCCGTCAGCAACTGCGTCTGGCGTTCCAGGCGATCGCGTCGGCGCTGGACCAGCACCTCGGCCTGGCGCTGCAGCCGACCGGCCAGCGCGTCCAAGCGCCGGCGCTGCGCGTCCAGCCGCCGCAGGGGATGCGCGCCGTGCAGGCGGTGCCGCAGCGCCACGTGCTTCTTCTGTAATCCCGTGAATGTGCGCAGCGCCGCGTGGTGCAGCCGACGGGTCGCATCCTCCAGGCGCAGCGTGCGGTGGCCGGTCAACTCGCCGCCGTCGCCCAGCCGCGCGGTCAATTGTCCGAGGTGGCGCCGTTCCGAAGCCAGCAGCCGCTGCAACGCCGCTCGCAGCCTGCGTTCCTGATCGACCAGAGTTTGTTCCAGGGCATCCAGGCGCGGCACCACCATCTCGGCCGCGGCGGTCGGCGTCGGCGCGCGCACGTCGGCGGCGTAATCGGTCAGCAGCGTATCCGTTTCATGACCGACGGCGCTGACGATGGGCGTGCGACAGGCAGCCACCGCGCGCACCAGGCGCTCCTCGTTGAAAGCCCAGAGATCTTCTAGCGAACCGCCGCCGCGTCCCACCAGGATCACGTCGCACAGGCCTGAAGCGTCCAACAGTTCGATGCCCTGGGCGATACTTTCGGCCGCGCCGTCGCCCTGGACCTTGGCCGGCACCAGGATGATGCGCACCGGGAAGCGATCGCGCAGGATCCGCACCATGTCGCGCAAGGCGGCGCCCGTCGGCGAGGTCACCAGACCCACGGCCTTGGGCAGGTAGGGCAGCGCGATCTTGCGTTCGGGACTGAACAGCCCTTCGGCACTGAGCTTTTCCTTCAGCCGCTGCAACGCCGCGAACAGCGCGCCGACGCCTGCCGATTCGACCTGGGTGGCCGAAAGCGCGTAACTGCCGCCCTGGACCCAGACGTCGACGCGGCCCGTGCAGATGACCTGCATGCCATCGCGGACCTGCAACTCGATCCGCGCCAGCGCCGAACGCCAGACGGTGACGCGCACTTTGCTCGTGGCGTCCTTCAGGTCGAAGTAGAGGTGACCGCTCGACAACCGCGCGCCGCTGACCTCGCCTTGGACGCGCACCTCGCGCATCGGTTGCAGAAGGCCGCGGATGTGCTCGTTGAGTTCCGTGACGGAGATCGCGTTCGGGACGGCGGTGGGTGTGCGCAGGACCATGTCCGGTAGTCTACATGGGACGGTGACCGGTGTCGCGTCGGCAAAGCTGGGTCGCGACCGTGCCTTACGGGGCACCCTTGACAAGATCGCATGGACGCTGCCCGGGGAAGCTGTCAACCTGCTGCCCGGGTCGCCGCCGGCCCACCTCGGAGACATTTCGCATGCCTCGCCCCGCCCACCAGCCATCGACGCGACCGATCCGGAGTCCGATCTGGCGTCTGCTCTGGTGCGGATGCCTGTGGATCTGTGGGCTGCTCGTCGGCTGTGCGACCGCGATCGGCGACGGCGGCGCGCTCCCCGGTGGCGGTGTCGCCGCGGTCGGCGGGCCGGGCAGCGTCACCCCACCCGGCAGCGTCGACGTCGGCCCGATTGGCGCCAAGATCGCCTGGCATGCCTGCACGATTCCCTACGCCGTCAGTGGCTTCGACATCGACTGCGGCACGGCGACGGTGCCGTTGCGCTGGGAGGCACCCGGTTCACGCGAGATCGACCTGCACGTCGTGCGCTTGCACAGAACGGGCGGCACGACCGGGCAACTGTGGATGCTGCAAGGTGGCCCGGGATTCAGCGGCGAAAGCCTCATGAGCCAGGCGCTTTGGCTGGGCAGTCGGGCGCCGGACCTGGACATCTTGCTGCTGGATCACCGCGGTACCGGACGTTCGACGCGCCTGGGTTGTGAAGCGGAGGAAGCCGACAAGAGCGAAGCTGGCTGGACGGTCAATGCGCGCGAATGGCCGACCTGCGTGGCGTCGCTGCAGGCGCAATGGGGCCAGGACATCACGGCGTTTTCGACTACCGAGGCGGCGATCGACCTGGGCAAGCTGATCGAGGCGACCCGGCAACCGGGCGTTCCCGTGTTCGTGTACGGCGTCTCGTACGGCACCTACTGGGCGCACCGCTACTTGCAAATCTGGCAGGGCCAGGCGGCCGCGGTCGTGCTCGACTCGGTGTGTGCGCCGGGCGAATGTCTGTTCAATGACTATGGCAAGCACTTCAATGAGGTAGGGCACGCACTGCTGGACCTGTGCGGCAAGGATTCGGTGTGCGGCCAGCGGCTGGGCGCCGATCCGTGGAGCAAGCTCGCCGCCCTGTTCGCCAAGATCGACACCGGCCACTGCAAGCAGGTCGTGCAGGCTGGCCTCAACCGGGCGACCTTGCGCAGTCTTCTGGCCAACTTGCTGGCCGGCGAGGACGAACGGCTGTTGATTCCGCCGCTCGTCTATCGCTTCGACCGCTGCAACGCCGACGACGCGGTGCGCCTGAAGAAGCTGGCCAGCCAACTGAGCAAGGAACAGCCCGTTTCGCCTGAGGAAGGCGCGCAAATGCGCGAGGTCTACTCGGCGGTGCTGTACACCAACGTTGCGTTCGGCGAGCTGTGGGACGCCCAGGCCACGACTGTTGGGCAAGCGCAAGTCGAGGCGGGGCTGTTGATGGCGCCCAAGTCGTCGCAGGATCTGGCGGAAATTCGCAAGATTTGGCCGCTCGCCGCGCTGGACCCGCTGTCGAGGCAATGGGCCAGTTCGCAGGTGCCTCTGCTCTTGCTCAACGGCGACCTCGATCCGCAAACCCCGTTGATTTTTGCAAAAAGCGCGTTCACACATATCGTCGACACCGCCTCGCAGTTGGTGGTGATGCCGGGCGCGGCCCATGGCATCGTCTCGGCCAGCCAGGGCGCGCGGGGCGACTGTGGCGCGCAGATCCTGGCGACCTGGCTGGCCAATCCGAGCGGCAAGGTGAACTTGGAGTGTGTGGAGGCGATCGCCCCGCTGGATTTCAGCAACGGTGGCACGCTGGGCAAGTACTTCTTCGGCAACGGCGACGTGTGGGACTCGACGGACAAAGAGGTCGGCCAGCCCCTCACCGGATCGCCGCTCGCTGCGTTGGAGCGCATCCGCTTGCGCCAGCGTTTGCCGCCCGTCCTTTGGTAGGCGCATTTCTGCCACTGCTGTGCCGCAACCTGGCGTGGACTTGATCCAGGTCAAGTGTCGGCTTGATCTCCGTCTATTTCAATCGATGTAATCATCCGCTAATCTCAGCGGCACCAGGCTTCGTCGTCGGATCGGCAACGACGGGGGCAAGGGGCACCAGCGGTCGGAGGCGGAGATGCAGGAACGCGACAACGACAAGTCAAAGGCCACCGCCACGCAAGAACCTGCCGGCCTGCTGCCGCGCCGCGGCTTCCTGTTCCGCCTGGGCGCAGTGGGCCTGGGATCGCTGGCGCTGACCAAGCAGGTGCTGGCGGAACTCCAGCAATTGCAGCCGTTGGAGGTCGTCAACCCGCTCGCCGCCTATCCGAGTCGTGGCTGGGAGAAGGTGTACCGCGATCTCTACAAGGCGGACAGCACGTTCTCGTTCCTTTGCGCGCCCAACGACACGCACAACTGCTTGCTGACCGCCTACGTCAAGAACGGCGTGGTGACGCGCATCGGCCCGACTTGGAAGTTCGGCCAGGCCACCGACCTGGACGGCAACAAAGCCAGCGGCCGCTGGGACCCGCGCTGCTGCCAGAAAGGCTTGGCGTTGGTCCGCAAGTTCTATGGCGACCGGCGCATCAAGCGGCCGATGGGGCGCAAAGGCTTCGTGGACTGGTACCGCGCCAACATGCCGCGCGACCCGGTGACCGGCGCTGTCGACCCCAAGTACCTGCAGCGCGGCCTCGATCCGTGGGTGCCGCTGAACTGGGACGAAACGTTCGAGATGACCGCCAAGGTGCTGACCAACATCGCCACGACGTACAACGGCGAGGCGGGCAAGAAGCGGCTGCTGGCCCAAGGCTGCGATCCGCTGATGGTCGAGGCGACCCAGGGCGCTGGCGTGCAAGTGCTGAAGTTCCGCGGTGGCATGCCGGCCCTGGGCATGACCCGGGTGATGGCGCAGTACCGGCTGGCCAATTCCATGGCGCTGGTCGATGCCAAGCTGCGCAAGGTCGGGCCGGACAAGGCGCTGGGCGCGCGCGGTTGGGACAACTACACCTGGCACACCGACCTGCCTCCGGGCCATCCGATGGTGACCGGCGTGCAGACCAACGACTTCGACCTGTGCCTGGCGGAGCGCGCTGGCCTGGTCGTGGTGTGGGGCATGAACTGGATCACCACCAAGATGCCGGACGCGCACTGGCTGACCGAGGCGCGGCTCAAGGGCACCAAGATCATCGTCATCGCGTGCGAGTACGCGGCGACGACCAACAAGGCCGACGAAGCGCTGATCGTGCGTCCGGGCACGACGCCGGCGCTGGCGCTGGGTGTCGCGCAAGTATTGATTTCTGAGAAACTCTACGACGAAGCGTTCGTCAAGTCGTCCACGGACCTGCCGCTGCTGGTACGGATGGACAACGGCCAGATGCTGCGCGCCTCCGAAGTGTGGAAGGACCAGCCATTGGCGGAGTTGAAGAACTTCATCACCGTGCTCAAGGACGGCGAGCAGGCGCCGCCGCCGGTCAAGCAGGCAGGCGCGTACGTGACCGAGACCCAGCGCAAGGACTGGGGCGACCACGTGATTTGGGACGCCAAGAACAAGGCGCCGACCGCGGTGAACCGCGACCTGGTCGGCGACCATTGGCGCAAGGCCGGGCTGGATCCGCAGCTGGAGGGCGAGGTCGAGGTGGCGCTTGCCGATGGCAAGAAGGTCAAGTGTCGCACGGTGTTCGACGTCACCCGCACGATGCTCGATCAGAGCTATTCGCCAGAGCAGGTCGAGAAGCTGACCTGGGCGCCGGCCGAGGCCATCCGCTCGATCGCGCGGCAGATCGCCAAGAACCCGAAGATGACCCTGTTTGCCTGCGGCATGGGGCCCAACCAGTTCTTCAACAGCGACCTGAAGGACCGCAGCATCTTCCTGGTCGCGGCGCTGACGCAAAACGTCGGCCATCCGGGCGGCAACGTCGGCTCCTACGCCGGCAACTACCGCTGGGGATACCTGAGCGGCGTGCCCCAGTACATCATGGAGGATCCGTTCAACATCGAGCTCGACCCGAAGAAGCCCGCGAAGGTCAAGGCGTACTTCAAGGGCGAGTCGGTGCACTACTGGAACCACGGCGACACCATCCTGCGCTCCGGCAAGACCGTGCTGACCGGCAAGACGCACATGCCGACGCCGACCAAGTCGATCCTAGTCAGTAACTCCAACTCGCTAATCGGCAACGTCAAAGGCCACTACGACGTGGTCGCCAACGTGTTGCCCAAGCAGGAGTTCATCGGCGTGTCCGATTGGTGGTGGACGGCGAGCTGCGAGTACGCCGACATCGTCTACGCCATCGATTCCTGGGCCGAGATGAAGTACCCGGACCTGACGATATCGGTCACCAATCCGTTCCTCTATACCTTCCCGGTCACGCCGCTGCCGCGCATCCACGACACCCGTAGCGACCTGGAGGTGGCGGCGGGCATCGGCCGGGCGCTGGGCAAGGTGGTGGGCGAACCGCGCATGGCGGCGATGTGGAACTTCGTCGAGGACGGCAAGGCGAGGCCCTACCTGCAGCGCATCCTGGACGGCAGCGCGGACGCGAAAGGCTATCAGATCGCCGACCTGGAGACGAAGGCCGAGGCTGGCACGCCGGCGATCCTGATGACGCGCACCTACCCGAAGTACAGCAGCATGGAGCAGGTGCAGGAGAGCAAGCCCTGGTACACCAAGACCGGGCGCATGGAATTCTACCGCGAGGAACCGGAGTTCCGCGACAGTGGCGAGAGCATCGTGGTGCACCGCGAGCCGATCGACTCGACGTTCTACGAGCCCAACGTCATCGTCGCCGCGGCGCATCCACTGCTGCGCCCCAAGTCGCCCGCGGACTACGGCGTCGATCCGAACGACCTCTCGGGCGATGCCCGGCAGGCGCGCCATGTCATCAAGACCGTGGAGGAATTGCTCAAGACCGAGCACCCGCTGCACAAGGAGGGCTACCGCTTCATCTTCCACACGCCGAAATACCGGCACGGCGCGCACACCACGCCGACGGACATCGACATCGTCGCGGTGTGGTTCGGCCCGTTCGGCGACATGCACCGCACCGACAAGCGCAAGCCGTTCGTCAGCGAAGCGTACGTGGACATCCACCCGCTGGACGCCAAGGGCCTGGGCATCGAGGACGGCGACTACGTCTGGATCGACGCCGATCCGCACGACCGGCCGTTTCACGGCTGGCAGAAACGTCCGGAATTCGCCAAGGTCGCTCGGCTCCAGGCGCGCGCCCGCTACTACCCGGGCACGCCGCGCGGCGTCACCCGCATGTGGCACAACATGTACGGGTCGACCATCGGCTCGGTGATGGGCGCGGAAACCAATCCGACCGGCCTGGCCAAGAGCCCAGTGACCGGCTACCAGTCGCACTTCCGCACCGGCAGCCACCAATCGGCGACGCGCGGCTGGCTCAAGCCGACCTGGATGACCGACAGCCTCTACGTGAAGAACCTGTTCGGCCAGGTGATGAAGCAGGGCTTCGTGCCCGACGTGCACTGCCCGGTCGGCGCGCCGCGCGAGTCCATGGTCCGCATCACCAAGTCCGAAGACGGCGGTCTGGGCGGCAAGGGGCTGTGGCGTGCGGCGCAATTGGGCCTGCGACCCGGCTACGAGACCGAGGACCTCAAGACCTACATCCGCGGCGGCTTCCACAGCAAGAGCTGACAGACCAAACCACTTGTAGTCCGCGAACTATACGAATCGGAGGCTCTCATGGCGACCCGCGCCAACTGGCAGATCGGCCGCGACATGCAGTACCCCTACGAGGCGCCGCCGCCCAAACGGCAGGTCGCGTACATCTTCGACACCAACAAGTGCATCGAGTGCCAGACTTGCACCATCGCGTGCAAGACGTGCTGGACCAGCGGCAAGGGCCAGGAGCACATCTTCTGGAACAATGTCGAAACCAAGCCCTATGGCGGCTATCCGCAGCGCTGGGACCTGTCGATCTTCAAGAAGAACGGCAAGACCGAGTGGCAAGGCGGCAAGCTCAAGACGCGCACGGTGTTCGAGGGCCTGGGCGCCAACGATCCGCCGCGCGGCTGGCTGCCCGAACCCGAAGATTACAGCTCGCCGAACTTGGGCGAGGACGACATCACCGGCCTGGTCGACAAGGGCCATCACCTGGGCGGCGAGCATCCGATGTGGATGTTCTACCTGGCACGCATCTGCAACCACTGCGACAACCCGGCGTGCTTGGCGGCCTGCCCGCGCAAGGCGATCTACAAGCGCGAGGAAGACGGCATCGTGCTGATTGACCAGGAGCGCTGCCGCGGCTACCAGGAGTGCGTCAAGGCCTGTCCTTACAAGAAGACGTTCTACAACGTGATTTCCCGGGCCAGTGAGAAGTGCATCGGCTGCTACCCGCGCGTCGAGCAGGGCCTGGTTTCGCTGTGCGTCGAAGGCTGCATCGGCAAGATCCGCCTGCACGGCCTGCGCACCACCGAAGGGCCGCCGCGCGAGGACCATCCGCTGGACTACATCGTGCGCATCCGCAAGCTGGCGCTGCCGATCTACCCGCAATTCGGCACTGGGCCCAATGTGTTCTACATCCCGCCGGTCCACGTGCCCAACGAATTCCTCGAGCAGATGTTCGGTCCGGGCGTGCAAGAGGCCAAGGATCTGTACCGCTCGGTCAAGGACGACAGGAAGCTGCTCGGGGCGCTGCTGCTGTTCGGTGCCACCGACAAGATGATCGACCGCTTCGAGGTCAAGGGCGAGGAAGTGTTCGGCTACGACCTCAAGGGCGAGCTGTGCGCCACTGTGCCGTTCACTGAAGCCCACGTGGTGCGCAACGCGTTTGACGAGCGCCACGGCGCCTTTCGCCACAACACGCCCTGATCGACGTCGTGCTTCGTGCCGCTGACCTTGCCGAGGACTGCCATGAATGACCGTCTGCCCCGTATCCTGCTCGTCGCCGCCGTGGCGCTGCTCTGCCTTGCCGCGGGGGCGTGCGCCAAGGCGCCCACGGTCAAGGCCGCGCCGCCCGCGCCGGCATTTCCGGAGGGCCAGGAGGTGGAGATTCCGTCGCAGGCCAGCCCGACGGTGCCGAGTTCGCCGTGGCAGAAGGTGCCCGATGGCCTTGCGGCTGTGGCGGTGACCAAGGTGGACGTGTTGAAGGTCGGCAAGTTCGTCGCGCCGATCGCCAGCGAGGATCCGTATGGTGCGTGGTGGCAGGCGATTCCCTACACCGACGTGCCGGTGCAGCCGCAGATGGTGACGATGCCGACGCTGCAAAAAGCCAGCATCGAATCGCTGCGGGTGCAAGTGGCCCACGACGGCAGCAAGCTGGCGGTGCGCATCGAGTGGCCAGACGCTGTGCCCGATGGCAACGTCGACACCGGGCGCTTCACCGACGCGGTGGCGGTCGAGTTCCCGCAAAAGGCCGATGCGCCCGTGACGATGGGCGGCCATGGCGCGCCGGTGCACATCCTGCATTGGAAGGCGATCTGGCAAAAGGACATCGACGTCCACTATCAGGATGTCCAAGATTTGCACCCGAACTTCTGGTCGGACCTGTACTGGTTCACCGAAGGCGGCCACCCGCAGAAGATCCCGGAAGCGTTCAAGAACCCCGACTCCTTGAAGTGGTTGGTGGCGGTGCAGGCGGGCAACCCGATGGCGGTGCTGCAGCGCACGGCGCCCGCCGAGGAACTGGGCGCGATCGGCTGGGGCACGTTGACGCACCAGCCGAATTCGGCGACCACGGCGCGCGGGCTCTGGGCCGCCGGCAAGTGGGCGGTGGTGTTCGTGCGACCGCTCAAGACCGACGACCCGGCCGATGCCCAACTCACTCCGGGGCAAGCGACCAAGCTGGCCTTTGCGGTGTGGGACGGCGGCAATGGCCAGGTCGGCGGGCGCAAGCACTGGTCGGTGTGGTCCGACGTGGAGGTGGCGCCATGAGGCTCGCAGCGGAACGAACCAGCCTGGCCGCGGCAGCGCGGAACCGTGCCGCGTTGACAGTCAGCGAGCGCTTGGCGTGGGCTGAAACCTTATGGGTCTTGAGGGACTTGACCTCAGCGCCCGGCAGCCAATCCGAGCAACGGTTGCTCGATGTCGCGGCTCAGTTCGACGAACTCGCGGCCGCGGCGCACCTGCTGCCTGCCACTGCTGCCGCTGTCGTGTTGGCCGCGCGGACCGCCCTGGCCGCGGGCGACGCGACGCGCACCAGCGATCTGGTGACCTGGGACGGCGCCGCGACCGGCTTGGACCTGTGCGAATGCGCGTACGTGCGCCGGGACCGCGGCGCGATCTTGGGCGACATCGCGGGCTTCTACAAAGCCTTCGGCGTGGCCCAGTCGGGGCTGGATCGGCGGCCGGACCAGTTGGCCAGCGAACTCGAGTTCCTCGGCTTGCTGCTGCTGTTGGCGGTCCGCGCCGAGCACGAGGGCAACGCAGAGGCCACGGAAATCACAAGTGAAGCTGCTGATGACTTCTGGCGCGATCACCTGGGCGAGTGGTGTGCGTTGCCCGCCGCCCGCGCCCAGATCTTGCCAGCACCGGCCTGGTTGCGCGCGACGCTGGAGGCTACCGCGCTGGTGTGCGCCGGGCTTGCCGACGCGATGGCGTGGCCCGCGCCGGCTTACGACGATGCCGGTGAAGGCGACAGTCGTCCCGACCCCGACGCGGGTGAGGTCACCTGCGCGATGGCCTGATTTCTGCCGCCTTCAGCGCACCAGACCTTGGCCAAATAGCTCAACGATTTCATCGGCAATATGCGCCGGTTCGCCCACCTGGACGCCTTCGAGCCAGGCGTAGGCCAACCGGTCGATGGCACCGACGATGGCCAGGGCGACCAGGAGCGGATCGGCGCTGCGGATGAGCCCACGGGCCATCAGCGATGCCACCATTTCCACGACGAATGCATCCAACCGCGCTGCGCGTGAGCGGAGCCATTCGCCGACCGGCCCCGGATTGCGCAACTCCCGATAATACAACAGCGCCTCGCCAGGATGGTCGGCCACGGCGGCCACCAGGGCTTGGCCCAGCATCGCGTAGGCGGCCTGCGTGTCCTCCAGCGCCGCCGCTTCGTCCAATGCCTGTCGGGCCTCGACCAACGCGTCGGCGGCGGGGTCCAGCACGGCGCCGACCAGCGCGCGGAAGAGCGCCTCCTTGTCGCCGAAATACAAGTAGAACGTGCCCCGCGCGACGCCGGCCGAAGCGACGATCTGCTCGATGCTGGTCTCGGCATAGCCCTGCAGCCGGAACAGTTCCGCAGCGGCGCGCTCCAGGTCGGCTCGCTTTTTCGCCTTGTTGTCCTCGCGCCGACCCATGGTTGCCTTTCGCTCGCGGAGCTGGCGCCCCTGATTGCCGGCGTTTGGCGATGATGACAGCTCCGGTGCGGCGCCGACAAGTAGCAAAACTGACGACTCCGCCATTTTTTACTTGACGCGGCAATGACGGATCTGTCACTTTTCACCATGGCCGAGTTGGCCGCTGGGAGCCGTTCATGCAACCGAGCCTCGCCACGCCGCCCACAGCGACCCTGCCGCGCACAGCGATCCTGCAGCAGAGCGCGCCCTTGGACCCCACAACAACGGCGCGCCCCGACTCGGCGGCCGAGCTCCGGCATGCCGCGTTGATTCGGCATGTTCGCCGGTATCGGCTGGTGCTGGCGGTCTGGACCGCGGTGTTCCTGTTCACCGGCTGCCTGTTCGTCCTGGCGCCCGCGCACGTCGTGGCGCTGCTGGCTGGGCTAGGCAACCTGCTGGGACTCCGGGGCGAACTCGATGTCCAACCGGGCACCCTGTGGCACGTCCTGGCGGTGTCGCTGATGGTGGCCGTCACCGGGCTGTCCTGGGCGAACTGGCGCCGTCCTTACGACGATGTACTGTGGCGCCTTCTGCTGGCGGCCAAGGTCGCAAGCACAATCGGTTTCCTGGTCCTGGTCGGCACGCGCGGGTCGATGTGGCTGACCAGCGCGGGCGCCGATGGCTTCGTCGCCGTCAGCCTGGTGCTGGCGCGCCGTGGCGTCGCCCGGTCGCTGCGAGCGACGTTGCCGGGCTGGCGGCGCCGCCACGCTGGGCTGGGACCGGCGTACGAGGTGTGGTTCGGCAAGGTCGAGCTGGCGCCGGATCAGGCGTTCTGGTTCCGTTACACGCTGTTGGATGGCGTGACGCGCGAGGCGGCGGCGTGGGCGATCGTGTTCGACGCCGGGCGCACCGTGACCGGGCGGACGCGCTGGCCGCTCGAGGCGGTCGCGGTGCCGGCCGACGGCCAGATAGCCCCGGATGACGCGGTGTTCCAGATCGATGGTGCGCGTCTGGACGCCACCGGCGCGACCGGCACGGCGGGGCCGGTCAGTTGGAACCTGCGCTGGACCGACCGCGGGCTGCGCTTCCAGCACGTGCCCGCGGCGCTGCGGATGCTTGGCCTGGCAAGCAGTGAACTCACGACGCCGCTTGCCGATCTGCGGGTGAGCGGCACCGTCCGCTGCGGCGACCGGACTTTCACGGTGCGCGACGCCACCGGCATGGTCGGGCACATCCACGGCCGGCGCCATGCCCACGCCTGGGTCTGGGCGCACTGCAACCACTTCGACGGCGGAGAAGACGCTGTGTTCGAGGGACTTGCGGCGCAGTTGCAGGTGGCCGGGCGCGTGCTGCCGCCAGCGACGTCGTTTGCCCTGGCCCTGGATGGCCACACGTGGCAATTCACCTCGACCTGGCGAATGTTCGCCGCGGACAGCGAAACCGTCGACGGCACTTGGCGCTTCGCCGTGCGCTCCGGCGGGGCGGTGCTGACCGGCGAGGTCGTCGCGCCCTCGGCCAACCGCGTGGCCCTGGTCGAGTACACCGACACGGACGATCGCAAGCTCTACTGTGCAAACAGCAAGTTGTCGACCCTGCGCCTGCATCTGGTGGATCCGAGCCGCGGCGTCGACCGGCGGTTGGTGGCGACGGCGACGGCGGCGTTCGAGCAAGTGGATCGCGCCCCACCCTCACGCCCGGTCGATCTTTGACGGGAGTAGGCCATGAAGCTGGTGCGAAGGTGGCTGACTCTACATGGCGCCTCGGCAGTCGCGATCGATGACCTCGCGGCGCGGGCGACGGCGCGGGCGGCGCGCTATGACCCGCCGATGGGTCGCCTGTGGCGCGTGCTGGTCTTGGCGCTGGACTGGCTGGCGCCGCTGCTGCTGCTGGGCCGGTGGCGGCGCGCGGCGGGCCTGGATGACGCGACACTGCTGCGATTGGAGAATCGCCTGCACCATCATAGGATTCTGGCCGTGCGCGGCGCCGCCCACCTGGTCCGGCTGCCGATGTGGGACGCCCTGTACCAGGAATCGCCCGCGGCGACCGCGACCGTGCCAACGCCCCATCCGCTGCAGGCGCGCATCGAACGCCAGGCCGCGGTGCTGCCAGGCGAATACGACGTCATCGTCATCGGTTCGGGCGCTGGCGGCGCGCCGGTGGCCTGGCACCTGGCGCGCGCGGGGCTGCGGGTCGCCGTGGTCGAGGCGGGCGGTCTGGTCACTTCCAGGCCTCCGATGCGTGCACTGGAACACAACTACTTGCGCCAAGGCATGACCGTGGCCATGTCGGGGGCCATGCTCGCCGTGTTCGCCGGCCACGGTGCAGGAGGAACGACCGCCATCAACTCAGGTACTTGCCTGCGGCCGCCGAAGCAGTGGCTGGCCCGCTGGGACGCGGCGCTGGGCACCGATTTCGTCACTTCGCTGACGCCACGGCTGGACATCGTCGCCGACCAGCTTCGGGTGACCGTGCCGCCGCGGTCCCTGCTGGGCGCCTCGGCGCACTTGTTCGAGCGCGGTTTGACTGCGATGGGTCGCGACGGCGCCTACGTGCTGCCGCGCAACGCGCCGACGTGCCGGGGCGATGGCGTGTGCTGTTTTGGCTGTCCGACCGGGGCCAAACGCAGCACGGATCGGGCGTTCTTGCCCGACGCGATCGACGCCGGGGCGACGTTGTGGCTGGACGCGCGCGCCGCCGACCTGAGCGAGGACGCCAGGGGCGCCGTCCTGACCCTGGTTACCAAAACCGGCCCGGTGACCTTGCGCGCCCGCCACGTCGTGCTGGCCGCCGGTGCCCTGCAGACGCCGGCGCTGATTCGCCGGTGGCGGTTGGGCGCGCACTGGCGGCAGGCCGGCGACCACCTGAAGATTCACCCGGCGACCAAGGTGTTCGCCCAGTTCCACGAACCGGTTCACGGCGACAGCGGCGTGCCGCAAGGTCTCGGCTACCAGCCACCTGAACTGCAACGTGTGGTCATGGAGGGCATCTTCACGCCGCGCAGTGCCGTGCCGCCGATCCTGGCGGTGGCGGGCGCGGATGCCGATTCCTGGCTCGCAGGCATGGATCACACCGCGACGTTCGGCCTGATGCTGCGCGAGCGCGGCCACGGCAGCATCGCCTGGCGCGCCGGTTGGCCGCTGCTGCGCTATCGCCTGGGGCGGGAAGATGCCTTGGACATCGGCCGCGGTATCTTGATGATCGGTGAAGCCTTTCTAGCGGCCGGCGCGCGCAAGCTGTTGCTGCCCGCGGTGGCCATGAACAGCCAACTGCACACCCTGGCCGAACTGCGTCGGTTGACGCCCGCGGACTTCACGCCGGCGCGGCTGATCGCCAGTGGTTTCCATGCGCAGGGTACCGCTGGCATGGGCCGCGTGGTCGATACCGACCTGCGCCTGAGCCGTCACGTGTCCGTGTGCGACGCCTCGGTGCTGCCGGACACGCCGGGGGTGAATCCGCAGATGGCGGTCATGGCCCTGTCGTTGCGCCTGGCGGAGCGTTTGCTGACGGAACTGGCGTGACGTCAGGGCCTGGCGTGCCCCGAAACGACCCCGCACCCGCTCCAGCCGCACACAGCGCGGCCCTTGACGGCCGAGTCTTGCGTCCTACCTTGGGGGCGCTGCGACGGCGTCTGCGTCCGGGCTGCTGCCAAATGTGCAGTGGTACCAGCGTGTTGCATCCGGCAGCATGGAATCTCAGAGAAAACCGAGTTCACCCGACCGGCACCGACGACCAACCCACACGCGCTGCGTGACATCTGGAGCGAGCTGATGAGTATCCGACCCCTGTACGACAATGTCCTGGTCCAGCGCGCCGAAGCCGAGGAGCGCACCGCCGGTGGCCTGTTCCTGCCGTCCATGGCCCAGGAGAAGCAGGTCTATGGCGAAGTGAAGGCGATCGGCAAAGGCAAGCTGTTGAAAGACGGCAGCATCCGCGCTCCGCAAGTCAAGATCGGCGACAAGGTGCTGCTGGCCAAGTGGGGCGGCAACGAGATCAAGTACGAAGGCACCGAGTATCTGATCCTGAAGGAAAGCGAGCTGCTGGCCGTCGTCACGGACTAGCCTCGGGCCAGGATCCCGTCGAGAACGCTCGGAACATCAAGAGACACCACGTCGCAGAGACACCCAGTCCCAGAGACACCCAGTCCAAGAGGAACACATGCCCGCCAAGACCATCTACTACAGCACCGAAGCCCGCAACGCGATCCTCGACGGCGTCAACATCCTGGCCAACACGGTCAAGGTGACTCTCGGTCCCAAGGGCCGCAACGTCGTGATCGACCGCAGTTACGGCAGCCCGCTCATCACCAAGGACGGCGTCACCGTCGCCAAGGAGATCGAGGTCGAGGAGCACTTCGCCAACCTCGGCGTGCAGATGATCAAGGAAGCGGCGAGCAAGACCAATGATCTCGCGGGTGACGGCACCACGACGGCGACCGTGTTGGCCCAGGCGATCGTGGTCGAAGGCACCAAGTTGGTCGCGGCGGGCATCAACCCGATGGCGATCAAGCGCGGCATCGAGGCCGGCGTCATCGCCGTGGTCGAGGAACTCGCGCGCCTGTCCCGCGACGTCGAAGGCAACCACGACATCGAGCGCGTGGCGGTGATTTCGGCCAATGGCGACGAGGAGATCGGCAAGATCATCGCGCAGGCCATGGAAAAGGTCGGCAAGGACGGCGTCATCACCGTCGAAGAGGGCAAGGGCTTCGAGACCGTGCTCGAGACCGTCGACGGCATGCAGTTCGACCGCGGCTACATCTCGCCCTACTTCGTGACCGACAGCGATCGCATGGAAGCGCACCTCGAAAACGCGTTCGTGCTGATCCACGAAAAGAAGATCTCCAGCCTGCGCGACCTGATCCCCCTGCTCGAGCAACTGAAGCAGGCGAGCGGCAACCTCCTCATCATCGCTGAAGAAATCGACGGCGAGGCGCTGACCGGCCTGGTCTACAACAAACTGCGCGGCCAGTTGAACGTCGTGGCGGTCAAGGCTCCGGGCTTCGGCGATCGGCGCAAGGCCATGCTGCAGGACATCGCCGTGCTGGTCGGCACCACGGTCATGAGCGACGAAATCGGTGAGAAGCTGGAGTCCGTCAAGCTCAAGCAGCTGGGCCGCGCCAAGAGCGTGCGCGTGACCAAGGACAAGACGATCATCGTCGGCGGTGGCGGCACCAAGGGCGAAGTCGAGTCGCGGGTGGCGCAGATCCGTCGCGAACTCGAGAACACCAAGAGCGACTGGGACAAGGAGAAGCTCGAGGAGCGTCTGGCCCGTCTCGCGGCCGGCGTGGCGGTGGTGCGCATCGGCGCTGCGACCGAGATCGAGATGAAGGAGAAGAAGGCGCGCGTCGAGGACGCCTTGCACGCGATTCGCGCGGCGGTGGCCGAGGGCGTGGTCGCGGGCGGCGGCGTGGCCCTGCTGCGGGCGGCGTTGGCGTTGCAGACCATCAAGTTCGGCGACGAGCGCGACCACGGCATCAAGGTGCTGAGCCGCGCGATGGAAGAGCCCCTGCGCCAGATCGCGGAAAACGCGGGCGAAGAAGGCAGCGTCATGGTCGAGACCGTGCGCGCCGGCAAGGGCAACTTCGGCTACGACGCGGGCAAGGGCATCCTGGGCGACCTGATGCTCGGCGGCGTGATCGACCCGACCAAGGTCGTGCGCGTGGCCCTGCAGAATGCCGCGTCCGTGGCGACCATGCTCTTGACGACGGAATGCGCGATCGTCGAGGCGCCCAAGACCGAGGTCAACTAAGTGAACCGAAACACGCACAAGCCAGGCGTGCAGCCTGCTGATGACGTGATCGAGACGTCGGCCGAGCCGACTGCGCCCGCAGATCCCTCAGGGGACGAGCAGGAGCAGTCGGCCGCGCCCACGCCGATCGTGAACCCTCAGGAAATGGCTTTGCGCAAGAAGGTCGCGGAGTTGGAGTCGCGCATCGAGACGCTGCAGGACCAGACGCGGCACTACGCCCAGGCCTATGACAAGGCCCGGAGCGAGTTCGCCGCGGCCCGGGAACGCATGCAGCGCGAGAATGAGCGCAGCCTCAAGCGCGACCAGGCCAAGGCGATGGGCGGCCTGCTGAACGTGCTGGACTTGCTGGATCGATCGCTGGAAAGCGTGAAGTCGCAGGCGCCGGGCCAGGGCTTCGTCGACGGCATCCAGATGATCCGCTCGCAGTTCGAAGCGGCGCTGAACGCCCAGGGCTTGCGCAGGTTCGACGGCGTGGGCGAGGAGTTCGATCCGAATCGCCACCAGGCGTTGACGACCATCCCGGTGACCGACGTGGCCCTGGATGGCCGCGTGGTGCATGGCGTTTCGGCCGGCGCGACCATCGGTGACGAAGTGGTGCGACCGGCGACCGTGGTGGTCGGCAAGTACGACGGCGACGTCGAGTTGATGGACTAGGCTCGGCTTCGATCGCAATTAACTCATGGGATCTACAGGCGTTTGCGGATACAGAGCGTGGCCACGCACGCCCGCCTGCACCGCGGTCATCAGCGCCAGCACCACGTCCTCGCGCCACGGCCTCGCCACCAGTTGCACGCCTACCGGCAGGCCCGCGCTGCCTGCTTCCACTTCCGCACAGCGCTTCTCGACCTTGTCCTTGGCGTTGGGGCGGGTCTGCTCGTCCTCGCGCACCCGGGTCACCGGCACCACACCGGCGGGCAGGTTCAGCATCACGTAGCGAAAGGCATACGAAAGCGTCAGGGTCAGATCACCCGAACTGCCGATCGGCATCGCCGGCAAGGCGTGCGGCGGACACAGCACCGCGTCCAACCCCGCGGCATTCCAGGCGTCCAGTTCCGCACGCCGCAGTGCTGTCCGTTGCGCCGTCAGCCGCCACAGGTCCTCGACCGGCTTGGCGCCCAGGCTCTTGAGCAGCTTGGACATGCGCTCCTCGCCGCGCGCCGCCATCAGGCCCGCCAGCGACTTGCGCACCAGCCCCGGCAGGCGCGCGACCCGCATCGACGGTTGGATTTGCCGCGCCACTTCCTCGCCGGCCAGCAATTCTCGCATCGTTTCGCCACCATCGCTCGAGATGCCGGCCAGCCACACGTACAGCAGGTCCTGCGCCCCCGGCGGTTGGTAGTCGACCAGCGTGGCGCCCGCGTTCTGCAGAACCTGCCTCGCCTCGCGCACCGCCCGTTGCAGCGCCGGCGCCGGAGTCAGGAAGCCGTCATCGGTGAACACGCCGATTCGCAAGCCTTTCAGGTCAACGCGCGACGGATCCGGCGCCGGCAGCGGCACCACGCCCGGGTCCAGCGTCGCCATGAACAGCGGTTCCAGCGCGCGCATCAGCAACGCCACATCCTCGGCTTCGCGCGCCATCGCGCCGATCTGCGCCCGCACCAGCTCCTGGCCCGGAATCGCCCCGACCGACCCGCGGTTGGACCAGCGATCGACCGTGGGCTTGATGCCGGCGATCCCGCAGAAGTGCGCGGGAATACGAATCGATCCGCCGATGTCCGTGCCGATGCCCAGCGGGGTCTGACCGGTCGCTATCGCCGCTGCTTCGCCACCCGATGATCCGCCCGGACTGCGCCCGAGATTCCAGGGGTTGTGCGTGATGCCCCAGATGCTGTTCTCGGTCTCCTGGGCCAGCAGCAACTGCGGCACGTTGGTCTTGCCCAGGATGATCGCACCTGCCCGCTTGACCGCCTGAACCGTCACGGAATCCGTCATCGCCGGCTGACCTTGTCGCGAGCGCAGCCCCATCGTCGAAGGCGTCCCGGCGATGTCGACGTTCTCCTTGATCGTGATGGGCAAGCCGTGCAAGGGCCCGAGGTCCTCACCCCGCATCCGCGCCGCGTCCGCCTCCTTGGCCTGGGCCAGCGCCTGCTCGTCGTAGCGCACCACGAACGCGCGCACCTGGGGATCCACGGCGGCGCGGCGGGCGATCAGCGCCTGCACGACCTCGGCGGAACTGACCGTGCGCTGCTGCAAGAGATCGAGAAGTCGGGTCGCGGACAGGGTGTGGATCTGCATGCGGCGGAGTTTAGGATCCGGCCGCCC
>CAYHHL010000004.1:0-6297 GCA_964356325.1 uncultured Enterobacteriaceae bacterium | reverse complement strand
GGGTCGCGGACAGGGTGTGGATCTGCATGCGGCGGAGTTTAGGATCCGGCCGCCCCGACACGCAACAACCCCTTGGATGGCCCGTGGTCCGGGGTCGATCCGGACTCTCCCATCCCAGGCTCTAGCTGGGCCGCAGTGGTACGATTTCAGCAACCTGGACAGCACTTCGTGAAGATTGGTCTTGACGTCGGGGGGGCGGATTCGTTGTACTGCGCGCGCTGGCTGTGGGGCCTGGGGGCCGCGTCGGACTCGATCCGAAACAGTCAGGAACGAACGGACAACGAAGATTCGGAGTGCAGCATGCGTTCCTGGCCCCTCGGCTCCAAGGTCTGGGTCATCGGCAATTGCAACGGCCACGGCTATACCGTCGGGCGCGTCTACGTCGTGGCGGAGGTGGACGAGGACGGCACCTTTCGCGCCCGCGATCCCGACAACGGCCTGATGGGCAACTGGATGCGCTGGCAAGACGTGGACATCCGCCCGCCCGTCGGCTGGGCGTTCTGCAAGACCGTGCTGCCTGCAGAGGTGGTGCAATTCCTCGAGGCGTTCGACGGCATCGAGTCGATCATCTTGCGCGAGAACGTCAAGCAGCGGCTTTTGCACAAGTTGCCGGACCTGTATCGCTCCGTGCAGGAAGTCCAGGTCGAACTGGCCCAGGAGGCGCCGCAGCAGGGCGAACTGCCGTTGCGCCGGGCCCGTCGCGACGATCCGGTCCTGCGCTTCTTCCAAGGCCAGGACGAGACCGAGGACGGCGAACTCGCGTCTTGAGCCAGTCCCGGTTCACGCTCCGACTGTGACGTTCGTTGTAGATCCGAGCGGTTCTGCCGCGGCAGTGGCGAGCAATTCTACCCGGACGACCGCTCCCTGCGGCTGGTTGGCTTCGACGGTGACGCGCCCGCCCATCGCCTCGACCAGGTGGCGCACGATCGACAGGCCCAGCCCCGTGCCGCCCAGCCGTCGCGACCGCCCCGCGTCGACGCGATAGAACCTCTCGAACACACGTTCGCGTTGATGAACGGGAATGCCCGGCCCGTCGTCCGTCACGCGCAGCACCACGCGCTGGCCTTCTTGCCCGGCCCAGAGTGTGATGTGGCCACCCGCGGGCGTGTACTTGCTCGCATTGTCCAGCAAATTCGAGACGACCTGGTCCAGCGCGCCTGCGTCCGCCCGCACCCAAAGATCGGCGTCGAGACGCAGCGTCAACGTCTGGGCCCGTTCGCGCACCGCCAGGTCCGCCAACGCAATGGCGTGCTGCAACCGTTCGGACAGTCGCACCGGACCCAGGCGGACCTGCCACGCCCCCGCCTCCAGCCGCGACAAGTCCAACAGATCCGAAAGGATGCGTCCCATGCGCAGCGCGTGCCGTTGGATCACGGCAGTGAACTCGCGCGCCGCCTCGGGTTCCTCCAATCCCCCGTTCTGCAGCGCTTCTGCCGCGGATTGAATGGTCGCGACCGGGGTGCGCAATTCATGCGAGGCGTTGGCCACGAAGTCGCGCCGCACCGTCTCCAACTTGCGCAGCGAAGTCAGGTCCCGAAGCACCAGCATCGCCCCGAGGTTGGCGTGATGCAGCGGCTCCATCCGCACCGCCAGGATGCGCCCGTCAGCCAGGGTCAACTCGATTTCGCGCGCGGCGTTCTTGTCCCGTGAAGTCAGCAACTCCAGGAGCGCCGGCTGCCGCACCAGGGCCACCAGGCGTTGACCCGGCAAGGGACCCGGCGCGTCCAACATCGCCTCGGCAGAGCGATTGCACAGCACGATGCGGCCGTCGATCGCCAGCGCGATCACGCCCTCGCGCATTCCGCCCAGCACGCCCGCGAATCGTTCGCGCAGGGCGTGCAGGTCGTCGCGTGTAGTTTCCAGCTGTCGCGCCAAGTGGTTGAGCGCCTCCGCGACCTGGCCGTGTTCGTCGTCGATGAGCACCGGCGCCCGGCGTGACAGGCCGCGCATCTGGGCATCCGCGGTCGCCGCCACTTCACGCAACGGCCGCGTCCACGCATGGGCCAGCCAACCTGCCGCAAGCGTTGCCAGGATGGCGCCCAGCCCCAGCGCGTCGGTCGGCGTCAGGGTGACCGTCCGCGTCTCGCCGTGCAGCCACGCGCCGACCAGACCTGCGAGCATCAGCAGGGCCAAACCGAGCAGGAACAGGCGCCCACGCGCACCCGGCCTCACCGGTCAGCGTCCCGGTTGGCGATCGCGGCTTGCCGGCCAGCCGTCATGACGCGGCCGTCTCGTCGCTGAACCGATAGCCAACTCCTCGGATCGTCTCGACTTGAGCCCCGGCCACGCCCAGCTTCTCGCGCAACCGCTTGACGCTGGCATCCACGGTCCGTTCCGCCACGTCGGTGTCGCGGCCCCAAACGTGATCGAGCAGCATCGCCCGGGTCTGGACCCGCCCGCGCCGTTGCACCAGGGACAGCAACAGCTTGAATTCGATGGCAGTCAGCGCAACTGCCTCGCCCGCGACCCAGCAGCAGTGTCCCTCCGGATCCAGGCGCAACGGCCCCACGGAGATCTGGCCCTCGCCTGAATTCGACGCCTGACCGCGCCGCACCAACGCCTTGACGCGCAGGGCAAGTTCGCGCACGGAAAACGGTTTGACCACGTAATCGTCCGCGCCGACCTCGAAGCCGACGACGCGATCGATCTCCTCGCCGCGCGCAGTCAGCATCAGCACGAGCAGGTCCTTGGTTCTTGGATTCGCGCGCAATTGCCGGCAGATCTCGGTGCCCGACAAGTCCGGCAGCATCAGATCGAGCAGCACCAGATCGAACGGCGGATCCTGCTGGGCGACATCGAGGCCTTGGCGCCCGGTGCCGACGTGAACGACTTGAAAGCCTTCGCGTTCCAGCTGCCAGGCGACGGTCCGCGCCAGATCGGCCTCGTCCTCGACATAGAGCACGCGCGTCGCCATGGTCCGCTCCCCCAGCATAGCACCTGCTGTGCGCTACACCCCGAAATCAGTGGGATCGTCGCCCAGCGAAGGCAGTTCGAGCCGATCGCCGCCGCGCAAGGCCTTCTGGACGTAGGTCGGCAGGGCAAACGCGGCGCGGATGAAGTCGAGGTTGGCGTAGCGCAACTGCTCGTCCAGGCGCTTGCTGCGATCCGAGTGGCGAATCGCTTCCTTGACGTCGATCTGCTGACTGGCCGCCGTGTAGGCCCACACGCCGCCCGGATACGCGGTGACCTGGCCCAGGTACAGGGAAGTATGGGCGAAGATGTCGCTGAGCTTGTGGAACACGTCGGCGACGCGCCCCAGGTAGAACGTCGGCGAATCGCTTTGCGGCACCAAGATGCCCTGCTGGCCGAGCAAGGTCGCGCAATGCCGGTAGAACTTCTCGGTGAAGAGCTCGACCGCGGCGTCGACGGGATCAGTGGAATCAACCAGGATCACGTCGAAATGCCCACCCTGCGCCGCCGCGATCTCGACGTAGGCCAGACCGTCGCCGACGATGACCTCGGCGCGCGGATCGTCCAGGGCTTTGGCGCACTGCGGAAAGTACTGCCGCGCCACGCGAATCACTTCGCCGTCGATGTCGACCAGCACGGCCCGCTCGACTTCGGGATGGCGCAGCACTTCGCGCAGGGTACCGCCGTCACCGCCGCCGATGATCAGCACCTGCTTGGGGTTGGGATGCGCCAGCAGCGGCGCGTGGGTCAGCATCTCGTGGTAGCCGCTCTCGTCGCGGTCGGTCACGTTGGTCACGCCGCCCAAGGCCAGCACGGTGCCGAAATCCTCGGCCTCGAAGACCTCGATCTTCTGGAACGGTGACTCAAAGGATTCGTAGAACTTCTTGACGGTAAAGGTCAAGTGCGTGTGCTTGGTCCACGGATCGAAGTAGCGCTGCTGGCTCATGGTGGCTCGCTGTAGTGTTCGGGAAACGGACCGGGGTGGTCGGGAAACGGACGGGACATGCCGGTGGCCGTGTAACGCCATCTTCGGTCCCAGACAAGCCTGCCACTACTCGGCGGTGCTATTGGACTCCAAGGCCACGTTGGCAAAGCCGGTCTGGTGCACGTCGCGCAAGACCTCCTTGACCCAGTGGTAGCGCGCTCCCGGCTCCGCGCGCACGACCAGACCGCGGTTCGGGTCGTCGCTGTGCAATTGGCGCAACTGGGCGCGCATCTCCGTCGGGGTGACGGCATATCCGCCCATGACGACGCCTTCCGCTTTGGTCACCCGCACTTCTACGGGCGTCTGCGTGCTGGTCGGGTCCGGTTCGGCCACCGGCAGGCCCAGCCCCAGGACCACGGCCGCCACGACCACTACGGCCACCAGCCACTTCACCTTCGATTCGCCGCTCGCGACCTGATGGTGGCCATCGAGCATCTTGTTGCTAGTGGTTACCATGAGTTCTCCTTGGGCCGGCAGCCTACGGTCGGGAAGGTCCCGCCGCCCTGCCGGCGCTGTGCTGCATCGCTTCGTTGTCGACAAGGATGCACCGTTCGAGTCGCGCTGTCGCGGCGTTTGCGTGACGATTGCAAGACAGTTTCGCCCTGTCGCCAGAACCGGCCCGCCGACAGGTGGATCGACGCCGCCACGCCATGCTAAGGTCCGCCGCCCGCGTCCTTTGTGGCGTCCGCGACTGCTCATGGCGACGATGAACATCATCCAGGCGATCGGCGACGCCCTGCAGCTCGCGATGCATGCCAATCCGCGCGTCGTCGTGCTGGGCGAGGATGTCGGCAAGTTCGGTGGCGTTTTTCGTGCCACGGCCGGCCTGCAGGAAACTTTCGGCGACGACCGGGTGATCGACACGCCACTCGCGGAGTCGGGGATCATCGGCGCGGCGATCGGCATGGCGCTGTACGGCATGAAGCCAGTGGCCGAGATCCAGTTCTCGGACTTCATCTACCCCGCCTACGATCAGATCGTCAACGAACTCGCGAAGTACCGCTACCGATCGGGCGGGCTGTTCCCGGCGCCGATGGTGATCCGGACGCCCTATGGCGGCGGCATTCGCGGCGGCCATTACCACAGCCAGTCGCCCGAGGCCGTGTTCGCGCACCAGGCCGGCCTGGTGGTGGTGACGCCGTCCAATCCCTATGACGCCAAAGGGTTGCTGTTGTCGGCGATCCACAGCGACGATCCGGTGATGGTGCTCGAGCCCAAGCGCGTCTACCGCGGCCCGGATCACGGCACCAACTGGAGCCAGCATCCGAAGGGCGAAGTGCCGGCGGGTGACTACCGGGTCGAAATCGGCAAGGCGGCGATTGCCAGGCCCCTGCGCGGTCAAGGGATTGCCGTGACGGTGCTGACTTACGGCGCGATGGTGCACACCTGCGACAAGGCGGCCGAACTCGCGGCGCAAGACGGCATCGACGTCGAACTGCTGGATTTGCGGTCACTGTTGCCCTACGACCTCGAGGCGATCGTGCAGTCGGGGCGCAAGACCGGCCGCGTGGTGGTGGCGAACGAAGCCCCGCGCACTTGTGGGTACAGCGCTGAACTCGTTGCGACCATTGCTGAACATTGCTTCGACTGGCTGGAGGCGCCGGTATTGCGCGTCACCGGCTGGGACACGCCGTTTCCCTACACGTTGGAAAGCGCGTACATGCCGGATCCACAACGGGTGCTCCAGGCGCTCCGGACCGTGGCCCGTTACCGTTGAACGCCGCTCCGAGCAACATCCGCTCCCGATGATTGGAGGCACCTGCCCATGGCATTCGAATTCAAGCTGCCGGACATCGGCGAGGGCGTCGTCGAGGGCGAACTGACTCGCTGGATGGTCGAGGAAGGCCAAGAAGTCACAGAGGATACGCCGCTGTTCGAGGTGCTGACCGACAAGGTCTCGGCGGTGATTCCGTCGCCGCGCAAGGGCAAGGTCCTCAAGCGCCACTTCCAGGAGGGCGACATGGTGCCGGTGGGCGCCGTGGTAGTGAGCATCGAAGAGGCGGGAACGGGTACGGGTACGGGTTCGGGTACGGGTACGGGCACGGGAGCGGGTTCGGGAACGGGTACGGGTACGGGTTCGGGTACGGGTTCGGGCAAGAGTCCGGCTCCGGCGTCGGTTCCGGCCGCGGCCCCGGCTCCGGCCCCGGCTCCGGCCCCGGCTCCGGCCCAGGGCAGGTCTGACGCTCCTTCGTCGCTCTATGACCTGCCCGTTGTCGAGGAATCGAAGCTATCCGCTTCTCGCCCCTCGACAACGGCCGCGGCTCCTGCGGCAGTCGATCGCGAAGAAGGCGAACGAGTCCGCGCGGCTCCGGCCACCCGCAAGTTGGCTCGGGAACTCGGGGTCGATCTGGCCGAGGTCCAGGGATCCGGCGAACAAGGCCGAGTGACCCGTGAAGACGTCG
>CAYHHL010000003.1:80791-85937 GCA_964356325.1 uncultured Enterobacteriaceae bacterium | reverse complement strand
GCGGCGCGGGCGGCGGAAAACGCCGGAGTTGGGCGGATTGGCGACGCCGTCAACACCGCTGCGCCGATTCCGCCCAACGAGGAACAGCTTGGCCGGCAATCGATTCGGGGCGCAGCCCTTTTCGGTGCCGGTGTCGACCTCGACACTTGGCTTGCGCTGATTATTGAACACGATTCTCCAGAAGAACTGAGCGCACGTACGATACAAGATGCGGTGCGTCGACATTGGCACCGAGGCGCTTACCTCCTCGGCAGCGATTTCGAGGCGGCCGCCATGGACGTCGAGCAATTCGTGGTGCAGCTTGCTGCGCAAGTTACCAAAGGTGCTGTCGACGAGTCTGGTAATAGTCCCGCGCAGGACAACCGGCTGCCTGTACCCATAATAGTCAAACTCGGTACGATTGCACAGGATCTGGCCACTGGCGAAACGGTGAACTGGATTTGGAATCGGTCGGTTCCACATGCTGGCATTCTTGGCGCTGCGGGCTCAGGCAAGACGGAGTTCACGCTCGGACTGCTAAGGCAATTGCGTGAACGGGTCAATGTTCCGATCATCTTCATCGATCCGCAGGGCCAGATCGCCAGGGACAAGCCGGACGTTGTCGAATTCATGCAAGCCCAGGTTGTCGAAGTAAAAGACAAGGCAATTCCTCTCGATTTGCTGCACGTACCGCAAGGGACGGACGCGCTGGCCGTCGCGGAGCGATTCTGCGGTTCGTTCGCTGCGGTTTTTGGCGGCTCGCTTGGGGCTGTGCAGAAACCTGCGTTTCTCGACGCTTTGCTGGCGCTCATGAAGCAGGGTGACAAGCCGTCTCTGCTCGGCCTCACGCGTACGCTCGCAGACGCCTATGCGACCCGCGGGAAGAAGGCCGACGGTTTGAGCGGCAAAGTCGATATTCTCAACCGCCGCGCGTTGTTTTCGACCGAGCTGTCCGCAGCCGAATTCTTCTCGCGATCCTGGGTGCTCTCGCTGCAAGACGCGACGGACGACCGGATGAAGCTGACCATGCTCTTGTTGCTGGACGCGCTGCAAGGATGGTCGAACTCGCTGTCGGAAGCGCCAACCGACAGTGGCGGGCATCGTCTCATTCGCTGCGTACTGGTCATCGACGAAGCGCGCAGGGTCCTGCAATTGGGCAGCGAATCCTTGATGAGGTTGATTCGCGAATCTCGCCAAAAAGGCGTCGCAGTGGTTCTGCTGTCGCAAGATGCCGAAGACTTCGAGACGGGCGACGCAGATTTCTTGGCGAACATGGGGCTGGTCGCGGCATTCGCCTGCAAATCGAACCCCACAAAAACGCTACGGAACCACTTGAACGACGCCCGCTTGAACGGATTGCCAGAAGGGCAGGCAAAGGTGCGGCTCGCAGGCGAATCGGCGGTTCGGACAATTCAGGTTTGGCAGAGGCCGTAGGATCCACCCGGGTGCCAACCACTGCTGACGTTGAAGGTTCCGGTCAGCGTAGCGGCTGCATCCCACGAACAGCTTACGCAGCCACCCGCGCGCCACCACCCTCGAACGGAATCATCCCCGACTTCACGGCATCCAGCACCACCAGTTCCACTAGCGACCCGTCTTCGGCGAAGCTCAGGTGAACATTCCAATCCTGTGAAGTCTCCCTGGCGATTGGCTTTTCGCTCAGCCTGATTTCGAGGATATCATCCTGCGGATAATACACTGTTTTCACGGTGGCTCCCCCTCGACGAAATGATGCATCACGGTCTTAACGACCAGCACCGATTCCAGGACGGCGACGACGCAAATCAGGTTGTCGTCACGTCCATCATACTCCTTGAACAGCCACAGGCGCACGTCGTCTTTCCAACGCGCTGTCCCCGTGTCGATGACATCGAGCACGACGGCGTCATCGACACCGCGCGCCAGCATCCGCAGCCGAGCATGGTGGGTGACGACGATTTCCCGTTGAAACCGCGCACTGAACATCACGAAGCTCCCGAATCGACTTTGACGATTGACCAGCCTTCGATGCGCCGGCCCGTTGCAGCCAAACCCACGTCGACTACCTCCCGGGCCGGCCCAAAGCCACTGAAATCGAACAGCCCGCTAGTTATCAGCGCGTCGTCGAAGGCTTTCTGACGCTCGTATTCGTCCTGTTCCGGCACCAGCAACCGCGCTTTCAGCCACAACGGCTGCGGCGGGAACTCGGCAGACCCATAGCCGAACACGTCGATCGACTGCCGGCGCAGGTCGATTTTGACGCGCTCGATCAAGTTCGGCACGGCCAAGCCTGCGAAGTCGTCGTATAGCATCGCGCTCAACTTTCCCGACCGAGCGTGGATCTTGAGCGCGTCGGCCGATTCGAGGTCGCCATATAGTCGACCGGCACAGCCCACGTAGAGCCGCAACGACGGCGGGAGTTCGGACAACAGGTGCGCTTGCAGAAGGAGGCTGTCGACCCGGCCCGCCGAGTCGAGTTCGGGCCACCCAATGCCATTGGCATGAGCGGCTTCGCAGGCTGCTGCCACAATGTCCGGCGAACCCAGCGAGAACAGGAAAGTCTTGGCGTCGTCCAGGGCCCGTCCATGGCTGCTCCAGAACGCCCGGATGTCCCGCTGCACGCGCTCCGACAGATGGCCGAACGATTGCCGGCGTTCAAACAACTGCAAGGCAAGGTACACGCGCAGGTCGTCCATCCGGTGCTGTTGCGCCGCCTGGAACGGTTCCTGGCCATGCACGCCGAGAAGGTGTTCGAGCGCGCGCTCAGGTCGGGCCACGTCTCGCGCTACCCGTTCGATTTCTGGCCATTCCTTTTCCAGCGGAATCCGTCCGAAGGCCAAGCAACATTGCCAGAACCGGTCCAAAAGGTCGCCGTGAGCCTGCCAGCGATCGACTCTTGCTGGGCCCCTGCCAGTTGTCCGCGGCACTCGCTCGCGAATAGGTCGAGGGGGCCGCTCCGCACGGACTCTTTCTGGTCGCGGCATGGCGGGGCGTCGCCAAGGGAAGCGCGTTCGCTGCCGTTGTTCCAAAAAGTCCTGTTCATCCTCGTCATTGCGAAACACGAAATAGACACCGGGCTGGACAGAGACAGGGTCGCGGCCAAGCACTTCTCGGATGTAGTCGCCCAGTTCGGCATGGGTAAAGTACTTTTGAAAAGTCCCCCGCGAAGTCATGACGCCGTCCTGGAACAGCCGCCAACGGTCCTGGGCAGTGCGGCCGCCGATCAGCGCTGCTACCGACAGGACGCGGCCAGCCAACAGCCATGCGCCGTTCAAAGCCGCGCTCCTCTCCTTCAACTCCTCGATGACGTTGAGAACGAACCCGATATTGACGGTATCGGCACGCGAGCGCGGCGGGTCCGGGCGGAACCAGGGATCCCATCCGCTGGCGGGCAAGCCGCGATCCGACAAAAGGGCCACGTCATCGCCGCGTCCGCACCCGTAGTCGAAAAACGTTGTGGTTTCACCCAGCAACCCGTGGCGCCACAACGCTTGAACGGGACTGGACAAACCGGTGCGCGACAACGCCGTTCGGTGCCGGGCGGCGTTCCAGGCGGCGACATCCACGTTCGCCTGGCAGACGACCAACTCATGGCCGTTGACCACAAGACCACGTGACTGCAGCTCTTCTTCCCAACCAGCGGCATGCCCGATGATGGCCGGGTCGTTGAACAGGCCCGCAGCCTCGGCTGCTTTGGTCAGATCCGCATACAATTCGCGTAGCGGGTGGCCCTCCGCGAGCATCTGCTCCTTGCGATGCAGGATGGGCGGATTTCGGTCGCTGGGGTAGCTCCGGCCCGTCGCCACGCGCAAGCGGAGGTCGACTGTCCAAGCGGCGTGCAACGTCGGGAATCCGTCTTGGAAAAATCGAGGGTAGCTGAGCAGCGACAAGATCGTTTCGTCGCCGTGAAACTTGACGACATCGAACGCTGTTTGTGTGATATCAGCAATCCCGGCGGCTTCGCGAACCAGATCGAGGATCGGTCCAGATAACGCCGACACGTGCAAGTACCTCGCGCCGGCAACTCGCTTGCCGTAGACGATGGTCGCTAGGATACTGCGGTATTCGTCCAACTGGACGACGGTAACGCCCGTGTCGTTGCTACCTTTCGACATCTACGCCTGCTGTAGCCGGCACTTCCGCTATGCCGACCTCATCGAGTGTGGCGCGACTTGGTCACGGCTGGCAAGCGCCGCGCGCACGGCAGGGTCTGACCCGCTAGACAACACGCCGCGGGAACCGGAGACCTACCGCGCGATCGAGCAACTCTGTGAGATGTTGTTGGATCCGCTGGTCGCGCAGTTCGGCCAGGTAGACCTTACGTACGGCTTCGCTGGCCCCAGCCTGACGCGGCAGATTCGGAGTTGTATCGCACCCAGCTTGGATCAGCACGCCGGCTGCGAGCTCAATAGCCACGGTGCCTTGATCTGCCCGCGGCGGGGCTTGGCGGTCGACGTGCATGTTGCCAATTGCCCGAGTTGGGACGTCGCACGTTGGATTGCCGACGTCCTGCCATTTGACAGAATGTATGTGTATGGCAAGGACCGACCGCTGCATATCAGCGTAGGTCCGCAACATTGTCGCCAAGTTGTCGAAATGCGGTCAGGGCCAACAGGTCGCCGAATCCCGCGCGTCGTCCGCGGCCGCCCGATTCAACCACCATGAAACGTCGCGGCCAATACGACCCGAGCACGGCCAAGGCCGAGGAAGCGACGATGTTCTGAGGTCGGGATGTTTCTGAGGCTGCCGCGTCCTTGACACCGACGGCGCTGGGAACTAACGTTCAAATTATGAACGACGGTTCCAACAAGTCACCGCGACACTCACCTGACCCTGAGGCGACGGTCGCGCCCGCCGCGCCGAGCGTGAAACTGCGCGATCGGCTGCGCGAACAAACGCAAATCGCCATCCTCGAAGCTGCCGAGGCCGTGCTCGCCGAAGAAGGCCTGGCGCTGGCACGCATCGACGCGATAGCCACCCGGGCCGGCGTCTCAGTCGGTACGCTTTACAACCACTTCGGCGACCGCGACGGCATCATCAAGGCCGTGCTGCACCACCACCACCACATCGTGCTGGGCGGGCTGCAGGCCGTGCTCGATGCGCCGGCGCCGACGTTCTTTGACGACCTCTGTCGGTTCCTCGACGTCTTCATGGTCCACAGCCGCAAGCACGGCACCTTCTTCGCGGT